>CAZQQR010000344.1:0-5378 GCA_964595515.1 uncultured Pirellulaceae bacterium
TTTTTGCGATTCTTCCGGTTGTTTTTCTTCTTCTCGGTTCCTGATTTGGTTTTCAGGATGTCAAGAACGGCCTGCGTCTGACTGCGAGTCACTGCATTTCCGCCGGGCAGGAACTCGCCGTAAGGTCGTCCGTCAAACCCTTTCAATCTTTCCACCAGCATCTTTTGCATCGTTTGAACTCTCGTCGCGTGTTCAGGTTTGTTCGCCAAATTGACTTGCTCATTCGGATCGGCACTCAAATCATAAAGTTGATCTGAGTCAAAAGCGCCTGGATGTTGCAAAGCGGCTCGCGATACCCCACCGCTTAAACCGCTCAGTAATTTGAATCCACGTTCGGCTTGTTCTCCTTTGGTCAGTTCGACTTGATCCGCTGTGTAACGAATCGCGGTGTAGCTCCAGTCCTTGGTTTTTATTGACCGAGCCGGACCTTGTTCGGCGTAAACAAAATCTCGAATCGAATTCTTGGGGTCCTGAAAAACGGACTGCATACTGATTCCGTCCATTCTGTAGTCGGCTGACACTTCAACTCCGGCTACGTCAAACCAGGTCGCGGCAAAATCCGTGTTCTGGATCAGGCTATCTGTTTCTGTTCCGGCGGGGATGACTTTGGGCCAACGTACTAAACAGGGAATTTCAGTTCCGCGCGATTTGAACACTGAGCCTTTTTTGTTTGAGCCGTGGTCGGACACAAACAAGACGATCGTATTGTCAGCGATTTTCAATTCATCCAACTTGTCCAACAACAGACCAAGCGTATCGTCCATCCATAGGTACCCGATTTCGTTCTCCGTCAAACCGGCTTCCTTGATCCGCTTAAGCACAGACTGACGATCGATCAGACCGACAGGCTTTTCCAGTTTCCCTTCGCCCGACATCAATTCCTTTTCTGTCAGTGATCTGTACCATTCACGATTGGGTCCGTGCAAAAGGGTTGGGCAGCAGTGTAAGTAAAAAGTTTGATCTTTATGCTGCTGAACAAACTCCAGAGCCGCCTCGATCGTCCATTCTGGATTGTGGCCTTTGAAAGCATTTTTCATGTTGCCCATGTAAACGTTTTTTGCCCAAGTGAATCCGCGCTGCTTGATGATCTCCCGAACTTTCTTTTCGTTTTCGAACATCACGCGGTTGAGTTCTTCTGAAAACTTTGCATTTTTGGCGATCGGCGTCAGGCCTTCTATTTCTTCGCCATCATGAACGTGGTATTTGCCAACATACCCAGTGACATATCCCGCATCGGTAAGCACTTGGCCCACGTTTCGATTGTCTGTTTCCAAGCCCATATTGAATGCCGGCAACGTTTGGTGACCGGCGGGGAATTCGTGCATGAATGCTTCGGATGTCGACGCGCTTGCGTAACGACCAGTCAGATAGGTGTATCGCGAAGGAGTGCAAACGGTGCTGGTGACATGAGCGTTGTGTAACATCATGCCCTCGTTGGCAAGTCGATCCAGATTAGGCGTCAGGACCTTTCCGCCGTAAGGGCTCGTTTCGGGCTTGTCATAGTCATCAACCAGGAACACGATGATGTTGGGACGCAGCGGTGTTTGTGCTTTGCAATCAACGATCAAGCAGGAACTACAAAGAACAGCAATTCCTATGGCAATAAGTCGGTTGGCTGATAGAAGTGGTTTCATTGTGTTTTCGAGCTCGTATGTATCCGAAGTCGTGAATGCAAAAAAACGATGTGACATTACCTAACAGTTGTTGCTCGTCGACCGGCTGTCGCCTGTTTTTGTTTATCCTCCAGCAACGCGCGAAACTCGTTCAACCGATCCTCAACTTCGGGATTGCCGGCCAAGTTCTGTTTTTCATCGGGATCGTTCTTGAGATCATAAAGCTCTTCGCGATCTGGCCATTTTCCATAACGCCATTGCTGATTCCGAAGTGAATAACCCAGCTTTTGACCTCGACTCACGAAACTGATTCCTAACAAGTCTAAGCCCTACTGCTCCAGTTCCTGACAGCGCTAAGCCCTTACTACCTAAGCCTGTAGCTTTTTCATAATCCCAGTGCTGTCGCCATGACGTTCCACGCAGGAAACGACGGCGATCAAATGGTGTGGTCATACTAGATCCTCAAATGAAGTTGGCGTTTACATGACGGTTACTAACAAGCGTTTATTGGATTTCTCTCGCTATTAACCACCCATGTGCCTGATTTTGGCGCTTTTTCTTCCCGATTCCAGATTTGGTTTTGAGGCTGTCCAGGACGGCTTACGTTGCGCTGCGAGCTATTGCATTCCCCGCAGGCATGAATTTGTGGTAGCGACGTTTGCCAAACCTTTTTGCCATTTGATAGAAATGTCTCAACGACAATGAGATTACGATCCAGCACGATCACATCGGCCAATGGTGCATGTCAACTTATTCGCTGGCGGTTTGCTCAGCCGCACGACAAATATTTCTCAGCATCCCTCGAAACACAAATTCGTGAAGAGGGAAAAGCGAATACCAATAGATGATACCGAACAGACCAACGGGATCGAAAATTGCGGTTTGTCGAACGGTGCTGACTCCGTCTTTTTCGGTGACTTCGAATTCCAACCAAGCTCGTCCCGGTACCTTCATCTCGGCAGCCAAACGCAAAATTTTGTTGTCGACGATTTGTTCAACGCGCCAAAAATCTAATGTGTCGCCGACACGAATATTGTTGGGGTCTCGACGGCCACGCCGCACACCAACACCTCCGACGAGCAAATCCAGAAACCCACGAATCTTCCAAAGCCAGTTGCCGTAGTACCAACCGGTCTTGCCGCCGATTTTTCGAATTGGATCGAAGGCCTCATGCGCTTTCAGGTCAACTCTTCTCGTTCGAGAATCAACCAATCTTGATCCAAAACGAACACCGCCCCAAGACTTTTCATCTCCGCCAGCCGAGAACGCATCCGACCAGCGTGTTTCAGCAAACTCCTTGTCTTCGTAAATCAACGCTCGTGCGATCGACTTTTCGACAGACCGGGGATCAATAGAAAAAGCCTCGATTGCTTTGTTGTTGCTGACCAAGGTGGAGTTGCGAAGGCTGTCAACCAATTTCCTGCCGACGCGCGAATACAGCGGCGTCACCAACCCAAGCCACAAACTTGAAAGATACGGAGTCAAAAATGGGACTGGGATCATGTACCGTTTAAGCCCGCGTTGTTTGGCGTAACGCTGCATGATCTCGCCGTAGGAAACTTGTTCCGGCCCACCGATCTCATAAAGCTCGGAACTACCCAGCGGATGGTCCAGCGCTTCGACCAAATATCCAAGTACGTCTTCGATTGAAATGGGCTGAGCCAGAACACGCACCCATTTTGGGCAAATCATAACGGGCAGTCGCTCAACCAACGCGCGAATCATCTCAAACGAAAGGCTGCCGGATCCGATAATGATCGAAGCCTGAAATTCGATGACCGATGCGGTGGAAGTCCGCAAGATGTTACCGATCTCTTGGCGGCTGCGAAGATGTTTCGACAGCTCATCCGATGGATCGCCAAGCCCACCCAAGTAGATGATTCGTTTGACGCCTTGCTGAGAGCAGGCTTTCGCAAAATTCTCCGCCGCTCGCCGATCCGTTTGCTCAAAGTCTTCGTTGTCTCCCATCGAATGAATGAAGTAATAAGCAGTTTCGACATTGGCCAAAGCTGCCTTGAGAGATTCGAAATCGAGAGCGTTGCCCAGTGCGACTTCGACGCGACTCGGGTCGAAGTTGACTTCGCTGGAACTTCGCCGCGTCAAGCAGCGTACACGGTGGCCTTTTGCCAATAGCAGAGGTAACAAACGACCGCCCACGTAGCCTGTCGCGCCAGTCAGCAAAATCTGGGTTGCGTTTTCGGTTGCCAATTTTTGCTTTCGGGATCAGGCTGCGGAAGTTCGTAAATAGGGTCTCAAATCGCCGAGTTTTCAAACCTGGTCGAGTTGATCAAGCACACTTACCAGCATTTTCAGTTAACCGCAATCGACCGATTTCCACAACGGTCATGCAAACAGCCTACAAAATCGTCCTGCAATTGGGAGAACAGGTAGAACTCAAACAATCCCCAACGAATCGGCGCATCCCTCAAGCTGATCTAGTTGGGAATGCCTGGATCGAGTTGCCCGCTACCCAAAACTGCGGTTAACGGAGCACGGAATCCGAGAAAGTGATAGATAAGAGGACAACAATGACATACGCCCGAGCAAGACTCTGGTTGGGGATTTCAGGCGTCGGTTCGGTAGTCTCGATTGCGGCATTCGCGTGGGCCATCGGATTGCCAAGTCAGTATTTTTCCACCGGCCAGATGTTTGGGGTTGGTGAACTGTTGCAGCTTTGCACCGTTGCAGGGCTGTTTATGCTATGGCTTGCTCCGCTGGATTTCCTCGGTGGCTATCTGTTGCCGGCGAAGTATCAAAAATCAGACCAGAAGCTAGGTGAATGGCTACGCGGCTACGTCACGGCGGCGTTTTCGCAATCGCTCCTATTTGTGATTTTCGGATCGCTGATTGTCATTACCAGTCAAGCGTTTGGGATTTTCGGAGGCGCTGCTCTGATCAGCGTTGGGATCGTAACTTGTTTCGTCGTTCGAAATCGATTCGTGCTCAGTCGCGAATCAAAAGACATCGAGTCGGATGAAAAGATCCAGGACGCGATCGACACCATTCAGACTTGGCAAACGTTCGTCCCTAAAACCGTGGTAGTGAAACATAATGACATAGGGTTTACGGGCGGGATCATTGGATTTGGAAAGCACGCTCAGATCGTAATTCCCGAAGCATGGCTTTCGTTCGACCGAGAGCAACTTGCAGCGGCCATCGCACGCCGAGCGGTGGCGATCAACAGTGGAAGCTACACCACGGGACTACTGTTCGCATTTGTCTGGAATGCATGTGGGTTTTTGCTTTGCAGTTTGATTCCGGGAGCCGAGTTGGTATCGGTGGCCGGGCTGGTCACGACCGTTTGCGGATTTACGCTCTGGTCATTCCTTGGACTGTTAACGCTTCCAACTCTCAGTCGCAATGCATCGCTCAAGATCGATCAGCAACTGACAAAGCAAGGAATGCCGTCAGAGTTAATCCGCTCTGCAGCATTTACGATGGATCAGCTACAAGACGGAGAGCCCGAGCGGCCACAATTCATCGAGGCTATTTTTCATCCTGTTCCGAATGTCACCAGCCGAAACAGGACCGAGCCAGTAGGCGGGTTAGCAGCCTGGAATGTCGCAAGGACGACGTTGTTTTTCTCTTGGGCCTGTCTCGGTTTTCTTTCGCGGTCAGTTCACTGCAATGTCGGACGTCCGGAATTGTGGACGATGTTGCCAACTGATTAGGGTTTTCTGTTTCCAGTGGAAGCTATGAGAGAGCGAAAAATGAAAAAAGAAAACCTGCCATCAAAGATCTGTGCGAGTTGTGGGAAACGGATGA
>CAZQQR010000345.1:0-5286 GCA_964595515.1 uncultured Pirellulaceae bacterium
TGGCCATCGGAGTAATACGGCTCGCCGTACATTTGATCGGATGCGTTGTAACCTGTTGTGGCTTCGTATTTCGATTTCAAAAGATAATATTTATCTTCGAGATCGAGAATTTCAGAACGCAACAAAGCCGTCTCACGTCGACAACGTGGGTCGGAGTTGCAGCCGAGGGCAAACAGGCAAATCGAGATAACCAAAAGCGAAAGTCGCATTGGATGGGGTCCTTGAAGTTAAATCCAAGGAAGTCTTTAGAAAAAATATGCCGTTTGCAGCAATGCCAATAAGAAAACCCACTATTGCTAGCGGGCTGCTAGTATTCCAATTCGTCGCGTTCTTCTTGTGGCGGAACCCGTCAAGAGTTCTGGGCGCAGTAAAAACACCAGCTCCATGGTTGGCGATTTATTCGGGTTCAATCAATCCCGCCGAGAAATTCTCGCCAATCGTGACGACGAAAGTCATCGGTGGGTACCTCGACTCCGCTGCGCTCATCACCCTATGCCTTTGTGATTTCGATTTCCAAATGCGGATCGGCCTTAAGCGAGTTTGTGATGAAGCAGGCTTGCTCTGCTTTTTCGAGCAGTCGTTTGGCTCGGTCTTCATCGGCGTCTGCCGGAATGGTTAGCTTGGCACTGATTTTTAGCGCCGTAAACTGGATCGCGCGTTCGACTTTGTCGAGCGTACCGCTAGCGGAACATTCAAGCTCGTTCCAGCTAAATTTGGAAGCCATCGCGATCGCCCGAAATGACAGTGCGAAACAATCAGCCACTGCTCCAACCAATAGATCTTCTGGTGACCAGTGGTTTCCCGATCCGCCAAATTCCGTGGGAGGTTCCGATTGAATTCCAGGTAGACCATTGGCGCTTAGGTCAATCAAGCCCTCTGATTTGGCATTGGCTTGGACGGTGTAGTCGTGCGGAAGATTCATGGTGTAGCCTCTTTTTTACGATTGCGTTTTTACGATTACGTTTTAACGATTGGGATGTGGATCAATTTGGATCAAAAAATGGCCGGGGATACCGGCCATGAGTGACGTGAGTTTTAAATTGCTAATGCAAAACTTTCAGAGTTTCTACTGTGTTTCGCTGAGACTTGAAACCACGCGGTCGATCAGATTGAATTCTTGGGCTTCGTCAGCCGTCATGAAATTATCTCGATCAGTGTTGGCTTCAATTTCGTCAAGCGTCTTGCCAGTGTGTTTGACTTGCAAGTTATTCAGTCGATCTTTGACCCGGCGAAGCTCCGCCCGGTGGATCATGATTTCCTCTGCCGTTCCTTGCATACCTGCAAGCGGTTGGTGAATCATGATGCTCGCATTGGGTAGCGCGTATCGTTTGCCGGCAGCACCAGCAGTGAGCAGCATCGCGCCCATCGAAGCCGCTTGACCAATGCAATACGTTGCGACATCACAAGAGATGAACTGCATCGTATCGTAGATCGCCAATCCAGCGGTTACCGAACCACCTGGCGAGTTGATGTACAAATGGATGTCTTTTTTTGAATCTTCAGCGTCGAGAAAGAGCATTTGCGCGACCAGCGAATTAGCTAAGTCGGCAGTGACTTGTTGACCCAAAAAGATGATTCGGTCTTTTAACAAGCGACTGTAGATGTCGTAAACTCGTTCTTCGCGACCCGTGTTGTCGACCACGTAAGGAACGTATGGCATGAATGATAACTCCGATTGACCGTTGATTTGAAAGTAGTTTGAGCGATTGATTGAATCCGTGCAGGACCCACGAATGACGGGATCTAATCGTCGTCTTCGACGGTTTGGCGAATCGAAATTTCATCGACCAAGCCGTATTCTTTGGATTGTTCGGCGGTCAGGAAGAAATCGCGATCGGTGTCTTTTGCGATTTGTTCGACGGTTTTGCCGGTATGCTTTGCCAGGATCTCATTGAGAACAGAACGGTTTCGAAGAATCTCGTCCGCTTGAATTTCAATATCGCTGACCTGACCACTGACGCCGCCATACGGCTGGTGGATCATGACGCGCGAGTGAGGAAGACAAAATCGTTTTCCCTTGGTGCCGCCAGCAAGCAGAACCGCGGCTCCACTGGCTGCCTGTCCAACGCAAAACGTTGCGACAGGACAGGTCATGATTTGCATGACGTCGTAAATCGCCATGGTGGCAACCACGTCGCCGCCGGGCGAGTTAAGGTAAAAATTGATCGGCTTCTTTTTGTTTTCGCTTTGTAGATAAAGGAGTTTCATGACCAGCTCGTTGGCGTTGCCGGTATGAATCTCGCCTTGCAAAAAGACGATTCGATTTTCGAGCAACAAATCACCAAGCGTCATTTGCCGCTGACGTTGGTATGAAGCTGACGAATACGAGTTTTGGATTTCTGACATGGGATCGCGCATGACTCCGCGAATGAAATTTGAGTTGTCGTTCAAGACAAGATCCTTATGAACGTGTTCTGTTGGGAGTGTGACTACCATGCTCCCTGAGATTCATCTGCCGTTTCATTAAAGCTATCGAGATTGCAAAACTGAGACAAGACGGGATTCCATTGCGCTGGACACTCTGAGGATGTTGTTAGTCGGTGTTGTTTCGAGATCAGCACAGGAACCAGACAAACATGCTTGTTTTGATTGAAAATGGTTGCTTTGACGAGCTTGCGTGAAATGGAAGTCTTCGTTTTGCCTGTTTTAGTAACTCCATTGGATTGCGTCGGATCCAGTATGGCTATCGCAGGGGACACTTATATAAATGGCTTGGATGGGATCAATGGTTCGTCGGCAAAAGCTCCTTGACGACGTCTTGTTGTCACGCGATCTCGACGAAATCGAGAAAAATTGTGTACAAAAAAATGCGATCGAGTTTTCGATCGCATTAAGAGTTCAAGTTTTCAGCCGGACAATGTGCATCCGCAAGTCACGACTAGTCGCGTTCTGGCTTCATTCCTGGGATTGGCTCGGCTTCGCCACCGTCGTATTTGGCCTCAGGAATTTGTCCTTTTCGGCCCGCGGCAAAGAAGTTGAGTGCGGCAGCGTCCCCACCTTCGTTGGCCGAATATTCGGTGCCTTTGAAGCTGGCTGCTTCAGTGATCAATTCGATGACTTTACGCTCGATGATCATGTTTCGCAGCGAATCCATTTGACCGCTTCGCTCAAGCCGGGCCCGAACACGACGAGGAGAATCATTCTGTTGCATCGCAATTCGAGCGATTTCCAACTCGTAATCGGCTGGTTCGTCTTCGACATTCTCTTCTTCTGCGATTCGCTCAAGAATAAAGTGCTCTTTCAAAAGAACTTCAGTTCGCTCAAGAATGTTTTTACGAAGCGTATTTTCACGAGCCACGATCTCTTGCTCAGAAAATCCACTGGAACGCATTTCCATTACGGAACGATCAAGCTCGCGTCCTGATTGTCGGCGAAGAAGATCAGGAGGAAGCTCCCACGTTGCTGCTTCGGTCAGAACTTTGCTGATTTGGTCGCGAATTGTCTGTCGCTGAGCGTATTGAAGCCGCTCTTCCATCGAAGTTCGAACCAAATCTTCAAGCTTGTCCGTTGAATCAAGACCAAGCTTTTCAGCGATCTCGCCTGACTCTTTGCTTTCGATTCGCTTGACGTCCAGGATTTCGATTTTCAACTCGACTTTTTCGCCGCGAAGATCTTCGTTCTCTGCATGCTCGCTAATTTCGACTTCGACAGTCTTGGTTTCTTCTGCCTTGGCGCCGATCATCAGTTTATCAAAACCTTCGATCGTTGAGTCTGAAAGGCTGAGCGTTGGTTTGACTTGGATGGTTTGCTCTTTGAACTCGCTGATTTCTTTCCCACCGTGAACACCTGTGATGTTGCAAACGACATAGTCATTTTTCTCAACGGGTTCATCAACTGGCACGAGGTCAGAAAACTGACCGGCAAGCGTTCCGATATACTCCTGAATATCACCGTCAGTGAATTCTCGTTCGGGTCGCTCCAGGCTCAGACCTTTCCATTTTGGCAAATCAAACTCTGGTCGAACTTCGATGTTGAACTCATAAGTCATATCACCATCGTCGGGAATGTTGACTTGTTCAAAATCTAGGTCTGGTTCGCTGATCGCAGAAAACTCTTCGCTATCGCTTACCTGCGAGAGACTGTCCATCAACAGCGTGCCTTTGACCTGGCTAGCCAGCTGCTTGCGGAACTTTTTCTCAACCAACTGACGCGGCGCTTTGCCGACTCGAAAGCCAGGGATCTCTGCCTTGGGAACCAGTTCATCAAACTGCTTTGCAAAGTAACGTTCGATGTCGGTTCGCGGGACCGTGACGGTGACGTGTCTTTCGCAAGCGCTGGTCTCTTTGACGTCAACAGACTGATTTAGTTTTGGTTGTTCTTCTGGAGCGACTTCGGTTTCGGTATTCACTTCTTTTTCCTGCAATGGACGCTGAGTTCGACTCGTTTTATCGGGTCGAGTGATCCCTCAAATTCTCTGTATTTTGAAGTCCGACATTGTAGCCAAATGGACTGCCGTTGACAGGGCGATAAATGACGAAACCGCAGTAATCAACGTAAATAGGAATTACTGGTGTCCGCTGAAACCAGGGGAATTCTAGAAACCCTGATGAGGGGCAAGCAAACCCCAAGAGAAGAGCACCAAACGTGCTGTCAGAATAAAGAAAGAGCGGGTGATCGGATTCGAACCGACGACATTCACGTTGGCAACGTGACGCTCTAGCCACTGAGCTACACCCGCAAGCTGGACAAATTCGCCCAATCCGCAGACTCGGATTATACGTCGGAAAAACGAGGCCGCAAGTGCGATCTTTCCCGTTCAGCCAATACTGTTTACCAGCAATTTGTTTGATTCATTTCGGCTTTTTCTCTAGACTGTCTGCAGCTTTAGAGCCAAATCCCTGCTGTTTTCACGCAACTTTTAATCTTCGACGGGCTCTCCGCCAAACTCAAATGATTGAGTTTGATTTTCAAAGCATCTTATTGCTTGCGGTCTCAGTAACCAGTTTTCAGAGCGATTGTTCTAATCGCTCGTCATCGGAATGAGAGGAATGAATGCTTAAAGCAAAGTTAGTCGTCGTTGGTGGTGATGCCAAATCAGGAGAAGTCCGTTTGAAACTTCCCACAGTCATCGGTCGTGGAAAAGAAGCTTCCTTGACCGTCCCCCACGCCTTGGTCAGTCGTCGGCATACCGAGATTTTCGAGAAAGAGGGGCGTCTCTTTGTTCGAGACCTCGGATCACTCAACGGTACGTTTGTTAACAGCACCAAAATTGATGGCGAAACTCCGCTGGCTCCCAACCAGCTTTTAACGCTTGGCAATATTACATTTCGAGCCGTCTACGAGGTC
>CAZQQR010000346.1:0-5256 GCA_964595515.1 uncultured Pirellulaceae bacterium
GGCGATTGCCGCCAGGGTGAATTGTTACTCTGAGCTTCCAGACGCCCTTTTTGAGCGATGGACGGCTTCATTTGAAGGGCTTCTCATCTACTTACATCATTGAAATGCCAGCGGCCAAAGTAAGGTTGGTCCAATAGTCGTTTAATCAGATAGAATTCAGAGTATTGCGAATCAAACTACAACCAACACACAATCACGAGACGCTTAATTAGTAGCAACCTGTAATTCGTAGCTAATCCACCTCTCATTTCCAAACCACTTTCCATGCGTAGTTTTCAAATATTGATCGTAGTCACGGTCTTCTTCATCAGTTTGAACTTTGCCGCGTTATTAGATGCGCAAAAAGTCACCAAGCGAGAAGAAATCTCTGGGCAAGTCGTCAGTACGATCCCCGGAAAAATCTCGATCAAAACCGCTGACGGGCCCGTTGTTTCTTACAAAATTCAGAACAAAGACGAAGAAGCCATCTCGATCGACGGGCAACCCATCCGCGTTCCAGCTGAAATCAGCGTCGCAGGTACGATTCCGATCAAACTGGTTCAACGGGGAATGGTCGTTCAGTTCTTTGGCTCCACCAACGTGTACGGGAAATCAAAAACGGAAGTCAAATCAATGGATGTTCTGTTGAGCGACACCGAAGAAAAACTTCAGGCTGATTTTCTTGAACGCAAAGAAAACAACCATGACGAGTGCAAATGCAAAGTCGTTGGACGCGTTCTAAATCTGACGAAAAATAAACTTGAACTCCAAATTGAAAAAGCGAAATGGGCTCGCAACGGACGAATCACTTTCCTGGTCTCCGAAGACTGCGTGCTCAACATTGCAGATGATCATCTTGACCGGGTTCGTCCCAAAGACATCGTTGAGTCTGCCAAGGTGCTTCATTTTGAAGGGGGAGACAAAGTCATTCTGGCTATCGATGTCGCTTTGGCTGCCGACCGCGAGAATTTGACAACGACTTATGATGGCAAATTGGAACAAGAGTTCAGCCACCTTCCCGATGAGCCTGCCGACATTCGAGAGCTTCGATCGAAGCACTTTGTTCTCTACACAGACATCTCGGATCGCCAAGCTGCAATCCTGCTTTCAAAACTTGAAACGATGCATGGACTGGTTAGCGGTTACTACCTCGCCCGCCCCAAGGTTCCCATCGAGTGCTATGTGGTTCGAGATTTGCGAAAATGGGAAGGCCGACAGCTTGACCCTCGCGGAGCAGCAAAAATTGCCGAGCCAGCAGGGCTGACGATTTATGCGTCCAATGGTCGTCAAGTGAAAGCCGTCGTTTACTCATGTGACAAACACGCTGTCGTTCAACACGAAGCAGTCCACGCATTCTGCGCGCTGACATTTGGCTCTGCAGGTCCCGTCTGGTACGCCGAAGGAATGGCTGAAATTGGTGCCTATTGGAAACCAGGAGAGAAGGCCGTCAACATTGATCCGGTCGTAATTGATTTCCTGACGAATTCTGAAAAGCCAAAACGAATGGCGGCGATTGTTGCAGCCGGTCAGATTACCGGCGACTCATGGCAGGCCTACGCTTGGCGATGGGCGCTTTGTCATTTGCTTGCCAACAACCCAAACTACTCGCGACGTTTCAAAAAACTTGGCCTCAACATTATGGCCAAGAAAGAAGACTCGTTTGATCTGGCGTTTGGAAAAGTCGCTGACAAAATCTCATTTGAGTACGACCAGTTTGTACAAAATTTTGGCAACGGTTACCGGGTTGATCTCTGTGTTTGGGATTGGCGAACAAAAGCGTCCAACCTATCCAGCGACGGTCGTGTGAAACAGCTGGTCAAAGCAAATCATGGCTGGCACGCCACCAAGCTTCAAACTCGCAGCGGAGTTTCCTACGACTATGTGGTCCAAGGGAAATGGCGAACCTCGGCGGCGACCGAGGAAGTTTCAGTCGATGGACACGCCGATGGAACAGGGAAACTGATTGGCGTCATCTACAACGACTTTGAACTGAGTGAGCCGTTTGAGCTCGGTGAGAAAGGGACTTTTGTTGGCGACCAAGAAGGCCAACTACTCGTTCGATGTCGTGATTCCTGGACAAGCCTCAGTGACAATGAAGGAAAGGTGACGCTTTTCATTCGGCGAACCCCCAAATCGGAATCGGAATGAGCGGGATCTGAATGAAGAACTGCCCAACGATCATGGACGACTATTAATTCTCTTGGTACAGTTTCGCGATCAACCGCCGGCCGATGCAGGAATTTGTGTAGACGTTTACGAGGTTTACACGTATCTCCAATATGAGCATTGCGAGACCGCAGAGGAGAACACCGTGAAACCATTCCTACTCACTAAACTTCGAAGGCGCAAAAGCTCCCGGCGCGGACTTAGGTTTACGGCTCGCTACTCTGTTAAATGTCAATTTCAACGAGTAAGCCAAGAGCCTGATTTTCCATTGGATGTTGTCGGAAACGACCTGCGAATGATGGCCGGATTTTCTCGATCAACTTCGGAAGCTTTCGAGCTACACTGCGACAATTCTTAATCGTCGGCAAACGAATTAAACCCATCTAGGCGCATAGAAAAAGACGCGATGTTTCCACCGCGTCTCTGTTTTCCAATCGGCAACATTCAATTGCCAGTCTGTCTAGGTTCTAACTACGAATCACTATTTCTTTAGTGAGTCTCGAATCTCTGTGAGTAGTACAACTTCGTCTGATGGAGGAGCATTTTCCTCTGCTTTTTTCATCATCTTAGATACGATCTTCAACGCGATAAAAATAACGAGTGCCAGAATGACGAAATCTAGCGTATTCTGAATGAAGTTTCCGATCTTTATCGAAGCCGATTCCATTACCACTTCGCCCGCAGAATTCTTAATCGCTTCGCCAGCCTCGTTAAGTTTTGCGACGGTACCGCCAATTGGAATCGTATAGCCGGACAAATCAGGGACTTGCAAAACCGCGGCGATCAGCGGCGTGATAATGTTGTCCAAGAACGATTTGACAATGGCCGCGACGGCTCCACCCATCACGATACCTACTGCCATGTCGATTAGATTTCCCTTTAACGCGAAATCTTTGAAGTCTGAGACGAAGCCCATAATTAGTTTCCTTTTCAAAGTAAGTGCGGAGAGCACTTGAGGTTTGGTGTGGAATGGTTGAGACAGGATCTCAATGTTACGCACTACCGTGAGTGCCATCGAAAATTGTGAACTATCTTCGGCGTTAAAAGAATAGACACTTGGCGTTTACGCGAAAACTTCTGTAAGACATTCGCAAATTGTCGTTAAACTACGCATGAAACGAGCATTGCGTAAAAAGCGTCGCGTATTCTGCGGCTCTACCGGAAGTTGTTTTCTGACACTAACAGCGGTTAGACTTTGACCAAAAGCCGCTAAACAAATTTCCAACACCAAGTCAAAAGCCGATTCTTAATGGGTTACCGCAGCCTTTCCGATTGCAAAGACGATTTGATCAAATCAGGCCACATGATTCAAATCGACGAGCCGATTGATGCCAATCTCGAAGCCGCAGAAATTCAGCGAAGGGTCTACCTTTCCGGTGGCCCTGCCCTGCTCTTCAACAATGTCGTGAATTGTAAGTTCCCGATGGCTTCGAATTTGTTTGGAACGCTGGAGCGGGCGCGTTTCATTTTTCGAGACACGTTTGAGAATGTGCAGCGCGCGATTCAGCTAAAAGTAGATCCTTCCGAAGCGATGCGGAATCCGCTGAAGTACTGGAAAGCTCCCTTCATCGCCCTCCAAATGCGACCTAAATCTGTTCGATCTGGCGCGGTGATGAAGAACCAGACGCAGATTAGCGCGTTACCTGCACTCAAATCCTGGCCTGATGATGGCGGACCGTTTGTGACTTTGCCACAAGTCTATTCGGAAGACGTTCGTCAGCCGGGGCTCAATAAGTCGAACATGGGAATGTACCGCGTTCAACTATCGGGAAACCAATATCAAACCGATCGCGAAATTGGAATGCACTATCAGATTCATCGCGGAATCGGTGTGCACCACAGGGCGGCAATTCAGGCTGACAAACCGTTCCGAGTAAATGTGTTCGTCGGTGGTAATCCAGCCATGACGGTGGCCGCCGTGATGCCTCTTCCCGAAGGCATGTCGGAATTGACGTTTGCAGGGGCGCTTGCCGGCCATCGCATTCGCATGGTCAAACAGGCACAGGCCGCATCGATTTACGGGGACGCAGATTTTTGCATCGTCGGAACGATCGACCCAACGCGTCAACTTCCAGAGGGTCCTTTTGGTGACCACCTTGGTTACTACAGTCTGGCGCACGAGTTTCCAGTCTTGAACGTTGAAAAAGTCTATCACCGCGATGGCGCGATCTGGCCGTTCACCGTTGTCGGCCGGCCCCCGCAAGAAGACACCGTTTTCGGCGAACTGATTCATGAATTGACGGGGCCGGTCATCCCGACCGTCTTGCCCGGCATCAAAGCCGTCAACGCGGTCGATGCTTCCGGCGTCCATCCTTTGCTGCTGGCGATCGGAAGCGAACGCTATGTCCCCTATCAGGTAACCAACCAGCCTCAGGAATTGCTCACCCAAGCCAATGCAGTTTTGGGCCAGGGGCAAATGAGTCTTGCCAAATATCTCTGGATCATCGACGAAGCCTGCGATCCGAATTTGAACGTGAACGACATCCAGTCATTTTTCGTGCGCATGCTGGAGCGTGTTGATTGGGCAAGAGACTTACATTTTCAAACCAAGACCACGATCGATACGCTTGACTATTCTGGAAGTGGATTCAACCAAGGCTCCAAGGTTGTCATCGCGGCTGTCGGCCCCCCAATTCGAGACTTACCAACAGAAGTCACCGCCAACTGCACTTTGCCCGAAGGCTATCGCAATCCGAATGTTTGTATGCCTGGCGTATTGGCAGTCGAAGGCCCTAAATTTTCGTCGAGTGGCCGCAGCGATCCGGCGATCCAAGATTTTTGCTCCAGTTTAGGATTGCAAAACGACATTAATCGTTTTCCTCTCGTTCTGATCGTAGACGACAGTGAATTCACCGCGCGGACACTCAACAATTTCTTGTGGACAACGTTTACTCGTAGTAACCCCGCCGCTGACATTCAAGGCATCGGAGCCTTCGTTGACCAAAAGCATTGGGGTTGTCGCGGTAGTCTCGTGATTGATGCACGCATCAAGCCCCATCACGCTCCGCCTCTGATCGAAGATCCTGAAATCACCAAACGAGTGGACGCACTCGCTGCCAAAGGCGGACCACTGGCGAAGTATCTGTAGGTGAACTGCTTCGCAGAGTTTCA
>CAZQQR010000347.1:0-5240 GCA_964595515.1 uncultured Pirellulaceae bacterium
TTCTTCTTTTCACCAAGCCACTGCGAACGATTGCGAAGCTGCGTTTTGGTTGGCTTGGAAATAAACTTCAGCCTCCAGCTTTCGGACACCGAACTTCCGATGGTAACTTCGATTGGCATGAGTTTACCTCGCCGCGAAATCAGAAGTTCGATCTCTTCGTCAACTTCGTATTGGCGAAGCCTGGAGTCAACACTGCCTGTAATGCGATAACCGTTGAGAGCGATGATCTCGTCGTCAATGTTCAGGCCTGCATCGTGCGCGGGCGATTCTGGTTTGACGCTTGAGACGGTAACCTTGCCGTCGGAACTGGAAGTGCTCAAGCCGATCCATGGGCGTGGCTTGGGCGGGGTTTTGTTTGCGCTTGAACGAAGTCCCATCATCCTTTGCATCGCAGTTTTTAATTCGGCGGCAGACGCGTTCGAGCTTTCTTTTTTATCCTTTGTCGCAGGCTTTTCGGTTTCAGAAGTTTTGTGCTCAGGCTTTTTGGCTTCAGACTTCTTGGAGTCTTTTTCGTCTGAACCTTTCCCATCTGAGTCTTTTTCGTTCTTCTCAGCATCCTTTTTCGAGTTCCGGCCTTTTTTCTTTTTACGGGCTGGTTTGTCGTTTCCTTTCGCGTCTTCTTTGTTCGATGACTCGGCAGTTGCTTTTTTCTCCGATTCTTTTTTATCAGAAGCCTTCGGATTGGTTATTGGTTTCGATTCGGACGGCCTGGCTGGAGCCGCTTTCTTGTTAGGCTCGGCGACGCCAAGATATTCGATGTCGGAATAGTCAAGCTCGTCCGTTGAATCGATGGCGGACGTAAACCACTCGGAAAGATCTTTGCCAGCTACGTCTGCAACGGTGCTTCGAAAGTCTTCGGTGGTATAGCCCGATTTTGAAAACTCTTTGTACATTTTTCGCATTACATCATCGAGGCTTTTCTTGCCGCGAGTGATTTTGCGAATTTTGGCATCCAGTAAAAACGCAACGACAGCGCCTTTGGAGTAATAACTAATTCGTGTGTTGGATGAGTTTTCATCAGGACGATAAAACTTGATCCAAGTGTCATACGACGACTCTTTGAGACTTTGCTTGGTTCTGCCAACGGTTCGCTGGACCGTTTCTACGTTGCGAGAAAGTCTCGACAAGTATGCGTTTGAGCTGATCAAGCCAGCACGAGCCAGCAACAGGTCTTCGTAGTAGCTAGTGATGCCTTCTGCGATCCACAGACTCGGTGTGTAGACTTCGTTTTCGTAATCGTATTTGACCAAGTTTTTTGGACGCAGTCGTCGAACATTCCAAGTGTGAAAGAACTCATGACTGGCGAGACTTAACCAGCTTTCGTAACGGCTTGAGTCTCTAAAACTCCAGCGGCTAGTCATGATGAGCGTTGAGTTGTCATGTTCCAGGCCGCCGCCAGCTTCCGCGATCATGTTGAGAAACAAGTAACGGTCGTAAGGAACGTTGCCCCACATGTCGTGGTGCGATTTTACGATTCTTTTCAGATCGGTGACGGCTTTGGTGCCGTCCCAGTATCCTGACTCGCCAATGTTGACTAGTTGATGAGGAACACCACTGACGTCGAATGGGTAAATCTGAATGTTGCCGGCTACGATTGGGCTGTCGACCAGTTCATCAAAATTTTCAGCCACAAACGTGTGGGGGTTTTCGCCGTAAGCCTTCAGGCTGGTCGCGCTTCGTTTCCAATTGGGAGGCATCTTTAGTTTGACTAAGTGCTTTTGGTCTAGTCGATCTGGGACCGTCAAGAACGTTGGAGCACCGTTTAGCATCGCGTATTGTTTGCCGACCCAATTTGTTCGGACTGACATTTCATTACAGTAGAGGCGGTAGCTGGCGGTGAACGCTTTGACGCCCTTGGTTTTGATCGTCCAGCGATTCTTGCGAGTCTTTTCAAACGAGAGATCGTTGCCTTTGGAGTCTTTCATCGTGAGTGTGTCGATGTGCCGAGCGTATTCCCGAACCAAATAAGACCCCGGTGTCCAGGTAGCCATCATCAGCTCAGTCGTATCAGCTCCAGGAGCAACGTAGACCTGAGCCGCAATTTGAATATAGTGATTTTTGGAATCGGCGAGGTCGATCGTATAACGAGTTGGTCGAACGGAATCGTCCTGAGCAACGAGCTGTCCCGCCGCGAGGGTGGTCAGTACAAAAGCGAAGGCAAACCCAGTAAGGGTGATTTGCTTTGCGGCCGTTTTAAATAGTTGAAGTACGTTCATGGGTGCTTGGCTAAAATCCAAAAAACTCTCGAAGTTGATCCTCAATGTTAGCATGCGGTAAACAGTCTTTGTGAAAATGAACGACCCTCAGGGTTTCAGTCATTGATTCTGTCAGAAAGGCCACTTTTATTCGGAATATTCCGGTTGGAAAACGTGGCTCGCGAATACTCAGTGCAACCTTCCCCTCGGTCCCTACTTGGTTCCAATCCAGTTCTCAACGTTGGATGATCGAGAAAGCGTGCCATGGCAACGTCTTTTTTTCGGTGCACTGCCCTCTAGTCACACTTGGTGAACAAGAAACGGGTTGGGATGTCTTGTTGTTGTGTTAGTTGACGCTCAGAATGAAGAGTGTCAGCGAAGAACTTTTGAAACGCGTGAAAGAAACCTCGAATGTCTGATCAACGATTTCCAAAATCAGCCCGGCTGCGAAAGCAACCGGAGTTTGATCGCGTTTATCGTGGCGATGCGTTTGCGGCGGACAACGTTCTCGTGATCAAAGCAGTTTCCAATGATCAAAATACGATTCGGTTGGGACTTTCGGTCAGCAAGAAAGTTGGCAATGCGGTCGTTCGCAATCAGTGGAAGCGTCGCATCCGGGAAGCGTTTCGAAAACAACGCTCGGAGTTGGCGGTTGGAATGGACATCGTCGTGCGACCCAAAAAAGGTGCGACTTGTGATTATGCTGCGATCTTTGAATCGATTGGCAAACTCGTTTTTCGACTTGAGAAAAAGATGAAGGCGATTCGAAAGTCAGGTCAGTGATGGTAGGAGTTCGTTGGTTGATCCAATTGCCCGGCTCGATAATGATCTTGTGTGTTCGGTTCTACCAAGTCTGTTTGAGTCCGCTGATTCCACCGATGTGCATTTATCGGCCTTCATGTAGTCAGTATTTTATTGAGGCGGTCAAAAAATACGGTGCGATTCGCGGCGGATTTAAAGGAGTAAAACGAATCTGTCGTTGCCATCCGTGGGGCAAGGGCGGCGAAGACCCGCCCTGAAGGATGCTTGTCCCAAGAACTTAATGACGCTTTATCTTCATGACGCTTTGTCTTAATGACGCTTTGTCTTAATGACGCTTTGTCTTGGCGCGTCATCCAAAACTGTGCGATCAATCGCTACCCAAACGTTTCACGATTTCGTCAACATCGTAAACACATCCACCCCATGTTCCGCCGCTGGCCTGTTGAAGAGCGGCCCACAATTTTGTGTCATCGGGCAGCATCGGATGTTGCTGCAATTTCTCGTGCGTTGGCCGCGCGTCGAGTGCTTCAACATCGCCCTGAAAATCGACAGTTCCGGTCAGATTTTTGGTGTCGATTTCGATTTGTATTATGTCACCATCTTTTAGTTTCCCAATTCTTCCACCAACGATGGCTTCGGGGGAAACGTGACCGATACAAGGTCCGGTCGAGACGCCTGAAAATCGCCCGTCGGTGATCAAAGCGACGTGCTTCCCATGCGAAAGGTATTTGAGGGCAAAAGTGATTTGGGCGGTTTCAGGCATTCCGGCTCCGACGGCACCGATTCCGATCAGCACCATCACGTCGCCCTTCATAATTCGATCTTCGCCGGTTGATTTCACGGCCGCGATTGCGTCGGCTTCGCTACAAAACATACGCGCAGGACCGGTGTGTCTGTAAACGCCATCGTCATCGACTACTGACGGATCAATCGCAGTGCTTTTAACAACGGACCCATCAGGCGTCAGATTGCCGACTGGAAATGTGACGGTGCTGGGAAATGAATGGGTGGGGTTTCGAATCACGTCATCAGCGTCGATGTTGTCCAGCTGTTTCAGTTTTTCTTTTAGCCTTTGGCGGCGATCGCACGATTCCCACCATTGCAGGTTCTCGCCTAGTGTTTTTCCAGATACTGTCAATGCATCCAGTTTAAGCAAGCCCATTTCGCGAAGATGCAGCATGACTTCAGGAACACCACCCGCCAGGAAAACCTGAACCGTTGCGTAGCCATGAGGTCCGTTGGGTAGCGCATCGACTAGTCGCGGCACCGATTGGTTGACGCGTTGCCAATCATGAACGGTCGGCCGTTTCAGTCCTGCCGCATGGGCGATAGCGGGCAAGTGCATGATCAGATTGGTCGAGCCTCCAAACGCCGCGTGAGCGACCATTGCGTTTTCGATTGAGTCGTCGGTCAGAATGTCGGTTGTCGAGATTCCGTTTTGGTAAAGCTGCGTGACTGCGACACCGCTACGAGTGGCAAGATCGAGCCAGATTTCCGCTCCGGATGGACTGAGTGCCGCGTGTGGAAGTGTCAAACCGAGGGCTTCTCCAACGACCTGGGAAGTTGCTGCGGTACCAAGGAACTGACAACCGCCGCCGGGCGTTCCACAGGCTTTGCAGCCAAGTTCCGCGGCTTCTTCGAGTGAAATTTCGTTGTGCGAATAACGTGGGCCGATGGACTGAATTTTACCAAGATCCTCAGCGTCTTGGCTGAGTAGCGTTACGCCACCAGGAACCAGAATGGAAGGCAGGTTTTTGAGTCCCGCCAGCGCCATCATCATGGCGGGAAGTCCTTTGTCACAAGTCGCTACACCAACGACTCCTTTAGCCGTCGGAAGCGATCGGACAAGCCGCCGAAAAATGATCGCTGCATCATTGCGATACGCGAGTGAATCAAACATCCCGGGTGTTCCTTGCGTTCGGCCGTCGCAAGGGTCGCTGCAGAATCCGGCGAATGGAATCCCGCCATGAAAAGCGATGGCCTCGGCGGCTTTTTCCATCAATAGACCGACTTCCCAATGGCCGGTGTGGTAGCCGAGTGCGACAGGAGAGCCGTCCGGTTTTCGAATGCCTCCTTGCGTTGAGAGGATGACGAAGTTGGGGCGGCGCATGTCGGCGGGCTTCCAGCCCATGCCCGCGTTTTGAGTCCAGCCGAATAGGTCGCCGCTGGCAGCATTTTTCAAAATTTCATCGGCGAATGGAAGTTTGCCCGTGGGTCCAGTAGCAGTGGTGCGGAGGTGATAAATTTCTTCGTTGCCAGAATCGAGCATGGTTGGTTCAAGTT
>CAZQQR010000348.1:0-1396 GCA_964595515.1 uncultured Pirellulaceae bacterium
ATTCCAGATTTTTTCGATTTCAAATTTCAGAGGTTTGATTTTTGATTTCAAATTTTGGATTTCAAATTAGTGCTAATTAGCGACGATTAGTGTTCCTCTATCGATTGACACCATCCGCCGGAAACGTTGCAAGTTGAATGTGTCAGAACACGCTTGGAACCATCAGAACAATACACGTGGAACCATCAGAACACTGATCTTCGCTAATCGAACACTAATTTGTTCGTAAGGGCCCTTCCTCAGCAGAGCGTTTCCAAGTTTTATGTTCGTGAAAGGAAACCCTCTGTCGCCGAACTAGCCCTTACAGTTGCACGAGCTTTGTCAGCGAAGCCAGCGCCCTCTACTCTTCGTCGCCACGAAGCTTCGCCAGCACGCTGAAATCTTCTAGCGTACTCGTATCCCCGGTCGCTTCTTTACCTGCCGCAATATCCCTTAACAAACGCCGCATGATTTTACCGCTACGTGTTTTGGGAACCGCGTCGGTGAAACGGATGTCATCAGGAACCGCAAGTGCGCCGATTTCTTTACGAACATGAAGCTTCAACACGTCTCGGAGTTCATCGTTTGGCTCAGCATCAGTTACCGTCACGAAAACTGCGATGGCTTGGCCTTTGATCTCATGCGGTCGTCCAACCGCCGCACATTCTGCAACGTTGGGGTGTGAAACAAGTGCACTTTCGACTTCGATCGTACTCAGCCGATGGCCGGAAACATTGATCACGTCGTCGATACGCCCCATGATCCAGTAGTACCCATCACTATCCAGACGTGCGTTGTCACCCGTTAGATAGTTTCCTGGATAGGTCTCCCAGTACTGTTGTTTGAATCGCTCGTCGTCGCCCCAGATCCCTCGAAGCATTCCAGGCCAGGGCTGGGCAACACACAACATTCCACCTTGGTTTGCATCGACGGGATGAAGCGTCTCGTCAACGATCACAGGAACGACTCCCGGAAGCGGTTTGGTGCAACTGCCCGGTTTTGTCGGAATCGCACCCGGAAGCGGACTCATCATGATGCCGCCCGTTTCCGTTTGCCACCAAGTATCAACGATCGGGCATTTCCCGCCGCCGATTGTTTCGTGATACCAAATCCAAGTCTCCGGATTAATCCCTTCGCCGACGGTGCCCAGCAATCGGAGACTGCTAAGGTCATGCTTTTTGATATGCTCGTCGCCCCACTTTACAAACGCACGAATCGCCGTGGGCGCGGTGTAAAGAATGGTGACTTTGTATTTTTCGACCAACTCCCAAAAACGATTCGGAGCCGGATGATTGGGAGCACCTTCGTACATAAGCGCGGTCGCTCCATTGGAAAGCGGACCGTACACGATGTAGCTGTGACCAGTGATCCAACCACAGTCAGCCGTACACCAGTAGATGTCATCGTCGCGATGATC
>CAZQQR010000348.1:1496-5225 GCA_964595515.1 uncultured Pirellulaceae bacterium
CCGTCAGACGTCAATTGAACTTTGGCGTTGGCATCATTGTTGCGGTCCGCGATGGCTTCTGCCGAAAACCCAGCAAAAATCACCGAGTGGATCGCACCGATACGAGTACACGCCAGCATCGCGATCGCCAATTCAGGCGTCATCGGCATGTAGATCGAAACCACGTCGCCGACACCAACGTTTTGAGATTTCAAAGCGTTGGCGAACTTGCAGACTTCGGTTTTAAGTTCCGAATAAGTCAACGTTCGGGTGTCGCCGGGTTCGCCTTCCCAAATGATCGCCAGTTTGTCTCCTTTGCCGGCTTCGATTTGAGCGTCCAGGCAGTTGTAAGAAATATTGGTTTTCCCATCGACGAACCACTTTACGTCTGTGGTTCCGCCCTCGATGACTTTGCCAAACGGCTCAAACCAATGAAGCTCATTCTTGGCGATCTCACCCCAGAATTTTTCGGGGTCGTCTTTTGCAGCGTCATAAAGTTCGTTGTACTTGTCAATCGATCCAATGACTGATTTCGAAGCGAATTCTTCGGAAGGTGGGAAGAGGCGATCTTCTTGCATCACGTTGTCGATTTGGCCAGATGCATTTTCAGACATGGTCTCTCCGCTGTTGGGTTGGTGGTCGGTGTGCCAGTGTGATTTGGTGAAGCAATAGCCCGTAGGTGAAGCTCCTGCTCAATCTCGAAATTCTATTGAGCGAAATTTTTGGTGTCAAACGAAGACGATTGGCACTTCGCGTTTCCGTTTAACACCAAACTTCGATGCAAAATTACCCGCGTCATTATTGCTAACGCGATGTCCGACTTACTTGATCACAACGTTTACTGGATCCGAGTAGTCGGCGCTTAGCTTGTCGATCTCTGATTTGGAAAGTCCACCCGGGACGATGTAATACCGGTAGTTGACGGAGAAAGCTGACTTGGGGGCGAGATCGTATTCGAAATAGCATCCAAACCGGCCGTAATCTCTTTCGCTGAATCGAGATGGTTTTGGGTTTTCGGGTGAGTTGAGATAGCAGACAGTAAACCGATCCGTTTCGGCCTCAGTAAGTTTCCCTTCAGCAGATTTTGGGTCTTTTGGAAGATGCATCACGAGTGCGTTGTAATCAAGATTAATGTGCTGTTTGTTGATCTCCTTTTCACCTTTTTTGGCGCTCCAATTTCGAAACTCGCCCGGTTTGCCCGGTCCATCAGGACGAACATAGTAAGTCAGATGTTTCGTATGGTCAGGTAGGTCTTGGGAAGCACGAAACTGTGCCCCGGCATGCTGTGGGTCACCGCGAAACTCGATCGGTTTATCGAGGTTGTTTCGAAGCGTTGAGTGAAAGTCGATCACGAGTGCATCACCAATTCGGCGACAAGTCGTTTCTCGAAGCTCAGTCACAAAAACGTCTCCGGATTTTCCCCGCCAATGGATCGCATTCAGGTCGCGACCAAAATTAAGACCCGCCGTTTGCTCGATTCGCTTTTCATGTGTCTGACAAGCACCGTCTTTGCAGTGCCAAACGTCCGCTTGTTTTCCGTCGTAAGATATTCGGTTGAAACCGTAATACAAACCGCGATGATGAGGAAAGAGCCCGCCGTGCGGTTTGGTCATCAAGCTCTTTCCGTCTGGGCGGTAAACAAGGTGATATGGTTTGTAAGTCTCTGCCCGTTTTTCTTTGGTCGACTCGTCCAGCGGCTGATACATGTACTTGATCACGGGTTTGCCACCGAATTGCAGCTGGGCTTCTGCGGATCCATCGTCATGCCATGTAAAAGCGTCGGCTGCAGATTTGCTATTGTCTGACATTGCTGCATACACGATTGGTTTTCCAGATTTGATTTCCGGAACGACAAAGTGTATTTCGTGATTGGCTCCCGAGTAGCCTGGTTTGGTCAGGTCACTCGCGGACAAAGTACTGACTTGGGCTGTGACTGAATTGCCACTCTGATCCGTGAGCACAAACTTGATTGGCGGATTGTCACCAAGTTTAATCGGTGAACGCACGATGGCATTGCTACGGTCTGTAGCCGATGTGACTGTCACAGTGAAATCGTGTTTGTCTGACTTTTCATCTTGAGCATTCGCAGATGAGGTGTAGGCCAAAAGCAAACAGCAAATCAGCGCAGTTCGAACGAAGCAGTTCATGAATTTCTTTCTGGTGTCAGTCAAGTGTTTTTGCAAACTGAGGATAGACAGATACTTACAAAGTCCGCTTCTGAATTGGCGTATTCGAATCAACTTATTTGGCGAACAACTGAGTCATATCTTTGAACGCTTTGAATTCTAACGCATTTCCCGCCGGATCGAGAAAGAACATCGTGGCTTGCTCTCCGACTTCGCCTTCGAATCGAACGTAAGGCTCGATGATGAACGAAACGTTTTGTGATTTTAGTCGCTCGGCCAACGATTCCCATTGTTCCCACTGGAGCACAACGCCGAAGTGCGGAACGGGAACGTCATGGCCGTCGACTCCGTTACTGTGATTGTCGGGTTGATAGCCTTCTTTATAGTGGGCCACAATCTGATGACCGTACAAGCTGAAATCAATCCACTGATCGCTGCTGCGACCCTCTTCACAACCTAATAATTCACCATAAAAAATGCGGGCGGCATCAAGGTCATTAACAGGGAATGCAATATGAAACGGAGAAACGGTCGACATAATCTGCTCGCGAAGTATTCAGTAAGGTCGGGGTCTAACGACGGATTTTCGGCTCTAGCATCTGCCTAAAATTACAGATTACTTCCAGAGGCCCAAACCCATTTTGGCAATCTGCCAGAACACCCGTAATCCTAGCAAAGGCGTTGCTTTGGATCGACCAAGTTCGCGATTTTTAAACGTGATGGGATACTCTTTCATCTTGATGCCTTGACGAGACAACCTCCAAAGCGTTTCTTCGAGGTAAGCAAAATCAGCACTTTTAAGATTGTTGATTTGAAGCTTTTCCAGTGCAGCGGCGCGGTAGACGCGAAACGAGCCGCTATTGTCTTTGGTTTTCAAGCGAAGAGCGAATTGAGTAAACAGATTTACCATCCGTGAAGTCAATTTTCGGTACCAAGGCCATCCCTCCGTTGCTCCGCCTGCCACATAGCGACTACCGATTACAACACCGATGTCGTGGTTGACTGGATCCTGGATCGTTTCCAACATCGAGACCAACGAAGATGGTTCGTGACTAAGATCAGCGTCCATCGTCGCAATCAGGTGGTAATCTCGTGTCGCTGCCCAGCGAAAACCGTGGATGGCGGCTGAGCCAAGACCAAGTTTGCCTTCTCGGTGAACCACTGAAAGCTGCGAGTATTTATCCAATGACTGTTCACACCAGTTTCCCGTTCCGTCTGGCGAAGCATCGTCGATCACGAGGATGTCCGAATTCGGAATCAATTCGGCGAGCTGATGCACAAGCCGAGGAAGGTTATCGATCTCGTTGTAGGTCGCTAGAACGATCAGCAACCTATTGGAGTTTGACACAGAATCTCAAATGATTTGGATTGGTGGGCGGAAGTAGATTTTCTCAGGTGATTAGAAGTTTATCGAAGGATTGTTTCACGGAAATGAGAGTGTTCTTCGATTGAAATCGTTCAACCGAACTTCTTAGCTTAGTTTGGGCTGCGTTTAGCAATAAAAGTTTTTGTACCGCGTCGGAACAAGGGATCTTAAAAGTGATGACCAACGTTTCCAAAGCAAATTTTCGGTATAATCGGCTTCAATGAATACTGAACCAACATCGAATACAAACCTAAACGA
>CAZQQR010000349.1:0-5183 GCA_964595515.1 uncultured Pirellulaceae bacterium
GCGATGATTCGATCAGTCGCGACGGGAGTGAAATTCTTCCAGCCGATTCCACTTTCGACATTAGTGTATTGCCATTGGTTACCATCAAGCCGAACGGCAATCAAGTGGTTTGCGCTCGAGCTATAGACATGAGCCAGTCGTTCCTGCACCATTTGAGCGGAGTACAGTAAGTATCCAGTTCCCGTGGCATCATCAGAAGCCGATACACCCAGTCCCAGATTACCAACGTTGGTTCGTTTGATAATTGGACCGACTTTGAAGTAACTTCCTGAAACCCCAAACTCACCATCGTTCGCCGTACCGTTCCAAACGTTGGCGGCAACAGTCAGGTCAGACTCGTTGTAACCCGCCTCGATTCCTTGGACCGTTGTATTGATGCCAAGTAGTCCCGTCACTGTGTCCAAATCAAAATCAATCGAAGCAACCAATCGATCGCTTTCTCTGGGTGTAAAATCGACCCAACCAAACGCTTCTTTATTCGTGAACTGCCATTGGTC
The DNA here is from genome assembly GCA_964595515.1 of uncultured Pirellulaceae bacterium. Lineage (GTDB taxonomy): Bacteria > Planctomycetota > Planctomycetia > Pirellulales > Pirellulaceae > Mariniblastus. The sequence continues at coordinate 498 of CAZQQR010000349.1, forward strand.
TTGCTCGAATCGAACCGCAATAAAATGATCCGCGTTGTCTGTGAATACATTTGAGAATCGAGTGTGAACAGATTCATCGGTATACAAAAGGAAACCGCTGCCGGTTGCCATGTCATCGGCGGCAACTCCAAATCCTGTATTGCCAGCGGTTGTGGTGACAACACTGTTGGTCACATCGGAATCAAAATACTTTCCTGATACGACGAACTCACCGGTGTTTCCCACGCCGCCAAAACGATTGGCTTGGAAGATCAAATCGCCAGTCGCATAACCGGCATCGATTCCGCCGATCGTCGTGTTGATTCCTTGCAAGTTACTGATCGTATCGGCATCGAAATCAACTTCAGCGATCAAGCGGTCAGATGAAACAGGAGTAAAATCAACCCAGCCCGTTGCTTCTCGTTGCGTAAATTGCCACTGGTTTCCGTTTTGCCGGACTGCAACAAGGTGTGTTGAGTTGACGGCGTAAATTCCGGTGAACCGAGTCTGAACCGGTTGCTGGGAAAAGAGGATGTATCCAGTACCTGTTGCGTTGTCGTCCGCGGCAACGCCCGACCTCAAATCACCAAGCAACGTGCTTGTGGCCTGACCAAGCAAAGGCGCTGACTCAAAATAAGTTCCCTCGATTTCGAACTCGCCTGTGTTACCCGTTCCATTCCAACGATTGGCAAAAAACAGGAGGTCGCTTTCAAGAAAGCCAGCTTTGATACCGGCGAATTCAGCGTTTATGTTTCTCAGCCCTTCGATGGTGTCGGCGTCAAAATCGATCTGCGCCACCAAGCGATCAGAACTAACAGGTGTGAAATTGCTCCATCCTACACCCTCACGCTGGGTGAATTGCCACTGGCCACCGTTGTGCCTGACGGCAACAAAATGACTGGCGTTTGAAGAATAAATTCCTGTGAACCGAGACTGTACAATTTCATTGGAATAAAGAAGAAAGCCTGTTCCGGTCGCATTATCATCTGCCGCGATTCCCATCCCAAGTTCGCCAATTGGAAGTTGGGATCCGATCGTAAACTGAGAGCCACTGACTTGGAATTCACCAACGTTGAACGTCGAGTTCCAGGAGTTAGGAGTAAACGTCAGATCGCCCGTCGCATAACCAGCTTTGACTCCCCCAACGAATGAATCGAATCCGATTAGGCCTTCGATGGTGTCTGCGTCAAAGTCGATTTCCGCAATCAATCGATCGGATTCAACCGGCGTGAAGTCGATCCAGACAATTTCTCCTTCGCGGTGAGTGTATTGCCACTGATCGCCGTTTTGCCGAACCGCGATCAGTTTTGCCGCATTCTCTTCTTCGATGTTGTCAAAACGATCTTGAACGTCCTGCAACGAGTAAAGCAAGAATCCAGTCCCGGTCGCGTTGTCATTGGCCGCGACACCACTACCGAGTTCTCGTAAATTAAATTGATCCGCCAAGCGTACATGAAAAAAGTCGTTACCATCTCCTACAGTTCTTTCGCCGTTGGTGTCGTTTGCAACCAGGTTGTTTGCAGTCGTTGAGAAGACAACCGATCCACCATCACCGCTGAACGCAATGCCACTCGTATTGGCGTTGGCCCTGTCACCCGTTGCACTGACGTTGACTTGCGTGATGTTGCTCGTTTTTACGTCAAACGTGAATACATTTGACGCCACGAAATCAGCGCCTCCGGCGACCAAGTTGGTCGCGCCGCTGGTAAATGCAATTATTGAACCATCGTTGTTGATTAGTGCACTCGACGCGTGCCCATCACCACCAACATTGACAGGTCCGTAATTTAAGAGAGTGGTTCGACCGAGTAGTCCGTCGTACACGAACACGTCTCCGATGATCCCATTATTGTCGATTGAGACCAAATCGGTTGCGTAACTCACGTAAGCGATGAATCTTCCATCACCGCTGATGGAGGGGGAGGTAGATATTCCATTAGAGAAACCACCCAATTGGGTTTTGCTGGCGAGACTAGTCGTGCCCAGCACTCTGTCGCGGAGAAAAATGTCAGCTTTGCCATTGGTGTCGCCTGGTACCAGATTGTCAGAGGAACTACTAAACGCAATGTAGCGTCCATCGTCACTAATTGTTGGACTGGATCCGCCTCTATTTCCGGCTTGCTCGTTTGAGTCGACGCTCACCTGTTCAAGGATGCCGGTCACCATGTCTTTGACATACAACGTGACATGCCCCAAATCAAAGATGTCGTCGGATGTATATACGACGTATCGACCATCGGCGCTTATCACAGGATTTCTCGCGTCGTTGTCGCTTTGTACTCCAGCTTCCGAGATGCTGACTATCTGCGTTTCACCGGTTAGAAGGTCCTTTCTAAAAATATCGTCGCTGAAATTTGAGTCGCCAACTACAAGTCTTTCACTCGAACTCGCGAAAGCGACGTATCGCCCAGCTTCTGAAATATCAGGGCTTTCCGATTGCCAGCTCCCGCTCAGGCCATCAATCGGTACGTCTATTTGAGTCACAGTTTGCGTACTAATGTCTCTCAAGTAGATGCGGTTTCCGTCTGCGGACGGCTTGATGCTATACACCACTAAGTTCCCATCTCTCGATGTTGAGATGCCTCGAAGCCGAGAGTCTCCCGGGAACTGCTCGCCCGTTTCTGTAAGATTGACTCTTTGAATAACGTGAGTTTGTTCTTTGGTTCCGGTGATAGAGATGGTCACTTCATGAAGGGCTTCTCCTCCTAGTTGGTCACCCGCCAAAATCGCGTACCGTAATTGCAGTGTCTCACCGACTGCCAAGTGGTCAAGCGGAGCTGTTGAAGAGTTGAATTGCCAATTGATTTTTCCAGAGGTCGAACTGGCATCAATCACAGGGTTGTCAATTGTTAGCATCGAGGCCAAAGTCGACCTGGAATGGAAGCCAGGGTTGCCGTTCCATGAAACATTCACGATGACGGCGTGAATTGTCTCTGAAGTGTCCGGGTCTTCAACGGAGAGTGTTCCCGAAGCGACTAGTCCATTTCCTGTTGCGATAAATGTCGCGTTGTCAGAATCGCCGTTTCCGATAGTGATCACAGGAGCGTTGGGCGATATCTGATCAGAGATCGTGGATTTGAATACTGCCCAGTCATTCGTTGATTTGTCTTGCGAAAGACTATCGGAGCGACTCAAGAAAGCAACAGAATCGCCGTCTGGGGAAATTGAGTTTCGCCGAGACCGGTTGTTGGCTAATACTCCCAAAAGACTAGAGCTGACGCTTACAGTTTCAGATGTTGTTAAATCACGGACGAAAACATCTTCGAAACCATTGTCAACAAAAGGTGATAGGTTCGTTGCCAGGCTAGTGAATGAAACTCTCTGGCCGTCGTCGCTGATGGATGGGAAATAGCTATCCTTGTTTGCCTGGCTGCCATCGGTCGCGACGCTTGCCCTAACGAGTTCGCCCGTGGTCATGTCTTTGACAAAAATATCTACTTCACGGTTGGTGTCACCAGGAACGAGATTGGAAGCTACGGTCTCGAATGCAATCCAACGTCCGTTTTGGCTGATTGAGCTATGGAGATCGGAGAGTTCAATATGCGCATTTGAATTGCTGGCCGTGTTGTTCACGTCCGTGCTAACCAAAGCGAGTTCGCCGGTTGTAAGATCTTTTCGATAGACGTCGCTTGAATTGATTCGTGTGTCGATCGGAAGGAGTGGTTCGTTAGTCGAAAAAACTACGAAGTTCCCGTCCGCACTTATGTCTGGGAGAAAACTGTCACGAGTGGTTTGAGATCCGTCGGATTTTAGACTAGCAATCTCAGTCGTATTCAAAAGCGTGTCGCGTACAAAAATATCAGCAAAAGAATTCTGATCGGACGCTACCAAATTAGTGGATTCACTTGTGAACACAACAAATCGACCGTCTCCACTGAGTGTCGCCCAGCTGTTGCTCCCATTGGCACCATCGGTGGTGCTTCCATCTGCGGGACTGGCAAGTATCACCGTTCCCGTTTGAGTATCTTTCACATAAATCTGTTTGCTGGAACTATTGGCTCCGAGATTCGTGGCAACGCTTTCAAATGAAACGTATCGACCATCCGCGCTTATTGAGGGTCTCTCAGAATCTCCATTTCCCAGTATGCCTGCTGAACTAGCGCTAACGAGGGTGACCGTTCCAAGGGTGGTGTCTTGTAAAAACACATCCTTGCTGCCATTGGTGTCGCCAGAGACCAAGTCCGATCGTTCACTTGAAAAAGCCACGAACCGTCCATCGGCGCTGATCGCGAGTCTTTCAGTATTTCCAATCGGATCAATGGAATCGACGATTAATTCAGGTTGAGTAAACAGCCCGGCAAGCAAGCAACGATTCTCAAGCAAATCATATTGCAGCTTCGATTGCTTTTGTTGTCGGTTAGACGAGGGGGCGATTCGACGCTTGGTCATGGTTTGGCTATTCGAATGGTGGCGAGAAAAGGACAGCGTATTGTAACAGTGGCGTTACAATAGACCAACGAACGATTCGCCCATCATATTTGTAATTTGGCATTTTGAAGCGAGTAAGTTTTGAGGCCAATACATACAACGGCCAAGATGGGCTTGTGAAATCGGGTTAAGCTGAGAATCGGTGACAAGACTTTTTCTTGCAACGTCGAGGCACCTTTCAGACGGTCCAATCAAGCGCTTCACGAATTCAAGAGGCTACATTTGATTCAGGAATTTGCCTTGGAGTCCTGATTTCTTACAAGCTTTCTTGTAGACCTT
>CAZQQR010000350.1:0-5144 GCA_964595515.1 uncultured Pirellulaceae bacterium
ACCAAGTCCTTAAACTGCTTTCACTTCACTGATACCATTTCAAAAGTTGGAGATTGGTGTTGACCAAATTTTGGGCTCTGTTTTAGGTTAGAGTGCTGTGTCATGGAGGACGCAATCCATTAGCAGCGAAACCGGCATAAACAACTCGCCACACGGAAGTGGTAAAACGATGCCCAGGTATGGCTACTCTGACAGTCGTTCGAATCAATCTGATCACGGCTGAACGAACCGATCAGGTTCGTACCTCCAACAGACTTTTGTCTATCCGTTTGGAGTTTTCGTGTCATTCGTCCCCGATAACGATGTAAAAGATCGAGTTAAGCAAGCCACGGATGTGGTCAGGCTGATCGGTTCGCAAATGGCATTGCAACGTAAGGGAGCGATTTACGTTGGACACTGTCCATGGCACCAAGACACGCGGCCAAGTTTCCAAGTGAACCCCAACAAACAGACTTGGGTTTGCTGGCCATGCAATCTTCGCGGCGATGTGTTTGACTACGTGATGCGATACGAGAATGTTGATTTTCGGCAAGCCCTTGAGATTCTCGCCGAAGAAGCCAACATCCCGCTGTCAAAAGGTCGCGGGCAAAAAATCATCAAAGGCAGTCCCAACGACAAACAAACGCTTTACCGCGCGATGAAATGGGCAGAAGAAGAATACCACCAGTGTTTGCTGAACTCGGACGCCGCCATTCCGATTCGTGAGTATTTATCTGAACGAGGAATCACGGCTGAGAGTATCGACCAGTTCCGTGTTGGTTTTGCGCCGCTGTCATGGAGTTGGTTGGTTGACCGAGCACGCAACTCGGAGTTTTCTCCAGAGGTTCTCGAAGCCTGCGGTTTGGTTTCGGCCAATCAAAACGGCGGTTGGTACGAACGATTTCGTGGTCGAGTACTGTTTCCTATCCGTGACACTCAGAACCGTCCGATTGCTATTGGTGGCCGTGTTGTGCCGAGTTTGTATGGCGAAGGCGAAGAGATTCCGCCAGCAAAATATGTAAACTCGCCGGAGACGCGGCTCTTTTCAAAGAGTCAAAACCTCTACGCATTGAATCTTGCGAACGAACAATTGCGACTGACGCCCCGGGAGCAAGTTAAAAGCCTGACGGTCGTCGAAGGCTACACGGATGTGATCGCGGCCCACCAAAATGGGCTCAAAAACGTTGTGGCGGCACTTGGGGTTGCGCTCAACGATCAACATCTGAGTCTGATCAAACGTTTTGCTGACAGCATTACGCTTGTTCTCGACGGAGACGATGCCGGGCAGCGAACGATGAACAATGTTCTCGACTTGTTTGTGGCTCAGGATATCGATTTGAGGATTCTTAGTCTTCCGGAGGGCCTTGATCCATTCGATTTTGTAATGGCAAATGGTGGCCAGCCGTTTCAGGATCTTGTCGATGCCGCTCCGGACGCGATCGCGCACAAGATTTTGACTGAGACTCGCGGGATTGACTTGGTTAATGATACGCATCGCGCTAATCAGGCTTTGGAAAGCATCTTAAAAACGCTGGCAAAAATTCCAGCGAAGCTGATTCGCGAATCTGCTGCCAAAAGTATGCGTCAAGAACAAATCGTAATGCGGTTGGCTCGTCAGTTTCAGTTAGCACCTGATCAGGTTCGAAGACGGCTGACTGAGCTTCGCACGGCGGTCCGTCCTCAATTCGCCAGCACGGAAGAAGAAAGTGGCGGAATCGATGTTGGGAAATTCAAGTTCGCTGAAGTATCATTAATCCAGTTGCTGATTTTGGATCCTTCGCTGCTCGACAAAGCGGTTGAGAATGTGTCACCATCACAGTTTCAACCGGGCGTATTGCGAGATCTTTACGAAGTGCTTGACGAATGTTTTCACGAAGGAAGAGACGTCGGTTACGAGCAATTGATGCTGGAACTGGAAGATCCAAAATTAAAGGGATTGGTCGACTACTTGTACGACGAGGCGATCGAGAAAAAGAATGCTTTAGATGAAGGCAGCAGTTTTGATTTTGGTCTAGAGGAACAGCTTGAAACGGTGATCGACAAATTTAACGAACCAATGAAGGCTTCTGACAGTATTGCCAAGATATCGAAACTTCAAACGAAACAACTGAACGAAGCTGAAGAGGCGTCGACTTTAGAAGCGTTGTTCCAACAGGAACTTCAAAAACTAAAAAAGACGAAATAACGAAACACGAAACCGAACATCGCAGTAGTGGGTTGGCAAAGTCAAACGAACATATGTCTTTGCCAGCGCTGCAAGTTTGCAATTGCAAACACCACAACAGATGAACCAGCAAGTTTTTTGCGGCCATGGAAGGTTGCAGCTTGACTGATTGATTGTCAAATCGAACGAACATCAAACAGGAAACTGTACATTTGCTTCGCGAGCCCGTTTGGTCCCACCCAGAGAGGACATTCGGAATGGCAGGCAACTCGATGTAAGTGAGAACTGAATTCCCCCCTGGATTCAAAAAACGACGATCACTAAACGTCATTTGCGAAATGGAATTCGCAGGAGGATGACATCGTGATTATTGAAAAAGGCTTGACCGATCTTATTAAGAAAGGCAAGACCCAAGGATATCTGACTTACGAAGAGGTCAACAACTACCTTCCTGATGAGACTGTCGGTTCTGAAAAGCTCGACGAATTGATTCGAGCTCTCGAAGGTTCTGGTATTGAGCTATGCGACGTCCCGCCAAACAACGGTGACGAGCCTTCGCCAGAAGAAATGCTGAAGGCCGATGCGGAACCAGAGGGCGAGCCCGATCTGAACGCACCTGTGGTTAAGCTCTCCCGGCCAAGCGACGATCCGATTCGAATGTACCTCAGTCAGATGTCGGTCATTCCGCTTCTGACACGCGATGAAGAAATTTCACTTGCCAAGCGAATTGAAATCTCTCGCAAGCGTTATCGACGCGCGGTTCTGGGTTGCAATTTTGCTTTGTCGACCACACTGGAAACACTCAAACGTGTGTTCGCGGGTGAGCTTCCGTTTGATCGAACCATCAAAGTTTCTTTGACAGAGAATTTGACCAAGGAACAGATTCAGGCGCGAATGCCTCATCACTTTCGTACCATGAATCACTTGTTAAAAGAAAACCGGAAAGACTTTCGGATTTTGATCAACAAGCATTCAAGCACGACAGACAAAACGGATGCTCGCGTTCGGTTTCTTCGGCGTAGAGAAAAGCTTGTCATTCTTGTTGAGGAATTGAGCCTGCGTTCGCGTCGAATTAGTCCGATGATCAAGCAACTTCGCAATCATTCCGACCGAATGAACTTGATCAAGAGTCAGTTGGCCAATCCACAAGAGTCGGACCTTTCTGAGTTTGATTGCAAACGACTTAAATCAGAGCTTGTCCGGCTAGTTGAGCTTTGTCAAGAAAGTCCAGAAGGCTTGGCAAAGCGTGTTGAAAAGTGCGAACGGTTCTTCCGGGAATTTGAAAACACAAAACGACAGCTCTCCAGTTGCAACCTTCGGTTGGTGGTTTCAATCGCCAAAAAGTATCGCAATCGTGGGATGAGTTTTCTTGACTTGATCCAGGAAGGCAACACTGGCCTAATGCGTGCCGTCGACAAATACGAATATCGCCGTGGTTTTAAATTCTCAACCTACGCAACATGGTGGATTCGTCAGGCGATCACCCGAGCGATTGCTGACCAAGCACGTACCATTCGAATTCCCGTTCACATGATTGATGTGCTGTCTCGGTTGAGAAATATCCAGAAAGCCTTGCTTCAAGAAACCCGTCGTCCGCCAACGATGGACGAAATCTCTCGTCGTGCTCAAATGGACGTCGATGAAGTTCGTCGGATCATGGATATCGGCCGGCATCCAGTTAGCCTTGATCGTCCTGTGGGCGAGGGAGACGATTGTAGTTTTGGTGAGTTTATTGAAGACTCTCAGAGCGACAATCCCGTTCGGATGGCAACCAACGGAATCTTGCGCGACAAAATCGAGGGCTTGCTAAAAACGTTGACTTATCGAGAGCGAGAAATTATTCGGTTGCGATACGGCTTGGGTGATGGGTACACGTATACGCTCGAAGAAGTCGGGCGGATTTTTAAAGTTACTCGCGAGCGTGTTCGTCAAATCGAAGCCAAAGCCGTTCGGAAGCTGCAGAATCCAGTTCGGAGCCAGCAACTTGAGGGCTTTGTTCCGGCATCCATTTTGTTCGGCAATGAGCCAGCGACAAAGGAAGAGTCAGTTCAGGCACCCGAGCCAAGTTTTGATGCTTCTCAATTGGTGAATGAGCCGCCGGCTGATTATTCGGAAGCTCAACCAAATTTATTTGCAGACCATTTGCTGTAGAAAGACATCTGTCTTTCGTCGGAAATAATCAAGCCGCTGCCCGTCATGGTCAGCGGTTTTTTTTGTTGGTAGGATTAGGTGCGTCGCGACGACGGATGTAGATTTTTAGGAGTAAGCACTTGAGCCTTGACTATGCACTTTTTCGAACGTTGCATCGGATGCTTCGCCAATTGACTGACTTGGAAGAGCGGATCCGCAAAGGCCCAATCAAGATCAGGGTCGTTGAGAATAACGAAGCCAGCTTCACAAAGGATTTGGACGAAGCCAAACAGAAGCTGACTGATTTGCAAATGGCGTCCAAAGCCAAAAATATGCAGTTGGGTGAGCGAGAAGCAAAAATCGAGAGCCTAGAGAAAAAGCTTAACGAGTGTGATTCCAACAAAGAGTTTCAGCTGCTCAAAGACCGAATCGCTGCGGATGTTCAAGCAAACAGTGTTCTTCAGGACGAGATTTTAGAACAACTCGAACGGATTGATGTGCTCAGCGCAGAAGCCGACAAAGCAAAGTCGAATCTCGCCACGGCTCAAAACGAAACAAAGTCGATCCGAGACAAAGTCGAACTGGAATTGAAGGAACTCGAAGCTGAAAAGGCGAGAATTTCGGGTGAGCTTGCCGAAGCCGAGAAGAAATTACCTGAAGACGTCGCGGGATATTATCGTCGATTGGTCACGGCCAAAGGCGAGAACGCGTTGGGCGAGACGAACACCGAAATTTGTGGGAACTGCAATCAGACTTTGACAACGCAGCAAGCAAGCGATTTGCTAATGAAGAAGTTGATGCTCTGTAAAGGCTGTGGCTGTTTGATGTATTTACCAGCCGGACACATCGTTGACCGTTAAATCGTTTCCGC
>CAZQQR010000351.1:0-5073 GCA_964595515.1 uncultured Pirellulaceae bacterium
GAAAATCAATCGATCCAACCGCCGCCCAGAACCTGATCGCCGTCGTAACATACGACCGCTTGACCGGGTGCGACACCATTTTGTGGTTCATCAAATTCAATATTCAATCGATTGTCAGGAAGAAGTTTAGCGGTTGCTGGCCAAGCAGTGCTGTTGTATCGAATCTGTGCAAGGCATTTAAACGGCTCCGCTGGTACTTCCACAAGCCAATTGGTCTGACTGGCAGTTAGCTCGCTTCGCCCAAGCTCCGAAAGTTTGCCAATCACAACTTGCTTTGCGCCCGGTTTGATCTGAACAACAAAGTACGGCTCGCCCATTGCAACACCGAGTCCTTTGCGCTGACCAATGGTAAACCGTTCGATTCCAGGATGCTGACCGACCACTGTTCCGTCCGTTGTGACGATATCACCCGCCAGTTCGCCCCCCGACTCATTGATCTGATCACCGCGTCGCTGTCGTACAAACTCATCGTGCTTTCCAGATGTCACGAAACAGATTTCTTGACTGTCTTTCTTCTCAGCAACATTCAAACCGAGTTGCCCGGCAATCTCTCGGATGAATGGTTTTTGGTACTGGCCAACGGGAAGCAACATCCGATCGAGATAGCGTTGCTTGATTCCGAACAGAACATAAGACTGATCTTTGCCATCATCCACACCGCGAACCAATCGTAGATTGCCGTCGTCTCGGAGTAACTGGGCGTAGTGACCGGTTGCGAGAAACTCGGCGCCAACACTATCGGCATAGTCGAACAGCTTTCCAAACTTGATTTTGTTGTTGCACATCACGCAAGGATTGGGAGTTCGGCCGACCGTGTATTCTTCAACGAAGTAGTCGATGATTCCGCGAAACTCTTCTTCCAGATTAAGAGCGTAAAATGGAATCCCTAGCCGCTCCGCAACCCGGCGACCGTCTTCGGCATCTGACGCACTGCAGCAACCCTGTTTGTGATCAGCACGATTGTTCAAAACTGGCAACAACGGTGACGATGAAACATTGCCATCGATCGAACACGCCTCGACCGCTTTTTCACCGTGGCGCATAAAGACGCCGATCACCTCATGCCCCATTTCGAGAAGCAGGTGAGCCGCGACACTTGAGTCCACACCACCGGACATTGCCAGAACAACGCGAGCCAAAGGACAATCTTTCTTAGGTAATCTGAATGAGGAAAACGACGCTTGAAATCCTGTCAAGGTTTTCAATCATCTGCTCGTCCAAGTCTAGGAGCGGCAGGGCAACCAAACAAGCCGCAAAGGTCGAGATTTTGACGCTTGATCGTGATTGACATTCAGACTCTGTGGAAAGCCAAAGGTTCGGGGAATGAGCTGAAACTGCTGCAATCAGCCGCGGACATTGGCGACTTCAAAGTTGCGGTTTCGTCTATCAGTTGGGCGGACTTGGCGATATGATCCTTGGTCGTCGGCGACTCACAAATCGGCCTCTGATTCGATGGTCGGTTTCTTATCCAGAACAAGCTTCACCGTTTGTCATGGCCCCAAGCTCCGCGTTCACTTTGGACGCGACAATTTTCCAAGCAGTACCAAAATGACTCAACGTAAAGACATCCGAAACATCGTCATCATCGCCCACGTCGATCATGGCAAGACAACTTTGGTCGACTGCCTGCTACGGCAAAGCGGACAGTTTCGAGAGTCACAATTGCAAGGCGAACGAATTCTCGATTCCGGCGATATTGAGAAAGAGCGAGGGATTACAATTCTCGCCAAGAACATCGCGCTTCCATACAAAGGCGTGAAGATCAACATCATCGACACGCCCGGTCACGCTGATTTTGGAGGCGAGGTCGAACGTGTTTTGAAGATGGCTGATGGAGCGCTTCTTTTGGTTGATGCCGCTGAAGGGCCAATGCCGCAAACGCGATTCGTGCTCGGCAAAGCCCTCGAGGCTGGCTTGAAACCAATCGTGGTTGTCAACAAAGTCGATCGTCCCGATGCTCGCACCGCTGAAGTCGTCGATGAAGCGATGGAACTGATCTTGGAAATGGGCGGTGAAGAGTACCTGGATAACTTCCACTACATTTACGCTTCGGCCAAAGACGGATACGCCACCACGCAGCCCGAAACGTTTGAAGGCAATATGGAGCCGCTACTCGATTTGGTGCTGGAGCAAATTGATCCTCCAACCATTGAACCAGGCAAGTTTCGAATGGGTGTGACCACCATGGACTGGTCAGAATTCGTTGGCCGAATTGCCGTTGGAAAAATCGTTAGCGGTTTTGTCAAGAAAGGCCAATCCGTCAACGTGATCGGTGCTGACGGCAAGTCTCGTGCCTGCAAGATTTCAGCGCTTAACTCATTCGACAAGCTTGGACGGGTCGAAGTCGAGCGATGCGAAGCCGGCGAGGTCGCAGCGATCATTGGAATCGAAGACATCGAAATCGGCGACACGATCTGCGATCTGGAACTTACTGAGCCACTGCCGCGAATCTCGGTCGACGAGCCAACACTCCAAATGGTTTTCTCGATCAACAGTTCTCCGCTGGTTGGCAAAGAAGGAAAGTATGTTACCAGCCGTCAACTTCGTGAACGACTGATCAAAGAGCTTGATCGAAACGTCGCGCTTCGAGTCGAGCCCATGGAAAGCGGTGATTCGTTTGCTGTTTCGGGTCGTGGGATTCTTCATCTGGCTGTATTGATCGAAACCATGCGTCGCGAAGGATTTGAGCTTTCGGTCGGCAAACCCAAAGTTGTCATCAAAGAAATTGATGGCAAGAAACACGAACCGTTTGAAACGCTGGTTGTCGAAGTTCCCACCGAAAAATTTGGTCCGGTCATGGAGATGGTCGGAAACCGCCGAGGTGAAATGCTTGAAATGACAACGCGTGGTGATTTCACGCTGGCCTCATTCGTGATTCCTTCTCGGGGTTTGATTGGCATGCGAACGAAGTTACTCAATGCGACTCAGGGAACCATCATTCTCAATCATCGCTTTCTGGAGTTCCGTCCGCTGGAAGGCGAAATCGGCGCCCGTTCCAATGGCGTCATGATTTCGATGGTGCCGGGCAAAGCCGTCGGGTTTGCATTAGCCAACCTGCAACAACGCGGAGAAATGTTCGTCTCACCTGGTGATGCAGTTTACGAAGGCATGATCGTTGCCGAGCACGTTCGCAATAATGACTTGCCGGTTAATCCCACCAAGGCCAAGCAGCTGACTAACATGCGTGCGTCGGGAACTGACGAAAACGTGCAGCTTAAACCAGCCCGATTGTTTTCGCTTGAGTCTGCTCTGGAATACGTGGAAGACGATGAGTGGGTGGAAATCACGCCAAGCTGCATTCGGTTGAGAAAAATGCTGCTTAAAGAATCCGATCGCAAACGTTCCAATCGTGCGGCGCTGGCAACGAAAGAGTGATCAGGCGAGAAATTGGGCGTCGAGCGGCGAGAGCTCCTCTGTTTCTGATTTGGCGGCCGACGTTCGGCGATGTTCTGCACGGGCTTTCTTTCTGGGTTAAGCTTACTTGGTACGCGATTTTTGCGACCTCTGTTTGAGGTATGCGACACGCGTGATCATGCTGCGCATGACGATCTTGAAACTCAACAAGGTAGGCAACCAACATGAACTTTCCACATTCGACAGTGACAACGTTCGTCGTGTTCTTGTTTTTCGCACCGGTTCCTTCACTGGCAATCGGCAACGACACTGAATCAAAACCGAATTTCGTTTTCGTAATCGCGGACGACTGCACGTTTCGCGATCTGGGTTGTTACGGCGGCCAAGCGCACACGCCGAACATCGACAAACTCGCAGAGCAGGGGATGCGGTTCAAAAAATGCTTCCAAGCCGCGCCGATGTGTTCGCCCACTCGGCACAACATCTACACTGGACTGTACCCTGTCAAAAGCGGTGCCTATCCGAATCATACTTTTGCCAAACAAGGCACTCAAAGCATAGTTCATTACTTAAAACCGCACGGGTATCGTGTCGCACTCAGCGGTAAGACACATATTAATCCGCCTGAAGTATTCCCGTTTGAACGATCCGTCAAAAACAAGAACCCGGACATGGATGCAATCGACAAACTGCTTGGTGAGTGCAAAGATTCGGGAACGCCGTTTTGCTTGTTCGCTTGCTCAAACGAACCACACTCGCCTTGGGACAAGGGAGATGCGTCCCAGTATCCGCCTGAGAAAATCAAGCTGCCGCCTTATTTTGTCGACACGCCAAAAACGCGCAGCGATATGTCAAAGTACCTTGCAGAGATCACCTATTATGACGGGCAAGTCGGACAGATCATGGAGTTGTTGGACAAACACAATCTTGCCGACAACACGGTCTTGATGGTGGTTAGCGAGCAGGGTTCTGGATTCGCGTTTGCTAAGTGGACTTGCTACGACAGTGGTTTACAAAGCGCCTGCATCACTCGCTGGCCCGGCAAAATCAATCCTGGTACAACCACCGATGCAATGGTCGAGTATGTTGATATCCTGCCAACGTTTCTTGATGCGGCCAACATTGAACCGCCGGATGTACTCGACGGCAAAAGCTTTCTTCCAGTGCTCAAAGGCGAAACGGATCAACACAAAGATTTCGTTTACGGGCTGATGACGACGCGCGGGATCATCAATGGCTCGGAGACCTTTGGGATTCGCAGCGTCCGTGGCAAGCGTTTCAAGTACATACGGAATCTGTCTCCGGAAATCAAGTTTACAAACGCCTGTACCAAAGGACAGTGCTTTCAATCATGGGTCGACAAAGCCGAGTCGGGCGACGCGGATGCAGCAGACAAAGTTCGTCGTTATCAACATCGACCGAAGGAAGAGCTGTATGACATGGAGGCCGATCCCTACGAATGGAACAACCTCGCTGACGATCCTGCGTTTGCTTCTGTTAAATCAAGACTGAACCAAAAACTGAATAGTTGGATGGCGGAGCAGGGCGACGCTGGGCAGAAAACGGAAGAAGAGGCGTATCTTCATCAGGGTCGCGGTAAAAAGAAAAAGAAAAAGTAATTGAGGCTGACCAAACTGGCAGCGTTGTATCCACAGTTCAAATCTAGATTCCATGGCTGCAGCGGGTACGCGTTTTGGGGATTGCCGTATTGGCGTCGCA
>CAZQQR010000352.1:0-5073 GCA_964595515.1 uncultured Pirellulaceae bacterium
TTCTTAGCGATTAGCCGGTGGTCGCGAAGCGCACCACCGGAAAAGATCTACGAAACACCAATTTAGCTTTTCAACAAACCCTTCAGCTCACCCGTGCTGTCTGCGAAACGATCCAGATTCAACCCCATATTGTTGGCGAGGCTTAACCATAAATTGGCAAGCCTTGTACCTTCTCCGGCCGCCAAATGGCGCCCCGTCTCCATACGACCGCCTCCATTGCCCGCGATAATTACAGGCAATTGCTCATAAGAATGTCTGGCTCCGTTGCCCAAGCCTGATCCAAGTACAAAACTGCAGCTATCCAATAACGTCCCATCGCCCTCGGGAATACTTTTTAGACGATTGATCAAATAGGCGTATTGTGCGACGTGGAATTTGTCGATCAACGAAACCTGTTCGTCGTACTCGGGGTCGTGGGTCATCACGTGATGATTTACAGGCTTTTCAAATACGCCGTCGTAAAGCTGTGGCGTTTCCCATCGCTCTGGCCCGACCATCATGGTCGCCACCCGTGTTTGATCCGTTTGAAAGGCCAGGACCATTAGGTCACCCATCATGCGGATGAACTCGCCTCGGTTGGTGGGAATCTCTTCGGGCAAGTTATAATCAAGCTTGCCAACGCGGCCTTTGGATTCCAGTTGTCTCTGCATACGCTGTTCGATTGCCCGAACGGAATTTAAGTACTCGTCAAGCTTTCGTTGATCGCCTTTGCCAAGTCGCTTTTGTAAATCTTTGGCGTCCTCAAGAACCGTATCTAAAACACTTTTTTGAATTTGCTGGGACTCGCCGAAAAGTCGCTGGAACACTTTTCGAGGATCGTTTTGGGAGCGTGCATCGTTTCCCGGACCGTACCAGGAAATCGAATCAAACAGCTTGGGTTCCATGTTATCCACGAAACTGTTGCAGCTAAGCTCAATCGAAGGAAACGCGGTGGCGCCTCCGACGTTGGCTGCGATAAACTGATCCAACGTTCGGTCAATCGCAGTCACGCCATCAGACCGCTCACTGGGTAAAGAACTAGTCAGCCAGCAAGAGCCGGCTTGGGAATGCGGCTCGCCAGTCAAATAAGTCCGATTCAACCCACTGATCACGGTGATGTCGTCGCGAAATTTCTCAAGGGGCTGAAGGCTGGGCGTGAAATCAAACTCTTGTCCAGCGGCCGATGGGAACCACTTTGCTCCAATCACGCCGTTGGGAATGTACATGAACGCAATGCGTTTTGGATTCGGATTTGCGTCTACATTTAAGTTTCGATTGAGATCAGCCGTATGGGAGTAGGCAGGTTGGCTGAGAGAACCCTTTATCGGAGACATGATTTCAAGCCACGGCAAAGCGATCGCCGCGCCCGCACCCCTGAGCATCGTCCGTCTTGAAATTGGTTTGGCCATTTGAAATCTCTTGAGCGTGAAAACGTTTTACACGGAAGACTTATCGGCGAAAAAGGTCGCTCAATACCACTTCACGAATCACAGAATGAAATCGGCAATCGTCCTTTAACACTTTCTCAGTGATTCGCTGAATCTCAGGTTCATCAGAAAAATGTAGTTGCCGACCCAAAGCGTATTTTACTACGTGTTCGACGAACGCTTGAACAAAACGTTCCTTCTTTCGAAGAATCACATTCTTCAGTCGAACGGGTCCGTCAAACGCATCCCCGTCAATGTCACCCGACGCGTCTACCGGCTCGCCATTTTCGTAGACTTTTCGCCAACGCCCGACGGTGTCAAAAATTTCTAGTCCGAACCCTAAGGGGTCGATTCGGTCGTGACAGGAACTACAGGCTGGATCCAATCGGTGCTTTTCCAGTTTGTCCCGAACGTTTAATTTTAAGTTTTGTTTGTCTTCGGCTGGTTCAAGCGGAGGGACGTCCGCTGGTGCTGGAGGCGGCGGCGAATTGAACACGACATCCAACACCCACGCACCTCGGTAGACCGGGCTGGTTCGTCTAGTTGTTGATGTCGAAAGCAGCATCGCTCCCGAAGTGATGACGCCACCCCGATGCTCCGATGGCCATTGAATTCGAAAGAAGTCTTCGAAGTTTTCCAAGGGAGGAACATAGCCCAGCGTTTTCTCAACGTCCATTTGATACCAAGTGATCAGCTGACGATTCAAATAAGCAAAATCCGATTTGACAAACTCAAGAATGCTTCGGTTTTCGACCATGATCGTTTCAAAGAACAACATTTGTTCGATCATCATCGAAGCAGCCGGTGGCGGATAAGCTTTGACGTAATAGTCCGGATATTTGTCCGGGTCAGGCAATGCAGAAGCGACCTTTTGAAGCTTCAGCCACTGCATCCCAAAATCCACGGACAACGATTTGATTTTGTCGTCCTGCATCATTCGCTCGAACTGTTCCTGCAGAACGTTTGAGTCAGTCAGCGTTCCTTCAGCAGCCTTCGCCAGCAATTCATCATCCGGCATCGAGCCCCAGAGGAAAAATGAAAGCCGTGACGCGAGTGCGAAATTAAGATCACGTCCATCCGCCGCTTTCGAATCATCTAAATCGGATTCCAGCGGTGGTTGATAAAACTCCGTGCGAAACAAAAACCGTGGCGAAACCAGAACGGCAACGATGGTTGATTTCATCGCTTGGGTGTAGGACGAAGTCGAATCAAATTCTCGGTTGAACAGGTCTTTGTATCGTTGAAGTTCACCGTCTGACACTGGAGACCGAAACGCTCGTGGTAGGAAAGCGGTCAAGACTTCATTGGCTCGCTGTTTGGAGGCCTCGGCGTCTTCGTTTGCTTGAGACGCAAACATGGAATTCCATTCACCGCAGATACCTGGGAATTCTTGGCTTTCCAAAAGACCGTTTGCAATCGAAAAATAGTTCTCCATCTGTACCGGTGCGAGGCTCAACGTTTCTTGATCGTTGGCAAATCCATGCTCCACGGGTGGATCGACCGACAAAGTCGAAACTCCCTCAAGGTCGGAAAACCTGTATTCTGCGTTAGCAAAATAGCTGACGGCCAAAACGTGGTTTGGCATTTTTTTCTTGGACGGATCAAAGTACTGAGTCGTCCGGATGATCCTGGATGGATTTGTAAAACAATCACGCTCCAAGCGAAACAAATCACGAATGGTGTTCTCGTATTCGAATCGAGTCATTCGCCGGACCATGCCCAACGGCGGCACTTTGTCTCGATGTTGGTCAATGGTTTTCAGAATCCAGTTCTGGACGAATTCCGACTCTGTTGTCGTTGGCTGCTCAGCATCGTCGGGCGGCATACTGCCTTGTTGCAGTTCATCCAGAACGTTGGCCCAAGTCTCCAAATCCGCACCGACGTCTGTTGTTGAATTGAACAGATCTAGCTGAGTATCACCTTCTGCTCCATTGCCGAAATGACAATCGGAACAATAGGATTCAACAAAAGGCTGGACTTTCGTTTTGAATGCCTTGTCCAAAGCCTCGGACCGGTTTTCTTGAACCGCGAACGCAGTTTGAGCATTTGTGAAAACAATTAGAAATATAAAAAAGATGCGAACGTTCATCCCAAAATCATACCTGAATTATGATGATTTTCGGACGTCAGTTGCCGTTCAAAAGAAAAACGTTCCAGATGGTTTCGTTGCACCAGTCTGGAACGGTTTATTTGGGGCAAGGCCCAGTCAAGTCGATCAAATCCCCGGTTCGTTTATCCGGCCTGGAAATAAACTTCTTCGTAAGGCTGAATAACGACAAAACCGTTTCCTGAGAATGCGGTTTGAATTGATTCGCCACTTCCCCGACCAAAAAACGTCTTTAACGAAACGTCTGTTTTGATTTTTGGTTCGAGCGTTCCTGACCAAGCGACAGTCGCGTTCGGGTCAGTGACAACCGGGTTGTCTGGGGTCACCAACAAAGTGATTGGGTCGTAGTGTGTGGTAAACGCGACCATTCCAGAACCCTCTAGACGAATATTGAATAGTCCGCCCGCCAACATGGCTGACATTTTTTTCATCATCTTGATTTCGTACTTGATGGAAGGTTCAAATGCGAGCAGATCGTTGCCGTTTACGAAAATTGATTCGCCATTGAGGTTCAGGATTGTGATTTTCTTGCCTGCGTCAGCGAGGTACACCTTTCCTTGGCCCTCGGCTTTGGTCAGCCGGGTTCCTTCGCCAGATACTGCTTTTTTAAGCAAGTTTCCGATCCCCTGCTCGAGAACGCCTTCGCGAGTGAATTTTACATTCCCGCGATAAGAAACCATGGAGCCCATTTTCGTCCACATGGAACCGTTTAGATTAAGTTCCAGCATCCGTTCCGATTCAAGTTCAAAAACTCCTTGTCCCAAATCTTTCTGACGCGTTTTTTGAACAAACTCTTCGATACTGTAACGACTCATGTTTTGCACTCCGTGATTTTGATTTCCCTTGACCTAGAACAAAATTTTAAAGGACTGGGAATGCCGTTGCCACTACCGAGAAAAATAATCAGAAGGTTGGAGCGGTGAAAAAATTCCGGTGTAAACAATTGCCGTTAGAGCTTGGAAGAAACGTTGTGAAGGGACAATGTGGTTAAGTAAGCTCCGGCCAGTCGAAATCGTAGTACTCGATTCGAGCGCCCTCACCTTTTTCTGCGAGGAGGGCAGCGTACTTGTTTCTTAGTTCCAAGTATCCTTCAGGCTCGTGGGCGATTGACAGCGATGGGCGGCCACTCATCAAAGCGTAAGAAACTCTCAATCTCGGTAGATCCCAAAATATCGCGGGAAGACCTCGACTGTATTCTCTATAGCAGAAGGTAGGAGTCCCAAATGTGTTTTCGAAGTGTCGAAAAAGTTCTCTGAACCCTGAATCAAGATTTCCTGCCTTCTCGTTCCAATCGGCTGAAATATCTAAACTTGCCCAGTGAAGATGCGGAATCGTCAAATGGTAAATACTCGGATCAGGCGGCTGATCTAGTCCGAGTTGGCAAGTACGAACGTCGCAAACCAATCCAAATAGATGCCGATTTTTCCACGTATAGTGAATACTGTTCGATTGTCGGTTTGCGATCGGTGATTCAAACTCTGGAAGGCGTTCAATTGGAGTGCCCCACGGAATCATCATCCCGGTATCTTCGAAAGCCAATCCCAGGTCGATTTTGGAAAT
>CAZQQR010000353.1:0-5065 GCA_964595515.1 uncultured Pirellulaceae bacterium
CAGTTTCTAGCCCCGGAATTTATTCCGGGGTACGAAAACCATCAAACAAAGAGTCCCGGACGGGACGGCACTCTCGATGCACTCTCGGAAACTCAATGCCGTTCTTCCGGAACTAGAATTGGGTGGGCCGTGAGTTCCCGGCACTAAAGTGCCGGGTTGGCCGGACCAATCGCCAAGCCGATTTACGGTTTGGACAAGTCAATTCTGCTCCGGCTGCCAGTCGCGGGTTTTACCTGGCAATGCATCGTCAGTCGAAGCTTTCATTCGTTGATATTTCGTGTAAAATTCTCGGCTTGGCGGGTGTTGGAAATTCTCCAAACATCAAACGTCAATTCCAAGAAAACTCAGTAGTACGCTAAATCAATGCAAATCAAATCTTCCGAATCTTGCCAGTTTGATATCCTGTCTCTTGGCGAAGTCATGCTTCGACTCGATCCTGCCGAAGGCCGCGTTCGGACCGCTCGAACGTTCGACGTTTGGGAAGGTGGCGGCGAATACAACGTTGCCCGTGGGCTTCGACGCTGTTTCGGTTTGCGGGCGGGGCTTGTGTCTGCGTTTGCTCAAAACGAAGTCGGTCGGTTGCTTGAAAACTTGATTTTGACCGGTGGGGTGAATATCGATCACGTTAAGTGGATGGACTTTGATGGAGTTGGTCGCGCCTGTCGCAATGGATTGAATTTTACTGAAAAGGGATTCGGGGTTCGTGCTGCCTTGGGAACTTCGGATCGTGGATACACTGCTGCCTCACAGTTGAAAGAAGGCGACATTGACTGGGAGCACATTTTTGGAACCTTGGGCGTTCGCTGGTTTCATACGGGCGGGATTTATGCAGCCCTTTCGGACACGACGCCGGGTGTGATCAAGGAAGCACTGCAGTGTGCAAAAAAGCATGGCACGATTACATCTTACGATTTGAACTTTCGCAGTTCACTCTGGAAGTCGTTTGGAGGTCAGGAAGCTTGTCAGAAAATCAATCGCGACATTGCACCATTTGTCGACGTGATGATTGGCAACGAAGAAGATTTCACTGCTTGTCTTGGACTGCACGTCGAAGGCTTGGACGATCAGATGAAAGAGCTTCCGATCGAGGGGTATAAAAAGATGATCGATCAAGCAACGTCGCTATTTCCAAATTTCCAGGCGATTGCAACGACGTTGAGGACGGTAAAAACAGCGACGGTTAATGACTGGGGCGCGCTTTGCTGGAGCGGCGGCGAACTGCATCAAGCGACACATCGCGAAGATTTAGAGATTTACGATCGCGTTGGTGGCGGGGATAGTTTTGCTTCCGGGTTGATTTACGGATTCATGAAAACAGGTGACCCTGCCCAAGCGGTCGAATACGGTGCGGCTCACGGAGCTTTGGCCATGACGACTGCTGGCGATACGACAATGGCCGTGGTTGAAGAGGTGGAAGCATTGATTGCTGGAGACAGCGCGAGAGTCAAGCGATAGTCTTTTGAATTGCGGAATTGTTGTTTTTGTTTGAGTAATAGATTGTTATAAAGAGAAAACAGTGGGACGTTATACCGGGTTGTTTAGAGATACATGGTGGGCTTGGCTCACGATTTTCGGCTTTGGTATTGTCGGAGGCGTGCTGGTTTCATTTATCTTTTACTCGGCCATTCCAATCGGCGTATTCGCTTTTTTTTACTTTGGGTTGATGCGTTATGACGACGAAGGAAATCCCAAAGAGATGTAACGTTGCCCTGCGATTTCGCGATTGATTTATTGAGCATTCGCTCACCACGCCTGAAAAGATAATGTATGCCTGAGAAAACGTTCGGTGAAGATTTAGAATTTCTGAATCAACACGTTAAGACAATCGTTCTGTCAAATGATGAGGGGGCTCAGGTCATCGTCGTTCCCGCCTATCAAGGGCGAACGATGACGTCGACTTCCGAGGGCGAATCGGGGCAGAGTTATGGCTACATAAATTACGATGCCGTGAAGCTTGGGAACACTGATCCTCAAATCAATCTCTATGGCGGTGAAGACCGAATGTGGATCTCGCCTGAAGGCGGACAGTATTCGGTTTTTTTCCCGCCCGATGCCAAAATGGAATACGCCAATTGGCGGACGCCAGCTTTTTTGGATACCGAAGCATTTGACGTTGTAAAGAGCGATTCAAATTCCGCTTCGTTTATGCGACAAGCCAAATTGGTGAACTGGAGCGGTTTTGAATTCTCCGTCCAGTGCGATCGCACCGTCAATTTGCTTGACCGAGATACTGCAGAAAAACACCTAGGAGTCTCGCTGAAGGGGCTTAGCCTTGTTGCTCATGAAAGCCACAACACCTTAAAAAATCTTGGTGACAAAAAATGGGAACCCGAAACTGGTTTAATTGGGATCTGGATGCTTTGCATGAACAAGCCGTCCGATCTTGCCACGTTGATGGTGCCATTCAAGCAAGGCGCCGTTGAGGAGCTTGGTGGAATCGTAAACGCTGATTATTTTGGCAAGCTCGATGATTCAAGGCTTCAGATCGACGAGCAGGCCGGTTTGATTTATTTTTACGGTGATGGAAAAATGCGGAGCAAGCTGGGGCTTACGTTCCCGCGTGTTCAGCCGACGTTAGGAAGTTGGGATAAAGAGCGGGGCGTGTTGTCAGTCGTTCAGTTTAACCTGCCTGCATCGGCACCTAACGGATACAACAACAATCTCTGGGAACTACAAGACGAGCCCTATCACGGCGATGTTATCAATTGCTACAACGACGGACCGAACGAAAGCGGTGGTCAGCTGGGAGGGTTTTTTGAGTTGGAAACCATCAGTCCTGCACTCGCCCTGAACGTGGGTGAATCTTACACCCATCTTCACCGAACCGTTCGCATGGAAGGCGATCGGGCATCACTTTCCCGAGTCGCGGAAAAAGTGTTTGGAATCGACCTTGATGCGATAGAATCGAAGTTTTGCTAGGCCACAAGGCCTGCGTATGAGTAGGTTCCGTTTTGAAGTTTTCGAGGTCTTTGAATCGTTGAAAACGTTTCGTGGGACTTCGAAGCACTGATTCTCCCAACTGATGCTCCCTTTTCTCTGATTTGTTTTGGGCGAGAACTTTTAGATTCATTACCTGATTGGCAGGGTTCGGTCCTTATGAACAACGTGGAGTCATCCAACACATCAGCGTATACAAAAAAGCGACGACTTAGTTTTTCACTTCTGAGTCTGGTCATTTTAACAACTGTCTGTTGTCTTGCGTTGGGTTTTTGGCTTTCAGCGATAGAGCCAATCCGATCTCAATGGGTTGCGTTTGAAGTGCTTCGCGAGAAAGGTGCCCAGATTGAAACGGCTCCACCCAAAGTTCCGGAGTGGATTCTCAAGCTGCTTCCCAAGGACAAAAAAGACAATATTACGCATTTGGAAATTGGCGACTCTACCATTCGCCAAATTGTTCCAGCAGCTTTGCCTGACCAAGCTAGTCTCACGTCCAAGCAAAAAGAGGCAATTTTGAAGCTTCATCAACTCAGGTCAATTACGCTTCAAAATACTGGAATTGACGATGAGTTCGTCAAAAAACTAGCTCGCATGAAAAATTTGAATTCGATTGATATTCGATACAACGAAGGCGTTACCTGGCGAGCTCATGTTCCGTTCGTGAGCCTGAACAAATTGATTGAGTCTGACTATATTTTAAATCGCCCAAAGCAACTTGCGGCTGACGAGATTGACACACTGGCTTCATTGAATTTGCCGGTTGAAGTCATTCAAATGCTCGACCCTGACATGGACACAATCCGGAAGGCCATTTCAACATTCAAAAATCTTTTCGAATTTCGAATCGACCTCGAGCAGCAGACTTATTCTCTCGAAGAGCTGAAGATACTAGACACCTACAAAGACGTTCGGTTTTCAATTTGGCTAAACCGAGAAAATGAACAGCTTTTTGCAGATATGTTTACCGTGTTCGGAAACCAGAACGAGACCATTGCTGTGGTTCGTTCTGACCGTCCCTGGGTCGATCATCAAATGGTCCGTTTTCATTTTGGTCAGCCATGGTTTGTCGAAGACGATTTCTCGCGGTTTAATATCGGAATGACACCATCGCTTTTTTCGTTGCACGATTTCATGGATTCAATTCCAGAAATGCCGAACGTCAAAAATGTAGTTTTTGAGGTTAATTCGTTTTCCGATGACCGAAAGAAGTTTCCCGAAAGTGCCTACCGGTTGCTGGGGGCGACTCCGAATGTGGAAAAACTAAAAATTGAATGGCCAAACGAACTTCCGGATGCTGCCAGTTCCGCAATCGAGGGACTGGAGAAACTCAAATCATTAAGGTTGTTAGGGCAAAATAGAGTTCGCGAAAATGCAACTTTGCAAATAGGGTTCTTCCAGCGTCTGAATTGCAAACAGACTTTGGAAAAGCTGGAGCTGATGAAGCTGGACCTCGAGAAAGAACAACTGTCAGAGTTAAAACAGTTCGAACATCTCGAATGGATCAAGCTCGACCAAAAAGAGTATGGCGGCTGGAAAAACGCATTTGATGGACGAAAGGAAAATGATTGAACGAATGAGACGGTCGCTATTTTTTCTTTCGCAACTTGGGATGATAAACTTTCTCGGCCTCCAGCATTTCCATCGTTTTCTTAAGATGACGCTCACGAGTCTCGGGTTTTTTGGCGGTTTGAATTCGATAAAGAAATGCATATCGATTCGCGCTGCTCAGCGAATCAAAAAACTTCTGAGCTTTCTTGTTCTTTTTCAATAGCGCCAACAGCTCTGGTGGCGTTTTGATTGTGCTTGGCGAATCGTATGCTGCTGCCCAACGGCCATCTTGTTTAGCGGCCTCAACTTGGGCCAATCCGGAAGGCATGATCTTTTTTGATCGAATCAGCTGCTCGACTATTTCACGATTGATCTTTGACCAACTGCTTTTTGCTCTGCGTTGGGTAAATTTTCGCAGGTAAGCTTTTTCGGTGTAGCTGTTGATTAAGCCGTCGATCCAACCGTAGATGATCGCTCCTTCGCGAGCTTCCTCATACGTGAGTGATGTTTCTCCACTTCCTTTTTTCGCGAACTTAACCCAGACGCCAGTTTTTTGTTTGTGGTTCTTGGCCAGCCAGGA
>CAZQQR010000354.1:0-2191 GCA_964595515.1 uncultured Pirellulaceae bacterium
TGGCGGTTCAACTGGATACACTTCCATGGGTGCATCAACTGGTTACTCATCGGTTGGAGGTGGCTCTACAGGTTACTCTTACGCAACTGCTCCCGCTCCAGTTACCGTTCCGATGGTTGCACCTGCTCCGGTCTATGCAGCGCCCGTTTACTCAGCTCCGATGACTTACTCTCCGGTGACGACTTACTCTCCGATGTCGAGTTATTTCAGCGAATCGAGTTATCCAGTGGGCGACTACGGATTTGTCCCTGGCTATCCGACGGAAGTCTCCAACGGAATGGGTTTTCCGGTTGGTTCAACAATGTCGACTCCAATTTATGATTCGGGTATTCAGGGTGTGCCTGTTGATGGCGGAATTGTTCCGGTAGAAAGTGCTCCTGTCGAAGGTCTTCAGCTCGAAAACGGATTCGGAAACGAAATTCAGCTTGATGGTGGTATTCAGCCGACTGCGGACCCAAACATTTATTACAACCAACCTACTGATGCTCCCGGGATGGTTCCCGGAGGTATCGAAGCTCCAGGCCCCATCGAAGGCGACGACTCGACCAGCCTTCCTTCATCCGTTCCGACTTATGCCGTGCTAAAGGTTGTGGTTCCTGAGAGCGCAAGAGTTTTGATCAATGACAAACCGACAGCCACCAAAGGATCGGTTCGAAGCTATGTTTCACGTGGCTTAAAAGAAGATCGGGATTACAAATTTCGAGTGACCGCCATTTTTGAAGAAGATGGAAATGAGATTCGCCGAACAAAGATCGTCAGACTGCGACCTGGTTTGAAGCTTACGCAGCGGTTCGAATTCGAATCGCCCGTCGTTACTCGTTTGGCACTCAGTGCTCCTGTCGACGCCAAGGTAACATTGTGTGGCAAGCCGATGGCGGCAACGGGTAAGTTGGAACGATCTTTCGAAACGACTTCGCTTGCCAAAGGCGATTCATGGGATAATTACAAAATCGAAGTCGAATACGAACAGGATGGAGTCATTCAAAAAGAAGTCCGCACAATTGATATCGTTGCAGGCAAGTCCCACTCTGTCAGTCTTGGGTTAAACGAAAAAAGTTCGGCCGATTTTGACCGTGTTGCTTCTCGCTAGTTTCCATTGCGAACCAAAGACGTAGCGGAATCTGTCAAAAATTCCGGCGTCTCCGGGTAAGTTCACTTTGATAATCCGCTCTGCAAAACTCGAATGCGATCAAGCTCCGCCGAGCTTGAGAATGGAATCACGTAGCCGGCTACACGCCTAGAATGTACCGCTTTGGCCGTTAAAAGCAGCTTGGATTCGCGTCCCCCAATTAAGATGGAAGGGAGGACGGGATCAAGATGAACAAGCGAAAGAAAAACAGAGAGCACGCACAAAGCCGGCCAGATCCGGCCTCTACTCCTTCGTGCAATCAACAGCCATTCGAAGGATTCGGTTGGTCCCCAGCCTGTCGTGCGATCGCGTCGCTGGTCATTGTTACCTATCTAGGGATCGTGCTGTTGGGGCCACTATCCAACCCAATCGGTTCGCCAAATCTGACGCAGCCGCTCGCAAATTTCGTTTCGCCGATTCATCAAGCACTTTATCACGGCCACGGATATCGATTCTTTGGACCCGACCCAAGCGCGACGCACCGAGTGGTGGTGAAGGGTGTTCAACAAGACGGAACGGGATTTGAAGCTGCGTTTCCGGATCGGAAACAACATTGGCCACGACTTCTTTATCACCGCTGGTTCATGCTGAGTGAAACGATGTTTCACGAGTTTTCTATCACGCCAAACCAAACTGCGTTTCAAGAACGGCTCAAGAACTATGATCGCGAGATTGCAAGGTTTCAGGAGCAAAACAAACCTTCTCTTAGTCAGCAACTCCAACACGAACGGGCTGTCGAAGTCGAGCTCTACCAGATATCTCGGGAACGATTCAATTCGTTGGCTGGCTCGGTCGCAAGGGTGCTGGCTCAGCGACACAAAGCTAAAACGATCGAGCTATTCATCCAGGAACGAACACTTCCCTTTCCGGAAGAAGTCGTGTCGGGGATGAAGCTTGGAGATGATGAGTTTCTTTCAGAGAGAATCAAGATTGGGAGTTGGAGCGAAGCGTCCGGGTTTGAGCCATTCGTCGCTGAAGAGATTTCGCCGGGTGCAGCAGTTGGAGGCCGGCCATGAACTCGGCTTCTAAAATTCACTCAAGCGCTGAGGGTGCAAGCGCTGA
>CAZQQR010000354.1:2291-5061 GCA_964595515.1 uncultured Pirellulaceae bacterium
ATTGTGTTCTATACCCACCTCGTCTGGACGATTGAACTCGGTGCCTTTTTGGGTAGAGAAGCGATGCTGCCAGTTGAGTATCGTTCACAGCTCTTTGCAAATCATTTTGCTTGGAGCCATTTGGATTGGGTTTCATCGCCATCGATGCTGATGGTCGTTCATCTGGTCGGACTGGGTTTGATCGGTTTGTTTACCATTGGAATGTGGACTCGGTGGACGGGTATTGCAACGGCTCTGTTGGTAATCTCGTATGCAAACAGGGCGACGGGTTCATTGTTTGGACTTGATCAAATCAATGGATTTCTCTGTTTGTACCTAGCGATTGGAAATTCCGGAGGCGCGTACTCGATTGATTCGTGGAGGAAATCGAAATCAAACATTACAACCGCCGGCCGAGATGTACTGACCAACATTGCCACGCGACTGATTCAGATTCATCTATGCGTCGTCTACTTTTTCGCCGGCATTGGCAAACTTCAAGGCGAGACCTGGTTGTCCGGTGATGCGATCTGGCTTGCGTTGGCCAGTTATGAATATCAAACGTTGGATATGACTTGGATTGCTAATCATCTTTGGCTGGTCGCCGCTCTGTCGTTAGTGACGGTGCTCTGGGAAGTTGGTTATGCGGCATTGATATGGCCCCAGTTGACGCGGCCTATCGTATTGGCGATTGCGATTCCAATGCATCTGGGAATCGGGTTTTGTATGGGTATGTTGACGTTCGGGTTGATCATGTTGGCGGCAAATCTCGCGTTTCTCGAACCCGAGTGGGTCAAACGCCGGATGACAAATGGTTCGAACGAGTCTGAGCATCTGTGATTTAATGGTGCGAGTATTTGCCACTTGGAAAGTTAACGGGGGTGTGGTGCGCCCATTCATTTCCATCAGAAAAGTCATTCCTGAGTCAGCCGAGTCTTCGTATACTTGTGAGTTCGCAATCCTGAGTAAGCGATCCAAGCTCACTCAAACTTAACGTTTTTTGGCGTTTCATTTTAACGTTCATTGGAGAACATCGTGGCAAAGCGAATTGCAATCGCAGGCGCGACAGGGGCCGTTGGTCGCCTGGTCCGTCAAATGTTGGAACAGCGTGACTTTCCTTACGAGACGATTACTTTTTTGGCATCGAAACGTTCGGCTGGAAAAACGATTAAATTCAAAGGCGAAGATCACACGATTCAATTGCTTGAGCCAAACGTTTTTGACGATCTTGATTTGGTCATCGGCAGCACGCCGGATGACGTTGCGGCTGAGTTTGTTCCTTGGGCGGTTGAGCGAAATTGTATTGTCGTCGATGAAAGCGGTTATCATCGGATGCTGGATCATGTTCCTCTGGTTGTCCCCGAAGTAAATCCTGAGGCGCTGGAAAACCACCAAGGGATCATCGCCAGCCCAAACTGCAGCACGACTCAAATGGTGGTGGCGATGAAGCCGCTACATGAGGTCTCCAAAATCAAACGAGTGGTCGTTTCGACTTATCAAGCGACCAGCGGCGCTGGCGTGGCAGGTCAGGAGGATCTGGTTGAGGGAACCCGGAGTGCTCTGGAAGAAAAAGAGTGGAACTATAAAGCATTTTCACACCCAATTGCATTTAACGTGATCCCGCAGATTGGTTCGTCCAAGCATGAAGGCTACACGTCGGAAGAGATGAAGATGGTTTACGAGACCCGCAAGATTTTTGGTGACGAGTCGATTCAAGTATGTCCGACTTGCGTTCGCGTTCCCGTATCGAATTGCCACAGCGAATCAATTTTGGTTGAAACTGAGGAGCCGATCAGTGTGGAACAGGCTAAGCAACTGTTTGACGCTGCACCGGGCATCACTGTGATGGACGATTTGGCGGCTGGCGTGTATCCAATGCCCAGCAACAGCGACGACAAAGACGATGTTTTCATTGGGCGCATTCGAAAAGATCTCAGCTGTGAAAACGGGCTGACATTTTGGTGCGTGAGTGATAACTTGAGAAAAGGCGCTGCGACGAACGCAGTTCAGATTGCGGAACTTTTAGTGGCAGGTAAGTACGCATCATGCGGAACCTCAAGCTAACCATTTCATACGATGGCACGGATTATGTTGGCTGGCAAATTCAGCACAACGGAATCGCCGTGCAACAACGTTTGGAAGAAGCCTGGGAGAAAATCACCGGGGAGCATATTCGAATTACCGCCAGTGGACGGACGGACGCCGGGGTCCATGCTTTGGCTCAGGTTTGTAGTTTGAAAACCAATAGTGATTTACCTCCCAATCGCGTGCTTCGTGCTTTGAACGCC
The DNA here is from genome assembly GCA_964595515.1 of uncultured Pirellulaceae bacterium. Classification (GTDB taxonomy): domain Bacteria; phylum Planctomycetota; class Planctomycetia; order Pirellulales; family Pirellulaceae; genus Mariniblastus. Next base: position 4,559 of record CAZQQR010000354.1, read on the forward strand.
GAGACACCGTATGACATGGCGGTGACTCATGTTGAAGAAGCCCCTGAGGACTTTCATGCGATTCGCGATGCTGTCGAAAAAACTTATGTCTACTTCATTCAGTTCGGCCGAATTCAGGATCCGCTCAGACTGCGGACTTGTTGGTTTATTCCGGGAGAACTAAATGTCGAAGCCATGGTCGAAGCTGCCAAACCGATTACTGGTGTGCATGATTTTGCGAGCTTTGAAAGCAAAGGAGCTGAGCGGGCGACGACGGTACGCGACGTCAAACGGTTGCTCGTAACGCGAGAGGATGTTCACGGTTTTCCGGGGATCAAGATTGAAATTACGGCAAACGGATTTTTGTACAATATGGTTCGCAATATTGTGGGGTCGTTGATCGAAGTAGGAAAAGAACGGAAAACGACGGCTTGGATGGTCGAAGTTCGAGAAGCCAAAGATCGAGTCAGGGCAGGGCAGGCCGCACCCGCTCATGCACTGTTTCTCGATCATGTCGTTTATGA
>CAZQQR010000355.1:0-5055 GCA_964595515.1 uncultured Pirellulaceae bacterium
ATCACCGCAGCATTTAGCTCGAACCGCCTTTGCCTGTTTCTGAATTTCAACGAGCTCTTCTGGATTCTTCCGCTCAAGATTTTTGACCTGAAACACCATCCGATTATTTTTGGCCAATCGTTCACGGTGGGTTTGCAAAAAATCCCAGTACAACGTTGTGAAGGGACAGGCTGAATCGCCTACCGACTCGGCAGGGTTGTATTGGCAGCCTTTGCAATAGTTGCTCATTCGCTGGATGTACTTGCCCGTCGCAACATACGGCTTGCTCGCCATCACTCCGCCGTCAGCATACTGGGACATGCCAAGTGTATTAGGCAGTTCGACCCACTCAACCGCGTCGACGTAAACGGCCAAGTACCACTCGTGAATCTGTTTTGGGTGTACGCCTAGCAGCAACGAAAACAAACCAGTCACCATCAAACGCTGAATATGATGGGCGTAACCGTGCTCCAAAGTCTGGCCAATCGCTTGGCTCAAACAATTCATCTCCGTTTCACCCGTCCAATAAAATTCAGGCAAATTCTGTTTTGCACCCAGCTCGTTTCGCTCGATGTACTCTGGCATAAAGTGCCAGTAAACACCACGAACATATTCTCGCCATCCTAAAATTTGCCGAATGAATCCTTCGACTCCGGCCAAAGGTACCTGGCCGCGTTGGTAAGCCGACTCCGCAGCAGCGATTACAGTCCGAGGATTGAGCAGCTTCAAATTCATTGCCGCTGCCAGCAACGAATGATTCAAAAACGGTTCATCCGACCACATCGCATCTTGATATAGCCCAAACTTCGGAAGCCGATTTTCAACAAAGTCATTGAGCGCATCGATCGCCTGTTCCGGTGTCACGGGCCAATCAAAGTTATCCAACGATCCTGGGTGATCTGAAAACTTGTCGACGACAAGAGCAATGACTTCGAGCGTAATCTCATCAGGCTCAAAATAAGTCGCCGGCTCAATCCCCACCGGTCCGGTCTTTTTAGAAAACGAAGCCCGATTGTCTGCGTCGTAGTTCCATTTTCCACCAATGGGTTTTCCGCGATTCATTAACACGCCATGCTTTTTTCGCATTTCACGATAGAAGTACTCCATCCTGAGTTGCTTTCGACCCTGCGCGTGTTCCGCGAATTCACCGATGCCGCAAAAAAAGTGCGAGTCTTCTCGGACTTCAAGCTTCAAACTCTCTGACTCGGCGACAGCTTCCAAATCTTCCAACAGCCGATGAGTTCCCGGTCTCACAACCACAAGCTTTTCTGGTTTGAACTTTTTGATTGCCGCAGACAACTCAAGCGCGATCGTTCCTTGATTGCCCCGAGCATCGAGTTTCCGATACTCCGTCGAGTAACCCTCGCCGGTCAACCATTGATTAAAATGTCTCATGGCCGACAAAAACAAAACCGTTCTTGCTTTGTGTGACCAAACGTGCGTCGACTCGCCGGCGACCTCTGCCATCCAAATAAGATCGGATTGTTTGTCAAAATTTTCCAGGGCAGCTGATTCTTGATCAAGCTGATCCCCTAGAACAACGACTAGGTTCCGAATGGATTTTGCCATGGCTAAAGTCAAACTTAAAATCAAACTTTAAAAATCAAACTCTAACGGAGAAACTTCACGGCCCGGTCGCGAACGAGTGATGACTCTTAGAAAAGCTCTTGCTGAGGTGAAGGAGGGCTAAACTGCGCGACATAGTTTTTGACTTTGACTTTTCGAGCCGTATTGTCGCTGCTCATGAATCGAATTTTCCCAAACACATCGCGCTCGCCCCAAGCCCGATCGTAACGCCCCAACACCCAGAAAATCCCGCTATAGGAGTTTGGATTTCGCCCATCAAGCGCGTACTTGTTATTGAGATGAATCATGGTTGCCAATGCGTCGCGGGGGGTTTTTGACCATTCAAGAATCTTTTTGCCCCACAGCATTCGGAGATAATTGTGAATGATCCCTGTAGAAACCAATTGCCACTGAGCCGCATTCCACAATTTGTCATGGGTTTGTGCAAACTCAAATTCTTCGTCTGAATACAGAAAATCCCGTTTGTCTTTTTCATGTTCCCCGAGTGTTTTCTGTGCCCACTCTGGAAGCGATTCATACTGATCGAAATCGTCCCGGTTAGCGCACATGTTGTAGCCGACTTCGCGCCAAGTAATCAGTTCATCGAAAAACGACTCGATCTGTTCGTTTACTCCCCACCAACCTGACGAGCTCCCGGTGGCCTTCTCGGCAACCTTATCAGGATTCCACCGCGCGATCTCAGCCGCACGCGTAAAGATTTGAGCGGCAGAGATATGGCCGAAATGAAGATAGGGCGACATGCCGCTAGTCATCATTTTCTCTGGCTGATTTCGCGAGTCAGAATATTGGTGAAGCTTTTGATCGAGAAAGGCTTCCAGTTTTTCGTTGGCTGCTTTGGTGCCGCCTTTGGTGTCCACGATTGAAACACTGTGATCGATCGGAATGGAACCCAATTGCGAAAGGTCAGTTGCCATCGCTACGGGATTGGAAGCGGGCCAGCGTTTTAAAATGGCCTTTGGCAACGAGTCCAGTTTTGCCAACCGCACTCCTTTAAGCGGATCTTCCTTTGGCATCTCCAAGAGATGCGGCAAAATATTCTTTTGCAGATGTCGTCGAAAATCGTAGGCTCGCGAGAAAACACGATCCGTATCCCGCATTGGGTAAACGCCATTGGAATCGATCAACTCTAATTTCACATCGATCGTACGAGCAGCAGCCTTTACCATGCGAGGTAAAAAGAAACACGGAAAATCATCACCAACGACCACGCACGCTTTTTGGGAAAGCGATTTGAGCAAACCCTTTTCGTCACCGGGTTTCGGCTCAACATACGGATAGTAGATGACATTCTTTTTGGCGAGCGCTCGAGCGTTGTCTGCCATGCCTTGGATAACAAACGCGTGAATTCGATCACTGTTCCACTTGTACGTCGAACGAAGTGCTTCAAAAATCACAAGCGGTTTTTTTAATTCCTTCGCCCAATCAATGGCCCTCTGAAGCCCAAAATTCCAGACTGTTCTTCTCGCAGCAGTCATCCAGTAAACGACGTACTCACCATCTGGATTGATTTTCTTCGCGGTGGAGGGAACATGGATTCGTCCATCGGGGACAGTTGTATTCGAAAGATTCATTCAGCGAATAGCGATTGGATTGGTTTTGGGAATTGCCGGTTTTGGAAATTGCCAGCTAACGGTAGATTACCGCAAAAGGTGGTGTCCATTCACAAACCTCGCGAATTTTGTCGACTTGAAAAAGCAAGCAGTCACGGGAATTTTGAGTTATCAGATGGCTCTTTCCTGCAAAAACAGCGGATTAGGATCGAGGAACTAGTTAATCCACCGTTTTCTTGAGAATCTGGCTTTGACCTTAGGCTCGCAACTCTAATATGGATGTATACCGGCTGTAATTTCGGAAACGTTTAAACTTGGCTTGATGACTCACATCCGTCGAAAATTCTCGATTTTCTTCGTAGGATTCTTGGTTCTATTTTTGAACTTTGGACCGTCCTATCACCACGTCAACTTTTTCAGTGGCCCGGAATCGGCAGAGCAACTCGATACACTCACTTGCAGTTGCTGTTTTCCAACAACAGATCCTACTAGTGAGGGTACTTTCTCACCCGACGAAGAATGTCAGATCTGTGAATTCTTCAAGAACTATCATGCGAAAATTGATCACGACTCGACGGTGATCGCAACGGACGCTCATGTTTTCGCTTTTGGTGTTCATCACCGAGAGCCTCGTCTGTTTAGCCTGACCGCACATGCACGCGGTCCGCCTTCTGAAACGCATATCTAAGCTTTTGCCAGAGCTGGCGTCCTCGTAAATTCTGCGCGACTCATTTATATCCTGCGCAACAACGGTGATGGCTCGTCACTCTTAAATCCTGATTGGCTTAAACGTTCGCGTTTTTCAGTCAGTCATTCTTTAGCCAAAGCAAACACGACAACTGGATTATCAATCATTTGCCAGTTTGTCGCTGAATTGCCACACGAATTTATTCAATCCTTCCAAGTCATCATTCCTAACAAATTAAAGAGCTATGAAAAACAAAAAAGGTTTTACGTTAGTTGAGTTGCTGGTCGTTATCGCAATCATTGGCATTCTGATCGGAATGCTGCTTCCTGCTGTCCAACAGGTTCGAGAAGCAGCCCGTCGAACGACCTGCATGAACCATATTCGTCAGCAATCACTTGCTGTACTGAATTACGAAAGCACCTTCGAGGCCTTCCCACCGGGATGGCAGATCGGTGATCCACTAGACGCAGAATCAGAACCCGGTTGGGGATGGTCAGCGTACATCCTTCCGTACATCGAAATGGACAACATCCACAACCAAATCAATTTTAACGAAGCGATTGATGATCACGACCACGAGGACGTCATTCGCGAAGTCATCCCTGTTTACCTGTGCCCATCTCAGGTCAACGCGACAGAGATCGTTAATCTCGACACCCACATCGAAGAACATGCACACAGGCATAATGACGATGATGACGACGACGATCACGACCACGGTGAAGAATTGTTGGTCGGACGAAGTGATTACTCAGGCGTTTTCGGAAGCACTGAAATCGAAGATTCACCACTTGATGGCAATGGCGTTTTCTACGCGGGAAGCGCAATCGAATTTAGAAACATTTACGATGGATCCAGCAACACGCTGATGATCGGCGAGCGGGTTCAACATCACGGAAGTATTTCCTGGGTTGGAATGGTCCCAGAAGTCGACGAGCCGATGGCGAGAATCGTAGGAGTCGCTGATCACGCTCCCAACGATACCCACGATGAGCACTTCGAAGATTTCCGCAGCGATCATCCGGGCGGAATCGTAACAGCTCTTTGTGACGGTTCTTCGCACTTTGTAAATGAAAACATCTCTGAAGAAGTCTTCCAGGCTCTTGCGACCAGAAACGCTGGAGAAGTTATTGCAACAGTTGACTAGAAACAGCTTTTTAGTCAAAACTCGAAACTCATAAGACCCGGGCTCGCCCGGGTCTTTTTTTGTTGCTTCGGTTCTCAACGAAATTGCAATCGTAGGACTCGTCG
>CAZQQR010000356.1:0-5016 GCA_964595515.1 uncultured Pirellulaceae bacterium
GTCGACACATTCCTCGCAGTAAAACATGAGCCACCCCCAACCCAGTGCCCGATTCCCTTGGCTCCGTCTTCTCCGTGTCGCCAACCTGCCGTCTGCGATCGCCAACATTTTGATGGGTTACCTGCTGGCGTGTCAGACCTGGTCACCTATCGCACCGCTATTGTTTTTGGTTGGAGCCTCATCCGCGATTTACTTAAGCGGAATGGTACTCAACGACGTGTTTGATTTGGAAGTCGATCGACAAGAGCGCCCAAGTCGACCGCTTCCGTCGGGACAAATCAGCGTCAAGACTGCAACGATAGTCGGTTATGGTCTGTTGGTGCTAGGAATCGCCAGTGCAGGTTTGGCTGTCTGGGCATCCGATTTGACGGGAGCTTTTCAATTCAAACCAATTGCGATCGCGGTCTTCATCGCGATCTGCGTCTACCTTTATGACGGTCCGATGAAACGAACAATTGCAGCCCCGTTCATCATGGGCGCGTGTCGTTTCTTCAACGTGTTGCTGGGAGCAAGCCTTGCGGTGAGTTCGAGCCTTTTTGGTTTCTCGACGGAAGTCATTTGGATCGCATCCGTGATTGGCATGCTGATCGCCGGCACCACATTGCTTGGCCGAAGAGAAGCCGCCGAAGAACAAAATCTCACGGCCCTTAAAATTGCCGGGGCCATAATTTTACTTAGCTTGATCGGCCTAGCATGCTCAGCGTTCATTCCCATGAACGAGTTAACGATTTCCCAGCAAACCAAAAAGATCTTCCCGATCTTTATTGCAATGATTTCTTTTCCCATCCTTCGCCGTGTTGGTGAAGCCGTCCTAAGTGCCAAACCAAAGAAGATCCAAGTTGGTGTCGTCTCCGTCCTAAAAAGCCTAATTATCCTCGACGCTTCGATTTGCTATTTGGCTGCCCCGCAACATCCGGAGTACGCGATTCTGGTTTTGTGTTTACTTGTTCCGGCATTGCTACTTGGAAGATTTGTTCCGTCCACTTAACGATTGTTCAGCCTCATGAAACTCGGATACCATACCAACGGACTGTCTCATCACCGTGCGATCGACGGCTTAAACCTATTGGCAGAGATCGGTTACAAAAGCGTCGCCATTTCTGTTGATCATGGCTGGTTAAGCCCTGGCGAACCTCAAACTCGATTGCAAATCCAGGAAATCAAAGGGCTTCTCCTTCAGCATGGGATGTCGAGTGTCATTGAAACCGATGCCCGATTCCTACTCGACTCGAAACAGCTATATCACCCCACACTGCTCGACAAAGATCCTCAAAACGTCAACAAGAGAATTGAGTATTACAAACATTGCATTGACGTTGGTGCCGAGCTAAACAGCGACTGTGTTTCCATTTTCTCTGGACAAAAATCAACTGAAATGACTTTCAATTCGGGGCTCGAACGACTGACGAAAAACCTGGGTCCAGTTTTGGACTACGCTCAACAGCGTGGAATCGACATTGGGTTTGAACCCGTTCCCGGTATGCTGATTGATACCATGGGTCGATTCGATCGCATGTATCACTTGATTGATTCCGCTCGTTTCAAGTTAACTCTCGACATTGGTCAGCTATTTTGCATGAGTGAAATTCCGATCGCAGAATTCATCAACAAATGGTCAAACTTGATTGCGAATGTTCATATTTCAGACATGAAATCCGGGATGCACGAGCACTTGATGTTTGGCGAAGGTCAAATCTATTACCCTCCCATCCTTGAGTCGCTGTACAAATGTGGCTACCAAGGCAGTATCCATGTCGAATTGGATCGCCATTGCCATGTGGCTTCCGAAACCGCTCAGCGTTCGTTTGATTTGCTTGAGCCAATGTTCCAAGACGTCACCAACAAGTCCTAGCTCGTTAACCTTTCCCCAAACTACGGCAGAATTTCTTGAATCGCGTTTGTGTAATCAACGTTGTTGGACTGACTCCTAAATTGCTTAAGCATGCGCCGCGATTAAGTGAACTCGAGCAGGCAACACCATGGAACAGTCCCTTGCCGGCAGTAACTTGCACATCACAAGCCACCATGCTGACCGGATTGGCTCCTCGCGATCATGGAGTCGTTGGAAACGGGTGGTTTTTTCGTGACACCCAAGAAATTCGTTTTTGGCAACAAGCCAACTCGCTAGTGCAGGGTGACAAATTTTACGATGGAATTGAAACGGCCAAGATGTTTTGGTGGTTCAACCAATCATCCGGAGTGAAATACAGCTGCACACCCAAACCGCATTACGGCTCGGACGGATCCAAAGTTTTTGACGTCCTCGACTTCACGGGCTGTAAACTCACGAAAAACCTTGGTGCTTTTCCATTCTTTAGTTTTTGGGGACCTAATGCGGGGCTTCCGAGTTCCAGGTGGATCGCTGAGGCAACGGCATTGGTGATGCGAACACAACGACCTCAACTAACGATGGCCTACTTGCCTCACCTCGATTATGACTTTCAGCGGTTACCCAATCATGATCCGAAGCGAGTCGCCGAAGTCGACCAATGTGCGGGGTTGATCATCGATGCCGCCAATGACATTGGGGCAACCGTTGTCGTCGTTTCGGAGTATGGTCTGGTCCCAGTTGACCAACCCGTGCACATCAATCGAGTTTTACGGGAATCCGGTTTGCTGAAAATTCGCCAAAGTCCGTTCGGAGAACAGCTGATTCCAGGTGAGTCCGCTGCGTTCGCGGTTGCCGACCATCAGCTCGCGCACGTTTACGTTCGTGATAAAAATCGAATTAGCGAAGTCCGCAGCATTCTCGAATCAACTCCGGGGATCGCGAATGTGGTTGATCCCGGAGACATCGAGCTTGACCATTCTCGTAGCGGAGAATTAATCGCGCTGGCGGAACCAAACGCTTGGTTTACTTACTACTACTGGCTGGAAGATCGACTTGCTCCTGATTTTGCATCATCGGTCGATATCCATCGCAAACCTGGCTATGACCCATGTGAGCTTTTCATCACGTCAAAAGCCAAGGCTGCGTTTCGAGTGGCCCAAAAAAAACTGGGATTTCGCTACCGTATGGACGTCATCCCTTTGGATGCGGCGCTGGTAAAAGGAAGCCACGGGCTTCATCCGAGTCCCGAGAATGGACCGTTGGTGATCGGGCCCCACGATCCGCCGACCGACATGAAAGGCTTCAAGAACTACATCGCTCGATTGTTGGCTCAGTGACACACTGAGACAGGTTTACGGCTGGACGACTTGGCAATCTTTGGGTGCAAAGAAGTCATCCAAATCATAATAGCCGTCTTCTGAAACGCCAGTGTATGAAATATTCAGGTATTTCAAATCCTCAAGACTCATCAATGTCTCAACGGATTCATCCGTAATTTTCGTTTTGCCAAGATGCAACCAATTCAACTGCGGCATCTGCTTCAGAGACTGCATCGCTGCGTCCGTCGTTTCCGTGTTGTCCAGATTCAATCGTTTCAGATTGGAAAGCCCAGTCAGTTTCTCAATGCCTTTGTCTGTGAATTTAGTACTCCACAAATTTAGGTCAGCCAAGTTTTTCATTCTCGCAAAATAATCAGCTGACTCATCCGTCACACCAGGCGAGTTGCATTCACTGAGGTCAAGCTTTTTTAAATTGCTCAGTCCGGCCAGCAATCCGATTCCCGCATCGGAAATTCTGGTATCTCGCAAATTCAGGTAAGACATGTTTGGCATTCTTGAGAGAACCTCAATCCCATCATCGCCGACCACTGTTCGAAACAAGTGAATTTCAGACAGGTTCAGATCCTGCAAATGCTCAATGCCTTTGTCGGTGACCGCACTGTCATTGAGGCCGAGTACTCGCATTGATTTCATTTTACCGACGACCTTCATGCAATCGTCGTTAATGCTTTTGCCCCAGACTTTGAGAAAGGAAAGCTTGGGACATGCTTGGAGTGATTTGAGACCGTCGATCGTCACGCGGTTGCAATCGCTCAAATCAATCGCTTTGAGCGTTTTTAAATTTGAAAGATGCTTAAGCTCCGCGTCGCCCACGCGAGTTTGGCCGCACCGAATTTGTTCGAGGGCTGGAAACTCTGACAACACCTTCATCGCGTCTTCAGAGATGGTCGCTTTGAATAGCTGAATGAACGTGAGGCCCTTCAATTGTTTGAGCTTTTCTAACGACTCGGGCGCAGGAACACTTCGCTCGATATCCAGATACGAAAGTCCGGTGATTTTCGTCAACGCATCAAATGTCTCGGGCGTTACTTTCGTACCGTCGAGAATAACTTTGGTCAGTTTTGGAAATTCGGAGAGTTTGTTGACTGCGTCGGCGTCTGAGCAATCCAGCAAGTCGGCTTCGATCGCAAATCCGTTCTCGTCAAGCAAAAAAAAAGCGTCTGAATCTTCCAGCGCGATTCGAAGCTCTGACTCATCCTCTGCGGACAACTCAACCGAACTCAAGTCGCTGGATCCGCTGGCTTCTCCAACGCCTTCCGCTCCTTCCGCTTTAAGCGTTTGAATTTCATTCCGCAAATCTTGGATCTCTGCCTCAAGATCCTTGAGCTTCTTTTTCATGATTAACGGTTCATAGTCGGTCGTTTCACAACCAACCAAACAGGCCAGCCCGAGGCAGACCATCCATCCAAACTTGTTCCCAATCAAACGTTTCATATCTAATTCCAAAAGCAGCTAAGCCAAGCATCCAACGATGCTATCGCACCGAGACAACCACACAGTAAAACTCAATTTTATCTTGATTCAAAGGCCATAGAATCCGAAAAACCCTTATTTTTTGAACGCACCAAATATCTCAACAAGAAACCCTCGTTAACCGACAAGGTTTAACCGATCGGAATGAGCCGCAGCAGAAGAACCTGTTGTAACGATCACAACTATTGTGACCGAATTAAGGATTTTACAGGGATCAATCTAATAGGAAATGGTTTATGCGTTCAGCTCTATCCAACATCATTCTCGGAATGCACGTCCTTATTCTAGTGCTTCTTTGTAGTGGAATGGGGATGGCTCAAGGTTGGCCGGCTCATCACAGCCCAAACCTACAGCCAATGCCGCAGTATGGAA
>CAZQQR010000357.1:0-5005 GCA_964595515.1 uncultured Pirellulaceae bacterium
GGGGCGGATTTTAAGAGGGGTTTGATGCGAGAAGAGTATTCGGGTCGATCTTTCCAAGCTTCAAAGTAGGCCTCATAGGCCGGAACGTCGGTCCAGAATCTGGGCTCAGGATTTTCCTCTGCGTTTAATTTTCCGCTCACGTAGTTAGCGCCCGCGATACTTTCCTCGATGGAAGCATCGAACTCACTCATTAACGACTTCATCTTTTCAGCCAATTTAGGTTTTGATTCGATCAAGTTGTTCTTTTCTTTTGGATCGCTGGAGAGATCATACAACTCAAACGTTTTCTTCTTCTTTTTGGCTCCGGTGAACACGAGTTTAATGTTCTCATCAAGAACGGCTTTGTTTCCGAGGCAAGAGAACGGAATGGGCTGGCCACGTTTTTTAACTTCTTTTTCAAACAACCTTGTCAGGCTAATTCCATCGATTGGTTTTGTCATGCTGGTTTCCGGCAAACCGACAACTTCCGCTACGGTCGGAAAAATGTCCATCGAAACGGAGGGGTGTTGAGTGATGTGTGGCTTGATTCGCCCGGGCCATTCAAGAATCGCTGGAACGCGTAGTCCGCCTTCGTAAACACTGCCTTTGAACCCGCGAAGCCCACCAACGGTTTCAGGTTTGATTTTTGGCAGCCCGCCATTGTCACTGGTGAACCAAAGCATCGTGTTGTCGGCGATACCCATGTCACGAATCGCTTTTCGAAGTGTCCCAATACTTCGGTCCATCGCCACCAATTCTCCATGTTGGTCTTTCGATCTTTTATCAAGGTGCTCGAAGCCTTGCGTGTCTTCTGCCGCGGCCATGAATGGACTATGCGGAGTTCCGTACCAGATGACGGTGAAGGAAGGCTTCTTCAATTTCGCTTGGGCACGAATGAAGTCGATGGCTTCATCAACAATAATTTCGGACGAGTCACCTTTGAAATCTTCAAACTGCCCTGCCCTACTCATGACCGGATCACGATCAAAAAAATTGGTAACCGAAAGCCATTTGTCGAAACCAAAATTGCCTGGATGGTGCGTGTCGTTGTCAAAGATGGGAACGCCCGGACCACGCATCCCGTTAAGATGCCATTTGCCAAAATGCCCCGTCGCATAGCCGGCTGATTTGAGGGCTTGGGCTAGTGTTTTTTCCTGCAGACGGAGAGCATAACCATGGCTTTCGACACCCGTTCGGCGATTCGTCCTGCCGGTTAGGACCGAAGCTCGGGTTGGGGAGCAAACGGGAGCGGCTGCGTAGAAGCGATCAAAACGTAAACCGCCTGCGGCCATCGCATCAAGGTTTGGCGTCTTGAGAATTGGATGGTTGTTGTAGCTGGTTTGCCCCCAGCCTTGATCGTCCGCCATGACGAGAATGATGTTGGGTGTGTCTGCTTTGACGGTAGCTCCCGGAAACGCGGCAGCTAAGCCAAGCACAAAGAGTGCACGGAGGAAGTTACTGAAGAGAGAGTTTCGAGTTTGCATCTGGCTAACCGTTGGTTGAGAAAGTTCGCAAGCAACGATTATAGCCAGTACAAATTAGCAAGTTCAAATGGCCGACGCGATCGAGCGATCAATTCGAATCTGCCTCTTCGCTATTCTCAATTTCTTCAACGTTACGAGGCCAGAGAATCCAGTCTCCAACGTGGCCGGATGTCAACGAACCAAATGGATTGTGTTGGTGTTCAAATGGTGTCCCACCTTCGTCCGTTTTATCGATTCCGACACTGTAGACTTTCAACTCGTCATCGTCGTACTTGAATTTGATCATTGATCCATCAATCGGGTCGTACGGGAATTCGGCAACGAATTCAGGCGCGACTTGATCGAATTGTTCTGGCCATTGGTCATATTTTTTGTAGAAGCGATGAATCGCGAGGGCCGCAATGACGCCTTCTTGGTAGCCGGCAGTTCTCCGCATGGCTTCCTCAACCTGTTCGGTGGCTGGGAAAACCATTCCCAGCAGAACGTGTTTCAATTTGTTTTCTTTGAAAAAGTCGTCCAGGGGTAACCGTTCTACTTTCCAAAATGGCTTGTAGATCTGTGCCACCGAATGGTCGATAAACTCATCTGTTTTTTCGATGACTTCTTTTCGCGACGCAACCAAGAAAAGCGATGCAGGTCCCAAAACTGTTTTCGCAACGCTGGCATACGTTTCGTTTTCATTGGCGATTGCTTGCTGGTTCGAAATCCACAGACTGGCGGACGTTAAGACTTCGATACCATCTGCCGTCATGCGTCCGTTGCCATTTCCATTGTCGGTGTAGCACCTCTGCACCAAGTCTTTGATAAAAGCCCGTTCGCCTTCATAGTGAAGCCATGTTGGAAACGAGATTTTTTCGATGTTGGATTGAAGCGTCGCAAGCTGTTCTTCTGAGAAAAAATCTGGGTCGGCAATCATTACCTCTTCAAGTACATCGAAACCGATTGTTGCCACGGCAAAACCGACAAGACTACTAACGAGACACCGTGTCTCAGAAGCATGATTTGCCATCCCGAAAATGGTCTGAATATTCTCAACAGCCCGCTGTGAGTCGCCCTGGACCATTGCGTAACGAGTATCAACGTAAAAAATTCGGGCGGCGTTGCGAAAAGTTTGGACGTGAGGAAGCAGGATGTTAATGATCGCCCCGTCCATGATTCGCTGCTGTTTTGCATTTAGGTATGTGGGCGCGTCATAAGTTGCTTTGGTCTTGCTAGGGAAAAGCGCGGCAAAGTCTTCGTCAGAATATTCTGTGGCATCCGCTTTTAGTTCCAATCCCAGCACAGGAAGTTTTGCGGCAAGACGAGTGGCGACGATGAGTTCGTCATATTCCTCGAGGAATGCAATTGCCTCAGGCCAATTCTCATCAGCGGCACGGATCATTTCTTGATCGCCATTTTCAAGCGTCACATACAGGTCGGAAAGATCAGAACCTGGTCCTTCGCAAAAATCGAATTTGGTCCAAACCGCCCGGTAGATCGGCCAAGCTTTTAGTTCTTCATCAACATCGACGATTGGTCCATTGAAGTCCACGGCATAGTCGATGATGGGATTGGTTTTTCCAAGATGAAAAACTCCCGCGATGACAAGGTACACCGTCGAAAAGAGCATTGCCCCGATTCCCAACCCTTTGAACACTTTCAGCATCATAGAACGATTCCTCAATTTTGATCGACGTATTAAACAAGCGGTGGTGGCTAGATCGCCAAACTCTTCGACGAGCCGAGGGTAAGTTTGCCCGCGGTTCTTGCCGTCTTGGAAGTGAGAGACAAGGTCGGCAGCAACGTCCGATTTTTCAAAACTCAATAGTCGTGATTTTTTTACGACCATCGTGATCAAAAGTTGAACTTCGTTGGGAAGCCCAGAATTCTTGATCGTTTGTTTCCAATTGGATCTTGGTGGCGGACTGGAATATGAACCGGGCCCAAGTGGTGTTGCGACATCACTCATTAGGAGCCTCCTTCCAATCCAAGATCGGGCATTCCTTTCCAATCGAAAGTGCCTTTGAGGCGCGTGACTCCAAGAGCTCCGAGCCCCTTGATTACGGCAGCCCATTGCTCTCGATCTGCGTCCAGTTTTTTCTTGCCCGCCGTCGTCAGGCGATAGTATCGTCGCATTCTCCCGTTGGCCCCGGCCTTTTGTTTGGACGACACGATCCCTTTGGCTTCCATGTTGTAAAGCATTGGATAGAGCGTCGATTGACCCAGCTCAAAGACCCCGTTGGACCGAGAGGACAAAGATTCAACGATTTCATATCCGTACATTTCGCCGCTGGAAAGAAGTTGCATGACGGCGGTCGGCCCCGCGCCACGCATTAATTCTCGTTCTAACTTCATTGAAATTCCCGAGTTTTGTCAGGTGAAACAAGCTATGTACAGCATAGTATCGGTGGCAAAGTATGTTGTCAAGAGTTTTGTTTGAACTTTTCTGTTTGGCTGGCCTACTAGATCAGGCATTAAATCCGGCGAGTCCCACAAATCACGCGTGGTTCAAATTCGCTACAATTGCAAAGCAACATGGGATGCATGGGATGTGCGCCGAGCGCCGCTATTTTCTGTGATTTTGCGAAAAGCAGATCTCGAACAGGTCAGAGGGGGAACGATGTTCTTCTTGGTAAATTCGATCGTCATGATTGTCGCGGGAATTTTCGCTTTGATCACGATGTCTGGGTGGGTGGAGTTTCGCGGTAAAAATGCGTTCCGTTGGTTCTTGATTCTTGGATTTATCGCTGTTCCCGCGATTGGATTGTTTCCAATCGTTTTAGGTTGGTTTCTACCCTGGCGAGTGTTGGTTGCCGTTCCGAATTTAGTCTGGATATTTTTCGAAGGGTTAGCCTGTGTCCTAACCATTTTCGCCTGCCTTATGCTGCTTGTATTTGCAATTCAACTTGGTCCAAGCTTGCGAACTGAATCGCGTGAACACATTGATTCGTTCACAAGCCAGCGTCCAAGGGTACCGCCGGAGCGGATGAGGTATTGGTGGCGGACGGATCAAACGCAGAAGGAGCGAATTGAAGTTTTAAGAAGACGAGAGTGGGCATTCTTAATTGATCTTTGGCCGTTGAGTGTTCCTCTTGTGTTTTTTGCATTGCTTTATGGCAACTTAAGTCTTGGAAATCCGATTCGCGGAATTTCGGTCACGATGGTTGGATTTGGGTTCGTTGGGATTTTGCTTTACTTGCCGATCAAAGAAATGCACTTGGGAAAGAGCGTTGGAAAACACTTTTCGAAATGCACTGTGGTCGACTTGGATTCGGGGCATCCTATTGGCATGCGTGAATCGCTGATTCGAAATATTTTGTTTGTCATTCCACTGATGGCTTTGGTGGAGTTGGCCGTTGCAAGTTTCCGACCAGACCGGCGACGGATAGGTGACTTGCTCGCCAACACGATCGTTGTTGCTGACCCGCCAGATTCTATCGATGGTGTTGAGCAGGTGCGAAAGCAAGCGATCGTCGAAGAACCCAAGGTCCATCCGCTTGATGCCTAGCCGTTCGTTCAAGCAGTTCAATTAGACTAAATCGTTAATCTTCTCGAAGTCTAGC
>CAZQQR010000358.1:0-5005 GCA_964595515.1 uncultured Pirellulaceae bacterium
CATTCTACTTTTCAATTCTTCGCGGTTTAAACTTGCTTGGGACTTCCATTTGGATTTTCCACGTCGAGATCTTTTCGCTGGGTTTGGGCTGGGGTCGTTCCACTGCCCAATAGACACTGTTTACAAGCATTCGAGTGAAGGACTCTTCTGCAAAGTCACTTGCGTGCCCCAGTGTCGTTGCGAAAACTCTGGCGTTCCATTCGTTCTTCCATGTCCATGCTACGACATCCGTCTCGGATAAATTGACTTGGATCGTTCCGAACTTTTTTTCCAGCAACCGTAGCTTGCCTTCGCCCTCGCCGATCACCAGCGGAACACAGCCCGGTTGGAGGCGAGTCAGGTAAAGCTTTGCGGATGATTCCCATTTCGGTCTAGGAATACCCGAAAGGATTTCGTGCGTCTTGTACTTCGAGACGGCACTGACATTGGTTTTTGTTTCCTGATGGGCAATGTAGGGAGTACCCAATACTCGTTTACCAAACCCATCGTTCCATTGAGAACGCGGGTCAGCGACGGGGAATTTAAAAGCGTGATTGGATGTTCTCAAACCGATGATTGGCTTGCCAGATTTGAAGTACTTTTCAACGTGCTTCCATTCGTTTTCCGGAAGGTTCAAGAACCTCGCATAAATGACAAGAACATCGGCGTCGGCGAGGGCTTCGATTCCAGGCAACACATTTTTCGTTTTCTTCTCAGGGTCTCCATCTCCCATCACCAAAGTAGTTTTGAACCCAAGCCGCTCTAACTCTTTTGAAAACGGCGGCATCGTCAAATGGGCTGAATAATGATGCGTCCCAACGACAACAACAACATTTAGTTTCTCGTCAGCCAGCAAATTGCCAGCGAACAGAAAACAACCACAGATAAAAAGCAGGAAACGTTTTGCGAAGTCCATTCGATTGTCCAATGATCAAAACCATCAAGCACGTTACGCGAGCATCAGGCATGGTGCTCAGTCAAATTCGAACCAGCCCGAACTTAAACGAATTCTAATTTGAGCGATCCGTGACGTAACTCAGTTTTGGAGTTGCCGGACGATGCGAAGGCAGGGCGTCCGTCAGAATCCAAGCGTCAACATTCGAGAGCCTGCCAACGACTAGCGAATTTTGATCGCAGCATCGTTGAGCAACCAAATTGTGGGACGAGCGCCTGCGTTATCAACCGCATCTCGTAAGATCTGCTTGGAAGTACTGGCGTCCAGTGAACGGGCCAGCATCTTCATCGCAGCGGACGAAAAGATATCGGCAAAGATTTCATCGTCACTGCCACCCATCAACTCTCCCAGATCAATTCCACTTTCGACTTTTGGACGATGAACAACGTAATACTCGTCAAGCTTCGCCCGTTTGGCCACGGCCTTTAAGCAGTCATCCAATCCACCGATTTCGTCAACCAGCCCCAACTTTTTGGCTTGGGTTCCCGACCAGACGCGTCCTCCAGCAATCGGTCTTACTTTCTTGACAGGAATCCCTCGTGCCTTGCTAACCAATTTCAAAAAGCGATCATAAACGTCGTCGATTGAGCTTTGAAGCAGCTCATTGTCGTCTTCGTTCCATGCTCGATTTAGCGAAAAAGCGGCCGCTGAATCATCAAGCGTGATTGATTCCTCGTGAATCCCGATTCGCCTCATCAATTGACCAAAACTGAGCTTCATCGCAAAGACGCCGATCGATCCTGTGATCGTTCCCCGCTCTGCGTAAACGGGAGCGTCGATGCAACTGATCCAGTATCCGCCCGAGGCTGCCATCTCGCCCATCGAAACGACGACGGGTTTTACTTTCGTCAATTTCACCAAAGCCTGACGAACGGCTTCGCTGGCAGTCGCGCTGCCACCGGGAGAGTTGACGCGAACAACAACGGCTTTGATACGTTTGTTTTTGATCAAGTCTTCGATTGCCTCGACAGTCGGACCAGACACGATACCTGCTCCTTTTTTCTTGCCGTCGGTGATTGCGCCGTTCATGTGAAGAACCGCGATCGAGTTGTCTTTGACCGAGTCACGTGAATTGCCGGGACTGAACAAATCAAAAATGGAAACCGTTTTCTTGGTTGATTTTGGAGTCTTCCATTTCGTCTCACCTCCGATTTTTCGGTCGATCGTTTCCTTCATAGAACCATAGGGAGCCAGCGAGTCAACCAAGCCGGCCCGCAACGCTTCTTTGGGAAGCAACATGCGACGAGCCTGAAGTTCTCGCACGTCTTGACTCTTGAGCCCACGCCCTTTGGCGATCCGGGAAACGCTTGCGTCATTGATCGACGTTAGCATGTCGACATAGTGCTGACGTAAATGACTACTCATTTTCGGATTCAAATACGGCTCAACGGCGCCCTTGAAATCACCGGCTCGAACGACAGAAGCCTTGACCCCGACCAGATCCATTGCGTCCCGAAAGAACATCGATGACATTGACGTCGAAGGCATGTCGATTCCACCGAAATCAGCCATAATCACTTCGTCACAAGTCGCCGCAATGGTCAACTGAGCAGGCGATGCGTTCTCAAGCCAAGCGTAAGTCTTCTTGCCCTGATCATTCAGTTTGTCCAAGTGCCGCGTCAACTCATCCAGTTGAGCCGGATTGAAACTCACGCCAGCAGAAAGATCAAACACGACATGTTCAAACTCGTCGTCCTCACCGATTTTTTCCAGATGATCACACAAACGGTAGAACGATTTACGTTTTGCTGCACCGCCCAACAACAGGGCTTGGACATCCAACTGGCTCGCGCCAACAAAGTCGACATAGTTTCCAGACAAAGCAAGATGATGAACCGAGGTTGGCTCCACTTTTTCTTCTTCGTCTTTCGAATCCTCGTCCTTCGAATCTTCCTTGCTGTCTTTGGATTCGTTTTTTTTGTCAGCGGCAACCGCTTTGCTTTTTGCTTTTGATTTGTCCTGCTGTGCCAAACCGGAACTTGCAAAAACAGACAGGCATAAAGCCCAGACCACTAACTGATTGATGGCGAAATTGCGCACGCTGAAACTCCTGGATAACAGAACATAGAACTCTCATGCATTTTACCTCGGCGAATGAAAGTAGTTTCGATTTTTCCCAAACCTCCGCTCGTTCGGATGAAAAACTTCGATCCGGGCGGAAACTAGCCGTCACCTACTTTGGAACCTGTGACCACGGAATGGGCGCGACCGGCCAACTACGAGCTACGATCAATTCGCAATTCAAGCTCTTTGCGGAGCCAGTTTTACTTTGCCGCCCCGGCCGCTTCCTGTGCGATTGGCCGAGTGCGGCCTTCTTCGATAATCTGAGCCAGTTCGGCAATCATCTGTTCGCCGACTTCGGAATTGGCATCCATTACGTCGTTTGTTTCGCCAGGATCATTCGATAGATCGAACAATCGGTACTGGCGAACTTTTGTGTTGGCAAGTTTCTTCTCGACGACGACGTTGCGATGAATTTTTTTGTCAGCACGATGAAGTTTCCAGTTGCCTTTGCGATACCCATAAGATCCGCTTTTCCCATTGTCTTGCTGCACCAGATGGTCACGCCCGACTGCTCCAGCATCCCCTAACAAGGCCCCCATAACATCGAGGCTGTCCGTGCAGGCTTCAGGAGCTAATTGCTGGCCAGTGAGCGAGGCAAAACTACTGGACAAATCGATCGTGCAAACCATTTGGTCGCTCACGCCGGGATTGATTCGGCCTTTCCAACGAGTAATAAACGGCGTCCGCGTTCCACCTTCGTGAACACTGTACTTGCCGCCGGTATAGGGACCACCAGCGCGATGATTGCCGAGTTTTTCCAAAGCGAAATCTTTGTAGCCATCGTCCATCACCGGACCGTTGTCAGAGCAGAAAACAATGAGAGTTTTTTCGCTCAGCCCCAACCGATCAACCGTCTTCATTAACTCGCCAACGCACCAATCAAGTTGAATAATTGAGTCACCCCGAAATCCGTGCGGTGTAGCGCCTTGGAATCGCTCGTGCGGAATTCGCGGAACGTGGATGTCGTGCGAGGAAAAGAACAAAAAGAATGGGTTGTCCTTGTTGGCTTCGATAAACTCGACGGATTTCTCAACCCATTTGTCAGCAAGGTCCTCATCCCGAAATCTAGCCGCATTGCCCCCAGTATAAAAACCGATCCGGCTAATACCGTTATGAATCGTCGAGTTGTGTCCGTGTGACCAATCCATTTTCAGCGTATCACGATGCGTGATCCCAGTTGGGTGATCGTCGCTTGGTTTCTTCTTGCCAACCCACAACGGGTCTTTCGGGTCAAGATTCGGAACACGATGATCCTGAACGTAAACTTGAGGCACGCGATCGTTGGTCGTCGGCAGCAAGAAACAAGAATGAAATCCGATTTCCAGCGGCCCGGGTTTAAGGTCATTGTTCCAATCAGGGCCATCAGGACCGCCGAGCCCCAAATGCCATTTGCCAACAACGCCCGTTTGGTACCCAGCCCGCTTAAGGATCGAGGCCACTGTTTCCGTTCCAGGTTTAATGATCGCAGGCGCCATCGGTGGCGCGATCCCGGTCCCCGGGGTTCGAAAAGCATAGTTACCCGTCAGCATTGAATAGCGTGTCGGCGTGCAGGTCGAAGCGGAACAATAACCGCTGGTGAATCGCTGGCCCTCAGCTGCCAATTGATCAATGTTTGGTGTCTTGAATGTCGTCGCGCCATAGCAAGAAAGGTCGCCATAACCAAGATCGTCCGCCATGATCACGATGATGTTCGGTTTCTCATCGGCTAACAATCGAGCGTCCGCTGTCAACAGAAATGCAAGGCAAACTAACATTGCCAATCGAGAGCCAAATAACTGAAGTGTGTTCGTCTGAGTCGTTGCCATTTTTTCCTAGCCTGTGGGACGGTGTCGCGGTTCAACATTTACCATCGTTGAACAAACCAGCCTAGTTGATTTGGGATTGGTTCGCAAAGCACTCGATCATCGGAGTTTAGTGAACATCCTAGTTTAACGGCAAGCCGGAGGCGACTGCGTTTTGACCCACCGAAACGCAGTCGCCTCCGGCTTGCCGTTAAACGAAAACAAA
>CAZQQR010000359.1:0-4974 GCA_964595515.1 uncultured Pirellulaceae bacterium
TTTTACCGGTAGTCTTCACGTACCGGGTGAAACACATCCAAGATCCGGCAATTCGTGATCGCCGTGCCTGAATGAGGAACGCCGGAGGGGATTGGAACGACTTCGCCCGGTTTCAGCTTCATTGTCTGCCCGTCAAGTACCAACTCGAATTCGCCTTCGAGCATATTTAATACTTGCTCGTGCGGATGATCGTGAAGTGGCAACGCCGATCCTGCATCGATATCCCAATAGGCAAACGTCATCGTGTTCGTGTGGATGAACTTTCCCCGAAAGCCTTTGACGATCTCGCGAGCTTGAAGATCTTCAAGCGACTTTGGTGTTGAATTAGATGACATGCGGGTTTGCAATTCAGATAAAACTAATTGGCGACTTTGCCGGTATCCAAAACGACACTCGTTTTAGTTACAAGATCATGCAACGTGCGGCGCCGAAAGATCAACAGACAGGCCGCATCGATTAGGAGGATTCCCAGCGAAGCCATAAACAAAAACGTAAGAGAGTTTTGAACTGAGCTGGCTTGGAACGCTCGAAAGAACTGAAGAAAAATTGCCATGAATGGAAATTGCATCCTCAGCGCGCTGCGAATCAAAATCTGAGTCGAAGAAGGTTTCAGGCCGTATTGGTTGATCACTCTCAGGTGCATTAGGTTTCGGCCAAGCGATTGCCGCCACCAATAAATCAGGGCGATGTAGGCAACCAGTGGAAGGAACTCAGCAATCTTGAAAAGCGTCATGGTGCTTGGGTAATTCGCAATGAAGTTTTCCAAGAACCCATTTCGCGTCATAAACTGAACCAGACCAGCAAGGAAAAGTACCGTGATCCAATCAAGCCCGGCCGCGACGACTCGTGGAAATATTCGCGCGTCGACTTTGGATTCAGGCTGAATGTTTTCTAAATCTGAAAGCAACGCTTCGTAGGTTTGGTAGCGGTCAGCTGGATCTTGGGCCAGCATCGTTCGAAGGATTGTTTTCCATAATTCAGGTAGATGAGCTGGCCATTGGGCTGGAAATTCAAGCTCGTTTTCTTCATGCTTTTTCAACCACCCTTCGATTTCGTAACCCGACAACGTTACAGGCAACGTATCAAACGTCATTTCAAAAAATGTGACGCCCAGCGAGTAAATGTCGGACTGGACTGTGGGTTTTTTTCCCATCAGGACTTCGGGCGCGATGTAGTTCGGGGTGCCCCCGATCGCCGCAGACTCATCGGAGATGTCTCGAGCCATCCCAAAATCAGAAAGTTTCGCTGTCCCGTTTCTCGCAATCAAAACATTGGAAGGTTTGATGTCTCCGTGAATGATTCCAATCTCGTAAGATATTTTTAATGCGTTTGCGATGTCGATCGCGATTGGACCAATTTGATCAAACGAGATATTGTCAGCCGCAATTCGCTTACTGAGCGGTTCACCATTTACCAGTTCCATAGCCAGGAAGGGCGCGCCATGATGTTTTCCAACGTAGTAAATTGTTACGACGTTTGGGTGGGCAACTCGGGCTTGAGAAACGGCTTCTTGAAGCAGTTTGTCGACTTCGGTATCGGAGCTGCGAGACTGCGACGAGCCGATTCCACTCTTAAGGACCTTCACCGCGGCGTAGCGTTGTAGTGATGTATCAAGAGCGCAATAAACCTGCCCCATTCCACCACGTCCAATCGGAGCGATCAATTTAAAGTGGCCAAACATTTTGCCAACCAACACATCGGGATCGGCAGCGTTTGATTCTTCATCTTGTTGAACAACGATTTCATCATCGTCCGATGAGACAATTCCAGGCAATGTTTGATCCAACTCAAAATGTTCGTCTTCGAGCGTGACTGTCATCGCCAAATCGTGGTCAAGCATTTTCGGCGTGACGCCTCGACCGCATGTATCACAATCACCGCCCTTACTGGAATCCAACATCAGCTGACGTCCACAAGCGCAACGATAAAGTATCGTATTCGCGGGGATCGACTGAGAGAGATCTTGGTCCATTAGATTCGGTTTGCAAAAATGCAGGCTTGCAGTTGGTCAGCGTTGCACAAACTGCGCTGTTGGGAGCCAGAGAACCCGGGCATCAACGGACAGCACAAATCTGGAACGTCCTTCAATCATACCAGAAAGCTGATTGGGGTTTGGCTTCTTTGATCTGTTCAAAGGGTGCTTTTTGAGAACGAAACATTGAATAAAGATGATCAAGGAGGAAGGAAGACTGTGTGAGGAAGCCTCGATGATTTTGTCGCGGCATTGTTTGCAATCGGAGTAGAATCCCGGTTTTCTGAAAACGGTACGCTTGGAAAAATAGCAGCCCCCAACGTGTTCAACGAAGACGCACCATGCATTGACCGGTATTGGAAACGTTTTGTTCGAGATAGAATTCGAGCAACCTTGATTCAATGGTCGCTTTTCGATTTGCGTTAAAAACAATCGAGGCACGTACCTCAGATTCAACTGATCCAATACAAAGTTGTCGGTGTTGGACACACAAGACTATTCACTCAGACCACAACCGATTATTGATGTCCCATTTGAATACGATTCGCCTGCGAAATGTTCGCGTCAACAATCTGCAAAACGTTGACTTGGAGATTCCGCACGGTCAATGGGTTTCGTTTTGCGGAATGAGCGGAAGCGGAAAATCCAGTTTGGCTTTTGATACTTTGTACGCCGAGGGTCAACGGCGTTACATCGAGAGTCTTTCTCCGCAGACTCGTCAATTCATTCATCAATTGGAAAAACCTGCGGCCGATTTGATCGAAGGAATTCCTCCGGCGATTGCGGTAAAGGCTTTTCGCGGTAAAGTCCAACGTAAAACAACAGTTGGTACGGCGACCGAAATCAGCGAATATTTGCGACTGATGTTTGCGCAGATTGGCCAAGTCGAATGTCCGAATTGTCAAATTGCGGTCAAGCGAAATGACCCACAGATGGTCGCCCAGCGTTTGTTCGAGTTGCCAGAAGGAAGACGTTACCAGGTTGCTTTCCGACCAGTCGAAACCGTCGGGGATGACGGTCGCGAATTTCCGCCTTTGCAGGTGTCACTCGCGATGGCGCAAAAAAATGGTTTTGTTCGGGCAATCGTAGGTGAGCAAACGATCGATCTTTCCGGCTCTGCGGCGTTCTCAAGTGGAGGCTTGGGGCTTCATAATGCGAGCCCAAGTGACGAATGCTATGTCGTGGTAGATCGTTTGAAATCAGGCGCCAGTGAGATTTCTAGAATTCGTGAATCGGTAGAAATCGCGTTTCAATTTGGGTTGGGGATTTGTAAGGTTTTCATCTCCGCCGATTCGAATGATGAAGACTCAGGTTCTGAATCTGGACAACCGACTGTCCAAGTTGATGGTAAGCCTTGGTTGGTTGAAACTTATTCGCGGCAATTGAATTGTCCCCAATGCTCGACTTCATTTCCCGATCCTGAGCCTCGCCTGTTTAACTTTAAAAACAAACTGGGGGCGTGCGAGGAATGCGAGGGTTTGGGATTCGTCGATTCGTTCGACATCGA
Source organism: uncultured Pirellulaceae bacterium (assembly GCA_964595515.1). Classification (GTDB taxonomy): domain Bacteria; phylum Planctomycetota; class Planctomycetia; order Pirellulales; family Pirellulaceae; genus Mariniblastus. Next base: position 3,480 of record CAZQQR010000359.1, read on the forward strand.
GGTGTGTGAATCGTGTCGAGGTCAGCGGCTAAACCAATTGTCGTTGGCTTTCAAAATTGCGGGGCAAAGTTTGGGCGAGCTGTCCCATCTGAGAATCGAAGACGTGTTTGGGTTCTTTCAATCGTTGCAGCTTCAGGGCAGCGAAAAAGAAATCACTCGACAGATTTTGCCGCAAATTGTTTCACGGCTTAGCTGTCTTTGCGAAGTGGGACTTCCTTATTTGCATCTGGATCGGCCGCTCCGTTCATTGAGCGCCGGAGAGGCGCAGCGTGTTTCACTCACGTCCTGTTTAAGTTCGACGTTGGTTAACATGTTGTACGTGTTGGATGAGCCTTCGGTCGGACTTCACGCTCACGACGTTGGGAATTTGACTTCTGCGATCAAGCGGCTGCATGAGAGGGGGAACACGATCGTCGTCGTTGATCATGAAGAAAAGGTGATCGGCGCTGCGGATCGGATTGTCGAGATCGGCCCCGAAGCCGGTGTTGAAGGTGGTGAAGTCGTGTTCGATGGAACACTTGATCAAATTGGGGATTGCGAGCAAAGCATCACCGGAGACTTTATCGCGGGCAGACGTGGGGCGGCTGGCTCGGCGGAGAATCGCCGGCAACCGCGTGGAGCCGTTCGTTTAACCGGCGCGACAGGGAACAATCTGAAAAACATCGACGTTGAATTTCCGCTTGGATGTTTGTGCGTGGTGACCGGTGTTAGCGGGGCAGGAAAAAGCTCTTTGGTCCAGCAGACTTTGTATGGCGCGATCTGCCAACGGAAGGATCAAACGTGTGCGGTGCCTCCCCTGCCCTACACGGATCTCTTTGGTGACAGTCAATTTGACGAAGTCGTTTTGGTGGATCAATCGCCAATCGGACGTTCTCCCAGAAGTAATCCCGTGACTTACGTGAAAGCCTTCGACGATATTCGTAAGACATACGCGGAAACGTTGGACGCAAAAACAAACAACATCAAAATGGGCCAGTTTAGTTTTAATGTTGGAACGGGACGCTGTGAAAAATGTGAAGGCGATGGTCTGCTGACTGTCGACATGCAATTCATGTCGGACATCTACGTTACCTGTAGTCAGTGCCGAGGCACCCGATACCGAGATGAAATTTTGGCGGTCAAATATCGAGGTCAGAGCATTGCTGAAACGCTTAATTTAACGGTTCGCCAAGCTTTCACGTTTTTTCGAGGACAGCCGAAAGTCCAAGGGAAGTTGAAGTCGTTGATCGATGTCGGGTTGGGGTATATTCGATTGGGCCAACCGGCGAACACTTTGTCGTCTGGTGAAGCTCAGCGATTGAAGCTTGGTCATTATTTAAACGCGTCCAGATCCAAGAGAGCTTTGTTTATTCTCGACGAGCCGACGACCGGGTTGCACATGCGAGACGTGGTTCGGCTATACGATTGTTTTGAGACTTTGTTGTCCGTTGGACATTCGTTGATCGTGGTCGAGCATAATCTTCAACTGATCAGCTACGCCGATTGGGTGATCGAT
>CAZQQR010000360.1:0-1926 GCA_964595515.1 uncultured Pirellulaceae bacterium
AGCAAACCAAAGCACCCGTCAAATCAATTTGACGGGTGCTTTTTATTTGGCTCAAACAACCAAACGTAACGACCTACGACCACCAAATTTTTTCGGCACAACCTGCTGAAAAAGCAACTGTCCTCTATATCTTTAATCAAAAACGAGCGAATTTACCTTGGAAACCATGGCATTTTTACAATTCTGACAGCTGCTGTCACACACATCGTAAACTTCTTGATGATTGGTGTTGACTGAGATTTGCATCGCGGCTAATTAACCCCCGCACGTTCAATTCGTGCGCTGTCTACGGACTCTGTCGGTATGTCGAAAAAATGGACGTCGGCGACCGTAATCCTGATTGTCAGGATGCCAGGGGGTGCAACCCTGTGATGCCGTAGAACAGATAACAATCATTACAGGGTAATTTGAGCGTCACAACACAAGGAGCGTTGCGTGATAGACTCCGTGCAACTTAAGCAGAGAAAATGGGCAAAAGCCCTCGTTACGGCATTGGCAGTGATCATCTCACCGACAATCGCCTTTGGACAAACTGAGTCCAACGTTGGTTTTCAGATTTCTGATTCCCAATCCCAAGACTCACCAGCAATCATCAGCTCAGATCAGCAGGCAAGGACGATCCCGTCCAACGCAGCTGAAGCCCGAGCCATGTTGCTGGAAGCAAGACAGGCACTTGCGTCGGGTGACATCGATATGACATCCACCCTCGTCGCCATGGCCTCCAAGGCAAATCTGGATTACACAACCTTGGGAGATTCTCCCTCGACCATCCAGACCATGCTGGATCGTCAAAACCAATTGCTTGAATTGGGTACTCGGAAAGATCCCGCGTACAACTCAGGCGCCGCTTCGTTTTTGCTAACGCAAGCTGAGGCTTTGATCTACTACCAGGACTTCGACACCGCAAGCATGCTGATCGATCAGTCTCGAAAGTTCAAAGTGGATTTCAATCCTGCGATCGGTAGTCCGGACCAACTTCAAAAAGTTCTTGAAGTCGCCCGCTCGAATGCTGCTCGTCAACTTCCGACTTCGAAGAAGCCTGAAGTTCTGAAATACTTGTCACTTGCCCAATTGGCAATGGACCAGGAACGATGGAACGAAGCCAAAGGCTATGTCGACCAAGCAAAATCACTTGATGTTGCTGAAGCCGAGTATGCGGCCAACGATCCTCGACCTTGGCAATTCGAACTGAAGATTCAGAACGCTTTGAATCGTAGCTCTTTTGATCCTGCTGTTATGCAGACAGGTTTCTCAAGCCAGCCTACCAACTCGACCGTTGTTCAAGCCGATTATGATCCTGCTAAGGACAAAACTCAGAATGTGGCTGCTTCGGCCACAACCGATGCTGATTCGAGTTTTAATCGAATTCCAAAATCAGCAAACGAGTTTTATCGTTCAGGTTTGCGGTCTTTGGATGACAACAATCCGTTGGAAGCTCGGGCCTACTTCGAAAAAGCATGGAACAACCGTGATCAGCTTGATCAAGTGACACTTCAGTCACTTCAAGATCAGCTACAACGACTAACCATCAGCAATGCTGGAAAACAGCGAATGCAAGAGCAGGCTTATCCTGATTCTCAAGCTTCGCGAATGGTTGACGCCCGCTCGGAGCAACAAGAACTGTTCCGCAAGCTTCAATCGGAAGTCCTACGAGAACGTGCTTCTGCTGAGCGACTACTTCAAGACACTCCTCGTGAGGCACTTGAAAAAATGACCATGATTCGTGGTCGTGTTGCCCAGTCGCAGCTAGACGGCACCAGCCAGCGTCCTTTGTTGAAAATCATCGACAACGATATCAACGACATGCAGCGCTACATCGAGCAAAACTTGTCGGAGATCGTAAACGAAGAAACTAACAACGATCGTAGAGAGATGGTTGAGCTTCGTCGTCAGCGAAAAGTCGATATTGATACGCAGATTCAAAAA
>CAZQQR010000360.1:2026-4971 GCA_964595515.1 uncultured Pirellulaceae bacterium
CGTAACAGCAACCGCCGCCAAGCCCGTCTCGAACAGGGACAGTACGGCAGCGAAGCTGATCGTCGAATTTGGAACATCCTCAAGAACGAACGAGTCCAAGGTGAATACCGTGGAACACTGGCCGAAGCGATTGATCAGCTTTCTCGGCAGGCAAGCGTCAACATCGTGTTTGATGATCTCGCTTTGGCTGCAGAGAATGTTCAAAAAGATCGTTTGGTCGATGTTCCCATTCGAAATCCAATTTCACTACAAAGTGCATTGGAAGTCATCTTGAAATCGGCCGGACTCGTCTTCGTGGTTGAAAACGAAGTCATCAAAGTCACTAGCCGCGATGCTCGTACTTCGAAACTTGAAACCAAAACGTACTACATTGGTGACCTGGTGATGCCAATGTCACGACCGCAAAACCCTTACCAGGTGAACTTCAACAGTGGTTCTCCATTCATGGGTGGCGGTGGTGCTGGCGGTAACATGAACGTTGCTAACAATCAGTTATCAATGGCTCAACAGCTTGGCGGAAACGCACAGAACAATCCGTTCGGTGGTTTCGGCTACGGTGGCAACCAAGGTGGTCCACAAACAGGAACACCTGCCTTCGGAACTGTCGGGCAAAATCCTCTTGGTGGTATCACCGAGGCTGATTTTGATCCGCTCATCGAGTTGATTCAAAACACGATCGACACAGAATCGTGGCTTGATAACGGTGGTCTTGGAACAATCGACGCTTTCGTTTCCAACTTGAGCTTGATCGTTTCGCAGACACAGGAGATTCAGGACAAGATTCAGGACCTCTTAAAGAAACTACGTGAGTTGAATGATGTTCAGATCGTTGTTGAAGTTCGCTTCATCAGCCTTCGAGATGAGTTCTTTGAGCGAGTCGGAATCGACTTTGACTTTAGCATCGAAGACAACTCGGGCATCATTGATCCGCTTGCTGATCGTCAGTTCGGTGGAAGTGCTGTTATCGGTCGTGATCCTTTGGATCCATTCGCACCGACTTCTGACTTGGATTTAAGGTTCCTCCAAGGTACGTTTGCTGCGGCGGAACCCTTATTCGGGGGCTTCGACGGGGCCACGGCCGCGAACTTTGGGTTTGCGATCCTTTCGGACATCGAAGTCTTCTTCTTGATCCAAGCCAGTAAAGGTGACGAGCGTACCAACATTACGCAGGCACCAACGGTTACGATGTTTAATGGTCAAAGTGCGAGTGTCAACGATGGTGCTTCACGACCGTTTGTAACTTCTGTGATTCCGGTGGTTGGTGACTTTGCAGTCGCTCACCAGCCTGTGATCACGATCTTGCCAGATGGTACAAGCCTCAACGTGACGGCGGTGGTTTCGGATGACCGCAAATACGTCCGGCTTCAACTGGTGCCGTTCTTCAGTCAAGTCACCGAGGTCGAAACGTTTACCTTCAACGGTTCACAAACGACTGAGTTGACATCCGGGTCGGTTCTCGATGAACTACTGGACGCCGTTGATGGTAACCAAGATCTTGGAAACGAAGAAATTCAGACGCAAAATCAAGGTATCACAGTTCAACTACCGGTGCTCTCCTTTACGACGGTGAACACGGTGGTCAGTGTGCCTGACGGCGGTACGGTTTTGATGGGCGGTATCAAGCGAATGGTCGAAGGCCGTCGTGAGTCTGGTATCCCGTTCCTCAGCAACGTGCCTTATGTCAACCGTCTGTTCAAAAACGTTGGTATCGGTCACGAGACTTCAAACTTGATGATGATGGTAACTCCACGAATCATCATTCAAGCTGAGATCGAAGAAGATCAAGTTGGATTCAGCGGCGACAACTAAACGCAAGTTTATAGACGCCAAGCGATTCGCTTGACCTGAACACCTAATGAAAACCAAGCCGCTCAGCATTTTGCTGGGTGGCTTTTTTGTTGACATTTTGAAACATGGCTGCGGAGAGGTTGATAAAAACGAACACAAGAATCCCATTTCCCGGGCGAAAACGGTGACTTTGGCTCGGCATAACGTTTGCGAACTTGGTGAGACATCTAATCTCACGAGTTCAACACGTCCGGAATGCCATGTTCAAATCGACGACTTTTTTCAGCCTCACCATTTGCATTTGTTGTACTTTCGTCATACCTACGATCACGTTTGGCCAGTCGTTTGAAAGCTTTTCCAGCCGGCGAGCAAAACCAGCGAGCCCAAAGAAGACGACGGTTGTCGAACTGAACAGTCGAAAGAACCCACTTGGTTTTAAGAAGATCCAGCTTCCACCAAAGAGCCAACCACAAAACGGTAATCAAAATTTTACATCCAATCTGAACGGACAGCGTTTAGGGAATCAAGTTTTGGGGAATCAGGGTTTAGGTAATCAGCGATTCGTTGACCAACGATTGATTGCGTTGGCAGCCCAAGAGCAAGCTCGAAAGACGGCAGTCCAACAACAGGAACGACAAAAGGTTCCGTTCGCAGCTTCGCCGAGGCAAGTCGCGAACCCGCAATCGACCACAACCTCGATCGCTGACCGCAAACCAGAATCAGTGATCATTAAGTCACCGTTTGCTAGTTTCAATCAAGATACGGTCGAACCAAAAAACGGGAGCGATTCGAACCCACGAGATTCCGTCGTAAAGAATCCATTCTTCCAGAAGCAATTCAAGAAGTTACCAACTGTCATTCCAGAACCGACAACCAAACGGACAATGAAAAGTTCTTCGGCAACCGAACCGCAAACGACTTCAGCATTTCAAACTCAACCAATCGTAGTCGCGGCCACTGTCCCTTTTGGAGTCGATCCACCATCATTGGAAGCACCGTCTCATCGCGAGATCCGAGTAAACTCAGGTGGCGATCAATCGTACTTGATTCAAGATCCAGAATGGATTGAGTAGTTTTAAAGAGTGGATTGGTTAGGCAACTTACCAGACGAATCAGTTGAGGTTGCCAGGGACTGCGTTGGCAGCAGCCTTCATTCC
>CAZQQR010000361.1:0-4935 GCA_964595515.1 uncultured Pirellulaceae bacterium
GGCGATCTCAGAGCAGGCGGCTGGACACTGTTGCCGCACGACGACAACCCCGATCCGCTTCCGTCAAACAAATCAGATCTCTTACAAATCAGATCTCTTACAAATCAGATTTCCTAGGCTGCTCTGGCCTTAGTAACAACCTGACCACCGACATGAACATTCATTTGTGGGAATGGAATCGAGATATTTGCTGCGTCCATGCTGTTTTTCGCAGCGGCGGTAAGCTCTTGCCGGACGGCCCAGTAATTCTTTGGGTGACTCCAAACACGCAGTTGCCAATCGACGGACGACGCGCCGAGCTCAACCAAATAGACTTCGACATCGGGTGCGCTGCCTGCCGGGAAAGCAGCGTAAACTTCCTCCGCGGCTCGCGTTAGCACTTCTCGTGTTTCATCGATACTTGCACCGTAATCTGCACCTACGTTTACATCCACACGCCGAAGTTCATTCCGCGTATAGTTTTCAAGTTTGGCACCAAAGATTTCGCCGTTGGGAACGATCAAGTGACGATTGTCGAGCGCGTTTAGCCGCGTCGTGAAAAGGTCGATTTCTTCTACGGTTCCTTCAGTGTCTGCGACCACGATATAGTCACCGACTTTGAACGGACGGAAAACCAATAACATGATCCCAGCAGCAAAGTTGCCAAGGGTTCCTTGTAATGCCATACCTATTGCAAATCCGAGAGCCGCGAGAATCGCTGCGAAACCGGTAATACTGACTTCATTCATCTCTAGCGCGACCATAACCACGACCAGCATGATCATATTTCGAACGGCTTTGGATAGAAATTTCCCCAGCGTCACGTCGACTTTATCAGTAACAATTTTTCCAATGAATCTTCCTATGGCAGAAGCCACCATATAACTGATGACTAGCAATCCCAGTGCGAGGCAAACGGTACCAGCCATTTTGACCAGTTCTCGCTGAGCCTCACCGGCGGCTTCGCCACCTTTGAAAGCAGTGGTGATCGTTTCGATGATTCCGGCGATCGCTTTACCGCCTTCTTGACCTGCTTTGCCAGCATCAACAGCGTAGGCACTGCCATTCATGACGCCAACCAAGCCAACTGTCATCAACTGCAACTTCGAAGTCGATCGCAACATTTTAAATTCTCCACCGATTGCTATGCCTTTGAAGACGGAACCGTCTCTCAAAGCTGAGATAAATTCAGGTGGCGGATTCTAGAATTCTGGCGGGATCTATCAATACTGATTTTGAGTGGTGCTGTCAGAGCAAAAAACCAAATCAGTGACGGTTTGACTCATTGTAAAATGATTCAAAGCGCAGCTGAATCTGTCGTCAGCCGCTCCAGATATTTCGCACTGGAAAAAAAATTCAACTTTCTCTAACGTTTCGGCGATTTCCGTCCGAGTGGCGGAAACGAACTCAATCGCACACATTAGTTGTTGGAATCCATGATGGATCTTTCAAGACGCTGGCCAGATTTCCTGCTTCCTGTTGGCATTATCGCCTGCTTGATGATCATTTTCGTTCCGTTGCCTGCGGGAGTGATGGATATCTTGCTGGCTGCCAACATCGCAGTTGCCGTCATGATTCTGTTGGCATCCATCTATGTGAAAACACCGTTGGAATTGAGCGTTTTTCCAGCCCTATTATTGGTAACCACACTCGCTCGGTTGGCACTGAATATCGGAACCACGAGATTGATTTTGACGCGGGGGCCAATCGAAATGGAAGCCGCCGCAGGGGGCGTCATTCAGAGCTTTTCTCAATTCGTCACCGGGGACAGCCTCGCAGTGGGATTTGTGATCTTCGCAATTATCTTTGTCATTCAGTTTGTCGTGATCACCAAAGGAGCGACCCGAATCAGTGAAGTCTCCGCACGTTTTGCTTTGGATGGACTGCCCGGACGGCAAATGGCAATCGACGCGGATCTCAATTCGGGCGCGATCGACAACAACAAAGCTCGATTCTTAAGAGAAGAAACAGTCGCACACGCTGAGTTTTACGGCTCGATGGACGGTGCCAGCAAGTTCGTTCGTGGTGACGCGATCGCGGCGGTCATTATCACGCTGATCAATATCGTGGGTGGACTTGCGATCGGAATGTCCCAAGGCATGACGTTGGGAGCAGCCAGCGCGATTTTTACAAAACTCACCATCGGTGACGGGCTAGCCAGCCAATTGCCAGCGCTGCTCATCTCCCTGGCCGCAGGACTGTTAGTAACCAGAAGCACTCGAAAATCGAATCTACCCCGTGAATCAATGAACCAAGTGTTCGCGAGACCGATCGTTCTCGTGATCACCGCAATGTTTCTTGGCCTGCTCATTCTGACCGAGCTTCCGAAGATCCCTCTTTTCTTGTTGGCTGCGGGCTGCCTGATTGCGGCTTACTTTCTCATTCAACAAGAAGCGGCAGAGAAAGCAAACCTCGCTAAGAATCAACCAGCCAAGCCCGTTCAAAACACAGAGCTTACGATCGATAAACTACTCAGCAATGATGTGGTTGAAATGGAACTGGGCGTCGGATTGATATGTTTGGCTGATGCCAGACAAGGCGGTAATTTACTTGCGCTCATCACTCAAATACGAAAAAAGCTGGCGACGGATATGGGCATGATTTTGCCGAAGATCCGAATTCGCGATAATCTTAAAATCGACCCTCTCGCTTTTCAAATTCGAATTCAAGGAAACGTCGTCGAGCAAGGACGTCTGGAACCAACCAAGTTCATGGCGGTAGATGATGGGCGGGCCAACGGCCCCCTTGGTGACGGAATTGTTGATGGAATGGTTGAAGACCAATTGACGAGTTACCCAGCTTTTTGGATTAAGCCGGAGGGAGCCGAGTCTGCACTCAACCTCGGTTATCAAGTCCAATCTGCTGCCGAAGTACTTGCTGATCAACTGCAATTCGCTGCCATCGACTACGCGGATCAATTACTAACCCGTGACGCGACCAAGCAATTGATTGATGAACTGCGGAAATCATCTCCAGCGGTTGTTGAAGACTTGGTACCCGATCAAATGTCGATCGCCCAAATTCAACATGTGTTAAAGAACCTCGTCAAAGAAGGCGTTTCGATTCGGCCATTGAGCTTGATCGTGGAAACGCTTGGTGACCATGCAAATAAGACTGCCAATCACTGGGAATTGACTGAAAAAGTCCGAATCCGACTGGGTCAACACATTTCATCTGGACTCTCGGGCGCAAACAAGTTGCCAATTTCTGTGTTCACCATCGCCAAAGAACTGGAAAACCGAATCGCCTGCTCATGGGAACGTGATCGAAACGAAATCAGAATTGATTTATCGCCAACGGTCGTAGAAAGCATCGCATTTGCGATTCAGGATGCCGCCAAGAAAATGGTTGCTTCCGGAATGCGGCCAATCGCATTGGTCGACCAGTCCATTCGTCCAATCATCTCGGAACTCGCGGTTGAACATGCTCAAGAAATGTTCGTATTGGGAACCGAGGAAGCCAATGGGGCTTCGATCGAAGTCGTCGGTGAAGTCACGATCGACCAGATCGCATCACTTTCTAGTGCGGCCGCCTAATGATATTTATCGGAGTCGGAGGTCATTACGATTCTTCGTGGCCCACCGACCGTCGCCGCCGTTGGATTAGCGGTCTGCCTTGTTCCTTATGCTGAGGATTGGTTTTGAAAAGAATGTAACGGATGCCGTCAAGACTTCCGAAAATTGGTGCAATCAGAACTTTTGACGAGTTCCGCTACAAAAAAAAACACGACCAATCGGTACACATCCTATTTCTCTAATCGGGAAACTCCGACCGTTGCTATCATTTTCTTTAACGATCGTTTGCGTTCACGAAAATGTCGCCCCAACTGGATAATGTGAACTTTCAGCGAAAGTCTGGAGTTGGAATCGCCGAATAATATTACTGCGGTAACTGCGTACTCGGCAACGCGTGCGCAGCTTCCAGGATACAGCAGGGATACACGCGAAAAAACGAGAATAAAATTACACCATCGTGTAATTGTTTCATTGACGCGGCGAAGCTTATTTTGATATTTACCTTCCTCTCAGAGCAAACTGAACTCACTAGTTAGTTCTGAGAATGGCACTTCCAAGTGTCTCCAAATTGAAAACTGATGGTTCAAACACTCGTGGTTCGAACCAAACAAAAATAAGACTGCACGAAAGTGCACGGCGCAACAATCACGGAGGATTGCATGGCGACTAAGGCTGCTGACGCGGAAAAAATTCTTGAAGTCTGGAAACAGTACAAACCAGACTGCACGGACAAACTACTTCGCAACCAGCTGATGGAACGTTACTTCCCGCTCGTAAAATACAACGGCGAACGGATTTGGCAACGACTTCCTGATGGTGTCGAACTGGACGACTTGATTTCAGCCGGCGTATTCGGATTGATGGACGCGATCGACGCGTTTGACATGGAACGCGGTGTCAAGTTTGAAACTTACTGCGTCCCACGTATTCGTGGAGCGATGCTTGATGAACTGAGAACGATGGACTGGGTTCCCCGGCTTGTTCGTTCCAAAGCCAGCAAGATTAACAACGCGACCAAAAAGCTTGAGACCAAACTAGGTCGGGCTCCAACGGTTATCGAGCTATCAGAAGTTCTCGAACTGACTGTCAAAGAGACAGAAAAAATGATGAGTGACGCGAATGCTGTCGGTCTCATCAGTTTGAACAAGAAATGGTACGAGACTGATAGTTACAAGGACGTTCGAGAAATCGACATCCTGGAAGACAAAAAAGGCGAAGACCCAACGCGTCGAATTCAGAAAAACGACCTGATGCGTTTGGTTACCAAAGGCCTTAACCGCAACGAACGTTTGATCATCATTCTTTACTACTATGAAGAATTGACGATGAAAGAGATCGGTGCAACGTTGGATCTAAGTGAAAGTCGCGTGAGCCAGATGCACAGCAGCATCGTCCAGCGGCTTCAACAACAACTTGGTCGACGGCGAATCGAATTCAACCG
>CAZQQR010000362.1:0-4904 GCA_964595515.1 uncultured Pirellulaceae bacterium
GGTGAAAGCTCTGCCGCACCTTCAGCAAGCTTGACTGGAGTTGGTCCAGCGTCCGCTTGTTTCTCAGCTTGATCATTGGTGGGCGCAGTTTCCGTTTTTGATTGATCTTGAGCATTTACAGCAGTTGTCGCGAGACTTAACAACGCCACAAGCATAAATCTGGTTAACTTCTTCATATCGATCCTCTTAATTAAGGCACGTCGGCTTTCGAAGACGTGCAAGTTTTCGGGCTGATTCGGTCTGACTAACCGCCGATTATCACGGCTCAAGCTTCAAAAGCAACAAGCCTGCAGAAAATCCGCTGAGATGTAAATCTTCCCACAATCTCCCCACAACAAAACATCAGACTTCGCCAAGCGAAGTTGCTCCAAGTGTTGGTGGCGAAAGCGGGTTACAAGACGGATAACCGGAAGAGTCGGTGCAGACTCCGCCGGAAGCACCTTTCGCTGTCATAGATGAGGGTAATTTTTGACAGCATCCCAACAGCGACCTACTTTCCTTCGTTCACCAGCGCGAATCGCGAATGATATGGAATAGGCAAATGGAAAACGAAACGAAACAAAACGAATCTCTTGCAAGCGATTCAACTGAAAACATCGACGATTTATTAGCCCGAATTAACGGCTTAACGTCTGGTGGAAGCGGTGGCATGGGCGCTCGCCCTAGATCTACCGAAGTTCCCGCCGTCACTTCCGATTCGTCGGCAATAATGTCATCGGTGAGCAAACCTGAACCTATCGAGAATCGTGATCAGAATGGCGATTTTTTTCCATGCGAGCCAAACTCAATCGAAGAAGCACGAATCTCTGAAACGATGGTGGAAGAGTTAGTCTGCAAGTTCTTGCTGGCCAAAGGCGAAGCTTCGATTCGAAAAATCAGTGAACAGTTGGGACTTACGTTTCAGATCATTGAAAATACGATCGTTCGACTTAAGTCTGAGCAACTACTCGGATACATCGACGCCTCGGCCATGAACGACTACATCTGTAAATTAACCGAGTCCGGTCGAAACCGCGGAAAGCGCTATTCGGACATGTGTTCGTATTTCGGTGCGGCCCCGATCTCTTTCGACGATTACGTTGCAAGTGTTGAAGCTCAAACCATTAACGATCAAAGCCCCGGTGAAGACGATCTTAACCGAGCGTTCTCCGATCTTTTGATCGACCCTCAAATGATGGTCAAGCTCGGCCCCGCTGTGAACAGTGGTCGCGGTATGTTCCTGTATGGTTACCCTGGAAACGGTAAAACAAGTATCGCCGAACGAATTACCGCGGCGTTTGGACCTTACGTTTGGATTCCACGGGCGATCACCATGGACCGCGATATCGTTCGCGTGTTCGACCCAATGAGCCACGAAGAAGTTCCTCTAGAAGACGGCGAAGGTCTTCTCTCAAACAACAGCTACGACAAGCGTTGGGTCCGAATTAAACGGCCTACGATTGTGGTCGGTGGTGAGCTAACGATGGAACACCTTGAAATTCAGTACAACCCAATGACTGGCATTTCCGAAGCTCCCGTTCAGATGAAGAGCAACACCGGTTTGCTCCTGATTGATGACTTTGGCCGTCAACGAATGTCCGTCGATGAGTTGCTTAACCGCTGGATCGTTCCACTGGAAAAACGTTACGATTACTTGAACACGAGTAACGGTAAAAAAATCCAGGTGCCGTTTGATCAACTGGTTGTTTTCTCAACCAACCTGGAACCGAAAGACCTCGTCGATGACGCGTTCCTTCGACGTATTCCTTACAAGATTGAAGTCCCCAATCCGTCAGTCGAGAACTTCGTCAAACTCTTCAAGATCATGTGCAAAGTGTACAAGTTCGAGTGGAAGCCGGAGTTGATTCAGCAGCTGATCACCAAGCACTACGTGCCCACCAACCGGCCGCTACGAAACTGCCACCCACGTGACTTGTTGCTACAAGTAACCAACTATTGCAAATTCTTGAAGCGACCAAAAGTGCTTTCTGAAGAAGCACTTGATTTCGCCTGCGATAACTACTTCTCGATTATGTAATTCGCCACGAGTCAGTGGTTCGTCAAAGTTAAAAATTTGGATTATGGTCGTAGCGGAAGTCGTCAAGACTTTCGGCTGAATGAATCAGCCACCCGTTTTAAAATTCATACCACTTCCGGCAAGTCGATCGTCTTTATTGATCGGCTTGCCGTTTTTTGTTTTGCCAAAGTGTGTTGATCTGATTACGTCTCAAAAACTGCGAAAAAGGTTACCACTAGTTGGCTCCTACGGGAGAATCCCACTCGACGCCCAGCCGCCGAGCAACATGGATGCTCGACGTCAGGCCACTCTCTAGCAACGGGACTCCGGAACTTGCATAAGAACCGCAGAACCACAATCGCCGGTTTGGCTCGCGGTGAACTTCCTTTAATTGCTTGAGACTCTTAACGGAATCAGCCGTAACAATGGGCCGCTGCATTTTCGATGTGTGCAAAATCTTAGCGGGCTCCGGATCGATCGTCGGCATGATCGTTTGGAAAATTGGATTTTCGGTTTCGAAGTCGCAAAATTGATTCATCCAAATCGAACACATGGCCCGCGACTTTGACGGGTCAGAAATCAAGTTGAAACTGGCCCAATCTTTTTGTTGAGGCGGCATCAGTCTCGGATCCGTGTGGATCAAAGTCGTTACATCTTCGTATTGAAAGGCTGAAAGTGCTGAGCGTTCTTCCTCCGAGAACTCCGTATCAATTCGCAGTGCCGCATTGGCTTGTGTCGCAACGATAAAATGGTCGAAAACCTGTTCCATTGGCTGTGATGAACTTGATTCTGATACTGCAACGATCTTGTCTTGATTTCGGCGGATCTTGGTGACGGTGGTTTCAAGTCGAATCTCTTCGATCCCTTCGGTCAGTCGATTCACAACATCGGCGGTTCCGAATCGAGTTCGATACAGCCCCGAATCTGATGCTACTCCAATCATTGTTTGCAGCATGACCGCTGCTGGATAGTTCTTGATCGCGCTATACGAACAAGTGCAAACGGTTGATGAAAGAGACGGGTAAAGGAATTCATCGATGAATGCCTGGGAATAGTTTTTGGATTGCAGATATTCATCAAACGTGAGTTCTGCTGTTTCCAGATTTGATACATCCTTGGGAGCTTCCTTCATCATTCGCGAAATATCCGCAAGAATCTGGCGAGTGGATTTTGCGAGTAGGTCGAGAGAAAGTTGCGGACGGTATGAAGACGCAAGGCTTAGATACGGTTTGCTGCCGGAAATCGAGAACGATTTCGATTGGTCGGCCTTCGTCGTTTCCACCCCAATCTCTCTGTACAACCGAAAGATGTTTGGCCAGGTCTTTTCGTTGAACATTCTCGGAGGCACGTCGATCCGGAAACTTGATGGCTGTCCGGGGAATGAATTGCTCGGTAGCTCAACCGAGTGGGCCCCCATTCCAAGCGATGAGTGTTTTTCGAAGATCGTTACGCGGTGGCCGGCGCGATGCAGAAGCCAAGCGGCCGATAGACCGGCGATCCCTGATCCTGCGATTCCAATTTGCATCGAGTTATGCGTCCAATAATCCGGGAGGTTGCTTCAGCAATGATCGCTGCCGAATATGATTACCGCAACCAAGCGTGATAAGATCACGAAAAATTGAATTTCGTACTGATCAACACAAAAAAAAACGACGGACAATAATTGTCCGTCGTTCATGTAAAAACAGAGCGTAGCGTGATTTCACTTTATTGAAATGATTGTAGAAAACACTCGTTACGCTTTGTCTTTTATTCAATTGCCGCGGAATCTGCGGTCAAAAATTGATCAACTCGTGCGACTCGCAAACCATTTAGGTTCGAGCCATTCCTCTATTGAGTTCGACTGATTCAAATCTTGAACGGCATCAACATTTCCATGTCGAACGGATCTCGAAGTCCTTCACCAAGTCTTTTCAGGGCTTCCGTTTCGATCTGACGTACTCGTTCACGAGTAAGCCCCAATTTTTCTCCAATTTCTTTCAGCGTGTGGGGCTCTGTGTTCTCAAGCCCAAATCGCATCCGAAGAACGTTGAACTCTCGTTCGTCCAGGTCGCCCATCATGGTCTTGATTTGAGCCATGATGTCATTCTCAAGTAGCTCATCTTCTGGGGAACGCATCCGCTCATCCATTACCATCTCGCCAAGTGACCATCCGGAGTCAGATTGATCCGTTTGGGGTGTCGAGTTGTAAATCTGGATCGCTTTTTTGATGATCGGAAGTTTGCGTTTTGGCAAACCGAGCAATCGAGCGACTTCTTCTGGAGTTGGATTACGTTTCAGCTCATCAGTTAGTCGAACGGTTGCTCTTCGCCATTTCGAAAGCAACTCAACCATGTAAGCTGGGATTCGAATCGTCTTGGCGGAGTTAATTAACGCTCGCTTAATGGATTGCTTGATCCAGTAACTTGCGTAAGTGCTGAATCGCGTTCCCATTTCAGGGTCGAAACCTTCGACGGCCCGCAATAGACCCAGGTTTCCTTCTTCGATTAAATCTTGCAGCCCGAGGCCTTTGCCGGTGTACCCTCGGGCGATGTTGACGACCAGTCGAAGGTTGGCTCGAACCATCCGATCGCGTGCTCTTGCGTCGCCTTTGGCAATCGCTCGGGCAAGCTCTTTTTCTTCGTCCGCTGTGAGCAATGCCGTCTCATTGATTTCACGAAGGTATGTCTCCAAGGGGGATTGGAGACCAGAGCCTTTGCGAGATTTGCGAGCTTTCTTGAGGTCCGCAAGTTCAGAATTCTGTTCTTCGTTGGCCGTATCGTTATTCATAGAATCGGGTCGCTTTACATTTAAAGTGCTGTCACACAAATGCTATCGTCGTCCTGTGCGAAGGCCTGCAGTCTCGGCAAACTTTGCCGATGTAAAGCGACTGTGTGGATGACTCAGGTCGTTCCGATTTCACGGGCAA
>CAZQQR010000363.1:0-4901 GCA_964595515.1 uncultured Pirellulaceae bacterium
GGATTTCGTCCAATTGTCACGTTTCGCGAGAATTTTCGCCAATACGTCATGAACCATAAGCGTCATACATTAGGCTATCTTTTCTGCCAAATACAGCAACAAAATGCGCTCAGGTAAAGCCATGAAGCAACAAAACCAAAGACGACTGTTTCTTAAATCCGCGTTTGCCACATTAGCGATTCCTGCGATGGAAGCACTCCCCGCGGCGAGCTTGCTTGCACAGACTCCTGCACAGCGATCATCTGAATCCAAACGAATGGTTTGCATTGGCAACTCGTTCGGAATGTATCAGCCAAAGTTCTTTCCAAAACAGGCGGGGCGCGACTATGCAATGACTCAGTTGCTCAAGCCGATTGAACGACACCGGAAAGATTTTTCCGTTTTCTCCAATCTCGACCACGGCATCAAAGGCGGACACTTTTCAGTCCACTCGTTTCTTTGCGGAGTTCGTCTGGAAGACTCCAGTGCGATGCCCGATGGAAACATTTCACTTGACCAACGAGCGGCGGAAGTCCTTGGTCCGAAAACAAGATTCGCTTCTTTGACTATTGGTTCCACCGATGGACTGCACGGTGGCTGCAAGATGAGCTGGACTCGAACAGGGGTTCGCGTTCCGCCGATTTCGGGACCGCGTGAATTGTTTCGCAAACTCTTCGTCAACGTTGATAAATCAAAAACAGCAGAAGTGATGGACCGATTCAATCTTCACGGCTCTATCTTGGATGCGGTTCAGGACGAAGCCAAAAGTCTTGGCCGGCGCGTAAGCAAACGAGACCAAAGCAAACTTGATGAATATTTTTCGTCTGTTCGTGATGTAGAAAAGCGAATCCAACAACAAGAGCGATGGCAACTCATTCCAAAACCAAAACCTTCGATCGATGAACCAGAAAACGAAAACCTGATCGACGATATTCCTGATCTCTACGAGTTGATTGCGATTGCTTTAGAAATTGATGCGACACGCATCGCGAGCCTTGAACTTGCTGGGACGAATTTCAAGACCAGCATTCTCGGTCTGAAAAAAGGCTATCACGCATTGTCGCATCATGGCAAAGACCCGGAAAACATCGCAGGACTGGTCAAGCTCGAAGAGTACCAAATGCAACAGTTCAATGTCTTTCTTGATCGGCTAAAGTCGATTCAAACTCCCGACGGCAACGGCAACTTGCTGGACCAGACCGCGATCCTGTTCGGCAGTGGGATGGGGAACGCGAATTCACATACTAACACTGATTTGCCGATCATCGTTGCGGGCGGTGGATTCAAACTTGGCGAGCATCGAATACTGCCTAAGCAAAAACAAAAACGAATACCGCTTTGCAATCTTTACCTAACGATGCTTCATCGAATGGGCATCGAAGACTCAAGCTTTGGAAACAGCAACGGAACATTTCCAGGGTTGGAGTCTAAGGTATGATGGCGCGGCTGACTTCGCGGAGAGCATATTCATCGTTGATAGTAAATCTATTGCTACTAACAACTATTTTCGCGTCCAATCGGGTAGATGCTCAAAATACACAACCGTCTGAGGACAAGAACGACGACGAATTCGAAACGTTGGTTCAGCCATTCTTCAAAACGCACTGCTTGACCTGTCACGGCACAAAAAAGCAAAAAGCTGAACGTCGATTCGACGGCTTGCAGTTCCCGATCCCTAACGACGACATGCTGATTGATTTTCAGGATGCGTTGGACCAACTCAATCTTGGCGAAATGCCACCGAGCGACCGACCTCAACCAACGGACCAAAAAAGGGCCGCCGTCATCGCTTGGCTCACGACCGCGATTGAGCAAACGCAAGCGAATCGGAAAACCGACAACGGCGAGACCATTTTGCGCCGCCTCAATCGCCGCGAGTACCTCGCAACGATTAGTGACCTGTTTGACATCGACACTCGTGGATTCGATCCGACCGAGGGCTTTCCCGCCGATCAAAAAGTACATCACCTGGACAATCAGGGCGAAGCGTTGGTGACCTCCGGGTTTCTGCTGCACCAGTATTTGTTAGCCGCAGAGAAAATAATCGACAAAGCCATTCCTTCGATCGAAAAACCAAAAGTACAAACATGGTTCTTCGATCGTGGATTCATGCAACAACCGGAGTTGGATTATCGGCGCATCCGAATGGAGACCGGCGCGGCAAAACGTCAAAACAAACAGGTGAATAAAAGCGAACTGCCTGGAACAATTCGAATCTATGAAAACCCCCGAGCTCAGCGGCACATGGGCAGTTACGGATTTATCGCGGGTTTAGCAGAAGGCGTTCCCGAGGACGGATTCTATGAGTTGACGCTTGATCTTCAGGCGATGCATCG
Organism: uncultured Pirellulaceae bacterium; assembly: GCA_964595515.1. Lineage (GTDB taxonomy): Bacteria > Planctomycetota > Planctomycetia > Pirellulales > Pirellulaceae > Mariniblastus. The sequence goes on from CAZQQR010000363.1 coordinate 2,316, forward strand.
ACGTCCAAAGTACAAAGAAAATCATTCTGGAACCGACCCGGATGAGCCGATCATTTTTGCAGTTACGCCGGGCGATAAAAGTTACAGTGAACTACACATTCAACAGCCGCTTGAACCGGAGCTTGCTCGATTTGAGCTTTCGGACAAACGGGAAACGATCAAAACAAAAGTTTGGTTGAACAAGGGTACGACACCGAGGTTTATCTGGCCCAACGGTTCGGGTCGAATGCGTGCTGCCCATATCGAAGTTGGAAAAATTCTGCTGGCCAAGAAAGGCCAAAAGAATCCCGCGGTTGAATCCGCCTTCGTTCACGGACTGGAGTTTGGAAAACTTCCCCACATTCGAATCTACTCCGCGAAAGTCCGCGGTCCGTTTTTCGATCAATGGCCTTCAGCGATTCAAACTGAATTGCTTGGCGGTTCCAAGTTTGATGCCTCTAAAAACAAAACAAACTTAACCAACTTTCTCAGTCGCGCGTTTCGCAGACCTGTTCAAGAAAAAGACGTCGGTCGTTTCCTCGATCTCATCGAGCGGCGACAACAGCAAGGCGTGAGTCCGTTGCAAGCCTACAAGAATGCACTTTCGGCAGTTCTTTGCTCTCCATCCTTTCTCTACCTGGATGAACCGGCAACAGATGACGATGGAACGCTTGGCCAGCACGCGATTGCTGCGCGACTTTCGTATTTCCTTTGGTCTTCGATTCCAGACCAACGACTGCGTCAATTGGCTGACGAAAAAAAGCTCGCTAACCCTGCCGTGCTAAAGGCTGAGGTCAGACGCATGTTGAAAGATCCAAGATCCGAAAGATTCATCACAGGATTCCTTGAAAGCTGGCTGACACTCGGCCTCCTGGGACAAACACCACCGGAGAACAGCGGCTCGTTTCGTGTCTACCATGACCAAGATTTAGAGCGAGCGATGGAGCAGGAAACGATCTTGTTCACTCGTCATATTCTTGACGAAGGCTTGAGTATCGACAATTTTCTTGACAGCGATTTCGTGATCGTGAACGCGGCCCTGGCGAAACTATACGGGCTCAGCAATATTCCAAAAGGGAACAAATTTCAAAAGGTCAGCATCGAGAAGCAAGGCAATCGTGGTGGACTTTTGGGACAGGCCAGCCTTTTGACCGTCACCGCCAACGGAGTGGATACTTCGCCGATTGTTCGCGGCGTTTGGGTGCTCGAGAATATTCTCGGTACACCACCCTCCCCTCCACCGCCAGACATTGAACCACTGGATCCTGATATTCGGGGTGCGAAAACGATCCGAGATCAACTTGAAAAACATCGCTCCAATGCGAGCTGTGCCGAGTGTCATCGAAAGATCGATCCGTTGGGATTCGCGCTTGAGAACTTTGATCCAATCGGGCGTTACCGATCACGATACAACGGGAGCAAGAAACGAAAAGGTGCCAAAATTGACGCCTCCGGCGAGGTGTTCGGGAAACCGTTTGAGGGGATCGTTGATTTCAAACGCATCTTGCTAAAGCAAAAAGATCAATTTGCCAAAGCACTCACCGAAAAGATGATGGCGTATGCACTTGGGCGTACCGTTGAAATTTCCGATCGACCACAAATCGACTCGATCCTGAGTGAACTCGATGAACACGATCGAAGTTTTCGGTTTTTGGTTGAGAGTATCGTTTGCAGCCCCAACTTCATTCGCCCTTAGACCTTGGCCGGCTAAACCGTATTCAACCGAATTCTGGTTAGAATAAACGCGGCAGTGAACTTATTGCAACTGTTGCACAGGCTTTCAACTTTTTATCGAGAATTCTTCATGAGTCTTATTCGCACTTTGTTGATCATCTTTCTAGCCGGAATGACTCAATCGGGATTCGCGCAAAATTCAACAACTCAGCCCACCGACGGGAAATCGGCAACGAAAGAATCCGACACTGACCAAGAGAAATGGATCGATCTATTCAACGGAAAGAATCTGGATGGCTGGACAATCAAAATCTGTGGCCATCCGCTCGGCGAGAATTACGCCAACACTTTTCGTGTCGAAGATGGGATCCTCAAATGTGAATATGATGATTACAAAGAGTTCGGCGGCCGGTATGGCCATCTCTATTCGAACCTTGCTTACTCTCATTACAAACTGAGAATGGATTACCGATTCGATGGTCGTCAACTTAAGGACGCGCCCAGCTATGTGGACCTCAACAGCGGAGTCATGCTTCACTCCCAATCACCTCAAAGCGTCGAGCTGAATCAAGGTTTCCCAGCAAGCCTTGAAATGCAGTTTCTAGCAGAGCTTAAACAAGGCAAGCAACGACAAACAGGAAACGTTTGCACGCCGGGCACTCATTTGGTTTACGACGGCAAATTGACAACGCAACACATCGTAAAATCATCTGGCCCAACCATCCCCGCGGACCAGTGGGTAAGTGTTGAAATGGAAGTCCATGGGCATGACTTGATCATTTACCGCGTCGAAGGCAAAGAGGTGCTGCGTTACACCAACCCGCAACTAGACCCCAATAGCAAAGAAGCAAAACCAATCATTGCTCAGGGGGCTGACATGAAACTTTCGTATGGCCACATCGCACTCCAGGCTGAAGCCCAACGCGTTTGGTT
>CAZQQR010000364.1:0-4885 GCA_964595515.1 uncultured Pirellulaceae bacterium
CGGACAGAACTCTTGACGAGTTCCGCTACGGAAAAAGCGAGTTGAACCTAAATATGACCACTCGGTTGCCCCAAAGTTGCAATCGGCGGTTTGGCCGTTCGCGGCAGGGTTTTACTCTAGCGGAGATGTTGGTTGCCGTTGCGATCATGGTGGGCATCATGAGTTTCGTCACAACGTTTTGTTTTCAAATTAATCAACTGTGGAAATCTGTAGGGCACCACCGAATGGCGTCTTGCGAGTTGTCGAACCAATTGGAACGTCTAACGTTGTTGTCGGGTGATCAGATCGAGGCAGAGTTGAAAAACCTGGAACCTTCCGAGGCCTGTCAACGGACATTGAAGGAAGCCATTCTCACAGGCGAGATAATCCAAGACGCCATTGGCGATCGAATTGTGCTGCGCATTAATTGGAAACGAAATAATCCAGGATCGCCTGTTGAGTTGTCCGGCTGGATTGTTGACGGGGAGGAGGAAGAGTGATCGCCTTCAAAAGGAATTCGCATAATGTCGTAGCTAGTCGTCGAGCCGGTTTTACCATGCTCGAAGTGCTTTGTGTTCTTTCGGCATCGTCGATCATCCTTGTGCTGTCGGCGAGTTGGATTCATCAAACAATGAAGTTCTCTCGTCAGATAAAGGAAACTCAACAGCACCATTCTCGATTGCTTCAACTTGGTTCGACGTTTCGGTCAGATGTCAGGCTGGCAACAAAAGTCAGCCTTGACGAGAAAAACGTGTTGACACTGAGGATGGAAAATTCGACATCCGTTTCCTACACCATTGGCGATGACAAACATTCGTTGGTCAGAGCTTTGACGACTTCCGAGACGAAAAAACCGAAGGTGCACTCCGACTACTTTTTGCTTTCTCCTCGCTCAACTATTGAGTGGGACCAAGCTGATTTTCCTGATTGGATTGGCATCGTTGTCAATCGAATCAAAGTGCCGCTGAAGTTGCAGCAGCCGAATCCTGAAATTGTTGCCGCAATGAACACTGATGAGTTTGGCCGACCGATTCAAAAGAAGGATAAACCGGTCCAAGAGTCTTCGCAATTGAAGAATGACGTGCCGGAAAATAATCTGCCCGAAATTAACTCGCCCGTATTCGACGATCCTACTGCTGATCAAAAACTTGGCGTCGATTTTCACATTCGAGCAAAAGTGAATCGTTGGGGAGACGCTGATGAATAAGATCTCCCAACGAAACCCCAGGAGCGGCTCGATTTTGGTCATCGTAATCGTTCTGATGATTGTCGCCTCGACCATTTTGTTTGGAATGGTCCAAGGAGGCATTCGGCACCGAAGACAACTGCGACAAGAACTGCAGATGGAGCAAACTCGATTGATGCTTGATGCCGGAATTCGGACTGCGATCAAGAAGGTCAAATCGCAACCCGTATATTCTGGTGAGACGATTTCGATTGATAAGTTCCTAGGTGAGCACTCCAAAGCAACCATTGAAATCAAAGTGGATGAATCAGGGGCTTCGGAAGAATTGAATACTCGCCCCGAAGTCTTGGTTCTGGCGACTTTGAGCGGGGCAGGGGAGTGGTCATTTACGACGCAGCGCTCACACACCATGTTTGTTGCACGGACGGAACAAAACAGCTCAAAAGATTCGAGCCTGACGGAGTCTTCGTCTAAAGAAAAATCGGGCTCCGAGAACAAAGTCAAACAGAAACAATAGCGGCCACGAAATAGCGTTACCACGAACAAAATTGTGTCCAAGAATTTGAGACTATTATGAGAAACTATTGCAAACGTTACCGAAATCAAGTTCCTGTTTGTTGTTCATCGAAGTTGCGATCACAAGCGGCATTTACGTTGGTTGAATTGTTGGTCGTTGTTGCGATCATTGGGATATTGATTGGTATGCTGCTACCGGCGGTTCAGCAAGTCCGTGAAGCCGCTCGCCGAACGGTTTGCATGAGCAATTCAGCGCAATTGGGGCTTGCGACTCACAATTATGAATTCGCAACCGAGCGATTACCCGAAGGTTCGATCAATCCGAAAGGTCCGATCGTTCATCTGGCCAAAGGCCAGCACGTTAGTTTTCTGGTTCAGCTTTTGCCATACATTGAACAGCGAGCGGTCGCGGACAATTTTGACATTTCGTTGGGCACTTACGCTCCCGCAAACGCGAAAGCTCGGCTGTCGCACATTCCAATTTTTGCTTGTCCTTCAAGCGGTTTTGGGATGCTGAACATCGATGAAGATGCAGCACTGGCCAACTACGCAGGATGCCACCATGGAAGTGAGGCTCAAATAGACGAAGACAACAACGGGTTGCTGTTTTTAAACAGTAAGGTGACTTATACCGACATTTATGACGGTAGCTCAAACACAATTCTTATCGGAGAAAGCGAAGCCTACGCCGACAGTCTTGGCTGGGCTTCGGGGACAAGATCATCACTGAGAAATACTGGCGAGATCCTGTCTTGGCGCGATTGGGCTAGTAAGATTGCTGGCCCGGTCGTTGCAACGGATGTTGGCGGATTTGCTGGTAGACATCCGGGTGGAGTCGTTTTTTGTATGGGTGACGGATCGATTCAATTTATCAATCACAATATTGATCCGATCGTGTTTGGAAACCTCGGAAACCGATCTGACGGTGCGATGCTGGGCAATTGGGATTGGTAGAGCTGAGAGCGTTCCGTGGATTGAACATTGCCGATGGTAAAAGAAGATTTGAGTCGGCGCGTTAGATATTACAATTGATTGATGGTTCAAATTGTTTTTCAATAGAGGGCAACATGGCTGGCAACCGACGACAATTCTTACAAACGTCTTCTGCACTTGCGGTTCCATTTTTTGTGCCTGCTTCGGCATTGGGGCTCGGCGGGACGATAGCTCCAAGCAATCGAGTTGTGATGGGTGCGATTGGATGCGGAGGAAAAGGACGCAACAATACAAAACGCTTTATCTCCGATCCAAGGGTTCAATTTGTTGGTGCATGTGATGTAGACAAAGAACATTTGAATACGGCAGTTCAGGAAATTAATAAACGAAATGGCAATGAGGACTGCGCGGCCTACGAAGATTTCCGCGAACTAATTCAGCGTGATGATGTAGATGCCGTTCATGTTTCCACGCCCGATCACTGGCATGCCGTCGCTTCGGTGTTGGCGATGCGAAACGGAAAAGATGTCTATTGCGAGAAACCGCTCGCGAACTCTTTTGGTGAAAGCAAAACGATTCGCGATACAGTGCAGCAAACCGGTCGTGTGCTTCAGTGCGGCAGTCACGAACGTTCCAATGCCAATTGTCGTTTTGCGGCTGAATTAGTACGCAACGGCCGGATCGGAAAAGTTCACACTGTTCGTATTCAGATGCCTTGCGATCAAGAGCATCATTTGAAGGCTCGCGCTTTAACCACCATTCCAAAATCCCAGCCTGTTCCCGAAAGTTTGAATTGGGATTTTTGGCAGGGGCCGAACGAGCCGATCGACTACTATCCCGAGCGATGTCATTTCTGGTGGCGATTCATTTTGAGTTGTGGTGGCGGTGAAATGACAGATCGGGGCGCTCACATTATCGACATCGCACAGCTTGGACTGGGGATGGACAATTCGGGGCCTGTCAAATTCGAAGCCAAGGGAGTGCAGACGCAGGGTAGCCCTTACGATGCACTGTGGGACTACGAGTTCACAAACACTTATGCCGATGGAGTGAAATTAGTCGGGACAACCGATGGACCACGTGGACTAAAATTCGAGGGCTCCGATGGTTGGATCATGGTCGCGATTCATGGCGGCAAACTTTCAGCCTCTAACCCTGAGTGGATTCCAAAAGGTGCTGCCAAGGGAAAGGGGATCACTAATGAGATGCCGGTCCCTGACGATTTCAAAATTCGATTGGGCCGAAGCCCCGGACATCATAAAAATTTCGTTGATTGCGTTTTAAACCGAAGCGAGACAATGGCAACCGCGGAGATTGGTCATCGGACTGCCACGATCTGTCATTTGAATAACATCGCGATGCGTGTTGGCAGGACAATCCAATGGGATCCGGTACGCGAAGAAATGGTCGACGATGTTGAGGCCGGAAAGCTGTTGGCTCCACGATTAAGGTCTGCTTGGTCAGTTTGATTGCCGTTTATTGGGATCAATCAAGGTTGGGATCAAGGGTTGTCGAGCCCGCGGATGCAAATGGTAAGAATGCTTGTGGACGGCCAAGTGATGGTCACGCTTCGCCTTTCTGGGAAGAACAAGACCGAGAAATCCAGCTACAAAACGCGATAAATCATTGGCTGTGTCCTATTTACTGGTAACCCTGATTTTCCTCGCAGGCAACCAAAAGCTCCCAGTTGGCTTGAATTGCCAAAATTGCCTGTTATCCTATCCGATCAACAGTTGAAGTTGAAATTCCCGGCCATTTTGTTGGTTTGAGGATGCAACGTGGGCAAAGGTGCACGGCGATGATACATAGCTACAAAATTTTCACGTTCCTAAGTGTTCTGGTCTTAATCTCGTTTCCAACAACCCAATTGGAGGCATCCGGAGGGGCTTGGGGTTCGCGAGGTAGTCTCGGTAGTGGTGGTGCTTGGGGAAGCACCGGTGGTCTCGCCGGGCGTGCTCCCGTTCGCAACTTGTTAAACCGTATCGGGTCTCGAACCGCGGGGCTTGGGATTGGACAAAGCTCCACAGGTTCACGCGGCGGGTTTTCGTCGCGTGGCGGAATCCTCGGTGGTCTGTTTGGCGGCCGTGGATCAGGTGGTGGTGGGAGCCTTGGAAGCGGTGGTAGTCTCGGAAGTGGTAGTCTCGGAAGTGGGAGTTTGGGCGGAGGCTTGTTTGGAAGTCGGCTTGGACGATTGCGAGGTGGCTCGAGTGGATTTGGAAGTACTGGAGGTTCGACGGGTTACTCATCCGTTGGTGGCGGTTCAACTGGATA
>CAZQQR010000365.1:0-4861 GCA_964595515.1 uncultured Pirellulaceae bacterium
GGAAAGAACCAATCAAGCACTTCGGCATAAGTCCGTGTTAACTCGGCGACCTCCATCGCATCAATCTTCCGAAACACGCTTTGCAGGGCTTGAGTATCTTGAGGGCTGAACGATTGACCACCGGTGATATTGGTAACGGTCGAAACTTCCGGTGGCGTCATCCCGCTGCCGATATGAATCGAGTAAACCACGATTTTGTCTTCTCTCAGCGAACGCCCAATCTCTTCTTCTTGGCCATCACCCAAATCGAAACTGACTCCATCGGAAATCAAGATAATCATTCGGTCACCCGTTTCGCGAGTCACCAGAACCTCTTGGCATTTCCTCAACCCCAGCCCGATCATCGTCCCGCCTCCGTAACCTTGAGGCAGCCGCCGGGGATTCAAAAATGGAACCGCACACCGAAATGCGGATGGATCTGTCGTCAAAGGAATCCAGTGCTCCGCGTTATCGCCAAACACCGTCAACCCAAACGCATCGCCTTTTCGTTGCTCAACGAACCCATTGAGCGCCTTCATTGCCGCATCGTATCGGCTCCCACCGCCAAACTGACCCATCATACTGCCGCTCAAATCCAGACAAAATTCGATGTTGGTCAACTCTCGCTTTTCCTGTGGAACATCGAGATGCCTTGGTTCGGCAAGCAATATGATCGAGGTCGCCAGCATCAAAGGGGCGGCACTTAGAAAACACCGAATGAAAAAATCCGCCACACGGCCACGTTTTGCGATCCCGTGATCCTGCGGCAATGCGACTCGGCGGTCCGAGCCAAATCCAAGCGAAGGAAACTGGTCGCGCAGCCAGATCCAAGCCAACATCGTGGCTGGGATAAACAGGCCGATCAAAAAATACCAATTCCCAAAAATCATTGCCGTGTTTGTCTCCTAAGCTTCAAAACCAGGTGTATCGATCGGCATCGCGCGAAACGGAGCCAGCAATTTTGGCAAATCAACATCTTCGCTTGGACGTGGACTGTGCATCCAAGTTTCCAACTGTTTCATCAACGGACCAGCCTCATCGTGTTCCTTGATTTTAACCAGCGCCGCATGAGGCGTCTCCGATTCGAGACTTAACCGCTTTCGCCAAAACGCGGTCAACATTCTTTCCAACTCCGCATACTCTGTTTTTGGCATCTTGTTTGATAACGCCGATTCAATTCGTGTCTGAAGCAGATCGGCGAGCGTCAATTGCTTGGCGGTTGCGATCTCTTCTGCTTTTTTCTTTCGACCGGCAAAAATCAAACCCAGGAATATCAATGACCAAAGCACGACCAAACCAAACATCACAACACGGTATCCGCCAAGCCGCGGAAGCCATCCCTTTTCGAGCGGATTCGGTTCAATTTGCCCCGGTGGAAGCAACGTCCGGATCTCAACGGGAATCTCCGGCAACCCCTCCGCGGACGTGCCGTCTTTTCGAGCAAGCCAATCGGCGAGATTGTACTTTCCTGGCTCCATTCCATGGAACAACAAGTCGTAACGAAAACTGTCGCCATGCGGGAAGACTTCGACAATACGAATCACAATCGGTGATCCTTCCGCGAGCGGTTTCGCGATTAGTTCCGTTCCTGGAAGTACAATCTGGTCGATACGACCGGGAGCCCCAACAGAAGGCGAACGCTGATCTTCGGCTTTCAATGTTGAACCAGCGACCAACATGAGTACCCCTGCGATTGCGATCATCGAACTTTTGAGCACGACCTGGCGATTATTCAACTTCTGGGTCCCAATCATCTCGCTCCCTTTCCGAGGAGTCCGCGTGATTTAAAAAAGTGCCGGAGCCGATAAGTGACCGGTTCGTTGGTTGGCATGATCAGGTGATCGACTTGGGCGCGTTTCAGCTCCTGTTTCAAATTCGCTTGATCGATACCCATATTCCGACCGCGTGTTGTGATCGGCCTACCTGTTTCGGCTTCGCGAGCACGAACAAATCCTGCCCCTCGTAAATCTCGTTCGGCGGGATCCAACAATTGAAGCGCCACAACATCGTGTTGTTGGCCTAGTCGTTTGAGGGGCGCGATGGCTTCGGGTTGGTGTAAATCCGTCAAAGCAATAATCAGTGATCGGGTCGTCAACATTGGGCCCAACTCCCGTAATCGCTCGTGCAGCATCGTCTGCTCGTTCACATTGTAGCGACGAAGTTTGTGAAGCCACTGCATGATTTTGTCGCGTGACAAACTAGGGTTGTAACGCAGTTCCGATTCTCCCACACCCACGATTGCAACTGGACTGATACGATCCAAACAAGCGAACGCCAATCCGCCCGCCAGATACACCGCAGTCGCGTATTTGCTTCGGTGCGTCGAACTAACGGTCATCGAAGCCGAGGAGTCCACCAGCAAATAGCAGGGCATCCGTTTGGGAGTTTCAAACTCTTTGACGTGAACTTTTCGCGTCCTCGCGGTAATTCGCCAATCAATCGCACGAACTGGATCCCCCGGCTGATAAATTCGCGACTGAACATAATCGGTCCCGCTTCCCAAAAACGGCGAAGCATCCGTACCGTAGCTCAAGCTGTCCGCCAATCGCTTCACCGCCATAATAAACTGGCGTGAATCAAGCGTATCAATGCTTTCAAGTTCGTACTTCATCAACGTCCGTTGCTTGAAATGTTTCTACGTGTGAAGAGTTTGAAAATTGCCATCATCGCTCCCAATAGTTAACCGCCTGTCGACTGAACGACTGATTAAATCAACTAAATCAACTAAATCGTAGAGGCGGTCAAACCCATCTCGTTCATGATGCTTCTTAGGACACCCGGCCCTGTTAATCCGTCCGCCAGCGCTTCATAGTTCAATCGAATTCGGTGCAAAATCACATCCTCGGCAAGCGCGTACATGTCTTCTGGAATCACATAATCCCTGCCCTGCACTAACGCTCGGGCACGACTGGATTTTAGCAAAGCGATTCCCGCTCGCGGTGAGCAACCAACCTCAAGCGCCGGATGAACTCGCGTTCGATTGACAAGCTCCACGACATGGTCAATGAACACGTCGCTAATATGAACGTCTTGGACGGCCTGCATCGTGGCGATCAAATCCTCTGCACTGCCAACTGGTTGGTTGTCGAGGATATCGAACTCTGTGCGAGCAACCGCGCCTTTGTCATGCTTCTTGATTCCGAGCGAAGCGTTACGCCGCAAGACTTCTTTCTCTTCATCGGGTGTCGGATAATCGAGGCGATGACACAACATAAATCGGTCGAGCTGCGCCTCGGGAAGCTCAAACGTACCGCTTTGCTCAATCGGGTTCTGAGTCGCGATCACGAGAAACGGAGCCGGCAACCCAAACGTCTCGTTGCCAATGGTGACTTTTCTTTCCTGCATTGCTTCCAGCAGTGCGCCTTGGACTTTAGGAGCAGCGCGGTTGATTTCGTCAGCCAATAACAGATTCGTAAAAACAGGTCCTTTGAGAATCTTGAATTCATTCGTTCTTGGATCAAGAATTTCAGACCCTAGAATGTCCGACGGTAACAAGTCGATCGTAAATTGAATTCGCGCAAAATCGAGATCAACCGTTTTCGAAAGCACGGAAACCAACAATGTCTTTGCCAGTCCGGGAACTCCCTGGAGCAGCAAGTGTCCGCCCGTGAACAGCGAAATCAATGTTCGCTCCACCACGACGTCTTGGCCAACCACGACAGTTGCGATTCGCTCTCGAATCTTTGAAACAAACTCTACCGCTTTTTGGGTCGCCGCGTTTTCCGTAGGTACCGTTGACATGCTGATAATCTCGAAGAAGCTGCCTGTGCAAAAGACCAGACTTCAAATGTCTGCAATTTTATGAAGAGAGGTCGATGAGTCGATCACTCTAGCTTAACCAATGAATCCGGCCTTTGCTCGCAAAATGGCCCAAACACTTAAGCAGTTAGACTCAGATTTTGAGCTAGACCATATTCGAAGACACGGAGTTCCTTGGAATCGCGGCATATCCAATATTGGCCTGAATTCCCAAGTGGTCAGTCAATGGTAAAGTTGGGGGTAGTGGACGAGGCTACGAGTCCTGCGAGCCAACAAACGCAAGGGATTCGTAACGTGTTCACTACGGTCAATCCTTATTTTTAGTTTTGACGAGCCACTAAAATCGCTTTCTCGCAACATGGGCAGATTTTGGCACGGCGCACAGCAGTTAAACGACTTAGTTTCTGGTCTCAGTTTTCTGGTAATTCAAGATGGAAAATCTCCAACCCATTCACCGTGTAATCTATGACGAAGCGGTCTTGAAGCAATTCATTGAGTGGCTTCCGGAATTAAAAACACACGAACGATTTTATGTATCTCTGTTTGCACGTCGGAAATACGATGACCGAATCAAAGGTTCTGACAAAGCCAATCTCAGACGATTTCTGGCCGACAAAGAAATGCTGCTTTACAAGATTCAGCAATTGGAACTCCCCGTTGGTCGATACGTGACCAAGGGAGTCGTTGTCCAAGATAGTTCTCTTGCGTTGTACATTAATCCCAACCCGCGTTGTATGAGAAAGACCTCGTTTGGATTGGTCAGCAAATTGATGACACGACTTGAAAATGAACAGTCGTTCAATCCACACGCCGATTCGATGACGATGGCCCACAAATCCAAAAGCCGAACGGTTTGGGTGGATTTTGATATCGATTTAGACGTCGAGGAAGCCGACAAACAAATCGTCATAGAAAATTGCGTCAAGACGATTACAGAGATTGTGGGTAGTGAAGCTGTCTCGTTTGTGGAGACGCGAGGTGGGCTTCATTGTTTAGTGGAGCCCAGCAAAGTCGTCGGGGAGAAACATTGGCATCAGAAAATTACTGGCAGCGTTAGCATTGATCAACAGGGCGATCTGTTGATGCCGGTCCCGGGTTGCTGCCAAGGCGGCTTCATGCCCCG
>CAZQQR010000366.1:0-4855 GCA_964595515.1 uncultured Pirellulaceae bacterium
CTGTCGTTCCACTGGAATTAAGGTTTGCAGTGGAAGGTGATTTCGGAACCAACGTGACAGGCTAGGGACTGCCGTGCCGCGGTTGTCATTCCGGGACTAGATCCTGTCGTCTCTGAGATGGAGCTGAAAGTTCGGATTTGAAGCAATTTTTGAGTGTGTTGTTTTGGGGCAAACTGCCCCAGTTTTTATGCGCCTCAGCCACCGCCATAGCATTTGGGTGCTTCGCAGCCCTCGACGCGTGAAGCTTGAGAGGCGTCGGACGGAGACGAGATAATGCTAAGTTTCTTTTCGAGTTTGTTCTTGTTGCATTTGGGACAGGCTGGTTTTTCGCTCCCGCGAACCAGCAGTTCAAATTCAGCTTGACAGTTTACACAGGCAAATTCGTAGATCGGCATCTTTGATTCTCAAGTCACATCACATTAATTGTTGGATCGACGAACATCATTGAATCGTCGTATCCTTACGTATCACTTGCTTATTTTAGCTCTTTCGCTCGAATGGACAATCTTGAAACCCGTTTTTGCCGGAGACACCCTTGCTGACTTGTGACCAATGCCGCGAAGCTGATCGAATAGCGATCGAGAAATTTGGGATTCCTGGTTTGGTGTTGATGGAAAACGCCGGTAGGAGCTGCGCAGAAAAATTGCTTTGGCACAGTCCGCAAGCTATCCAAAACCAGCAAGCCGTCGTGGTTCTTTGTGGTGGGGGCAATAACGGCGGTGATGGCTTTGTCATCGCTCGGCATCTTTATAATGCGGGGCTCAAGGTCAAGGTCGTCTTGTTTCGACCGCCAGAAGAATATTCGGGAGACGCCGAAACAAATCTGAGAGCACTCGCTTTGTTGAAGGTTAGTGTCGTTGAGTTTGACGATCAATGGAGTGCCGAAAAAGTGCAGTCTGTGTTTTCAAAAGTTGGACGAGCAGACACCGACTGGGTTGTGGATGCGATTCTTGGAACCGGGGCAACTGGAGAGATTCGTCCAAATATCGCGGCGGCATGCAATGCGGTAAACGCAATTGGCAAACGTGTGTTGGCGGTTGATCTTCCAACAGGATTAAACGGGGACACGGGGGAAGTTTCGCCCTGCACGATCAAGGCAGACCTAACCTGCACGTTCATTGATCGAAAATGCGGTTTTGCGTCTGCTGCAGCGGAAGCCGTACTGGGATTCGTTTACGTTGTTGAAATTGGCCTACCCGTCGAGATTCTGGATATTGTAGATCCGTGAATGGTTGCTGTAGGTTCAATGGTTTGGCGGGCTGACGTGCAGTCTTTCACGAGCACGGACTCTTCGTTTTTTCGCTAAAATCCATGCTCCCAAAACTATGATTCCTGCGCATGTTGCGAGCGTCAATAAGATCTTGATTCGCTTTTGTCGGTCGAGTGCCAAGCGTTTGGTTTCGCTTGGTTCTCGAAAATAGACTTTCGCGTACTCGGATTCTACGTCAAGGCCAGCGCTGATCCACTCTTTTTCGTTCTTCGTTATTTCTTCAAACCATTCTTCGGCCGCTTGGATTTCTTTGAACAACTCTTCTTCGACTTCTGCTAATTCGAGTTGGGGGCTTGAGTTGTTGCCTCCTGTTTGATTTTCAAGTGAGGCTTTGGCCATTTCGCGGTATCGTTTCTTTACCTCGTCGTCTTCGACTTCGAGCGCGGCTTTGAGTAGCGCGCGAGTGGCCAAGTGCCGTGGTTTGTCCGTTTGAAAGTGGACTAAGTGAGCGAAAGCTTCCAGGAGGATTGGAGAATCGTAATTGCCGAAACGCATCATCCCAAGGACGCCTTTGATTGCGTCTATCATTTCGTGTTCGAATTGGAGGTATTGTTTGTGGCCGACAAACTGATCTTCTGCAAACGCATTGGGATGCCGTTTTTTAATCAGGAATTTGGCGAATCCGGTTGGTTGAGCATAAGCACCAATTTCCACGCACAACGGCAATCCAAGTTCGCCATCTGAACCTTGTAGGCTAATCAAATATTCAACAAGATTTCTCTGATATATCTCGCGTCCGAAATGGGCATCCGGGTTCAACTCGATCGCCCTATCGATTTCCATTATCCCTTTCTCAAACTCGCCTGCATGAATGTAGAACGTTCCCAAGTTCGCGTGAGTTTCATAGAGGTTGGGTTTGAGTTCTGCTTTCTCAAGCATCGTTTGGATCGCAAGGTCTGTTCGCCCAGATTTTTCATAGGAGACCGCCAGATCATCAAACAGTTGGATATCGTCTGGCTTGATCTTAAGTTTCTTGAGGCGATCTTCGATTCTCCATTGATGGAATTCCGGAGAGTGTCGCCGAAATTCGCCCGCGATCAATTCAGCTGCACCGGGGAAACGTGCCTTTTCCATCAGCAAGGTTTCGTAATCCCAAAGACAGCAGAAACCAAGGATACAAACCACGGATAAATACGGCACATTGGAACCGTGAAGCTTTTTCATGATCGTTTCCCTGTGACTTAAACTAATTGGGGTTTCCATTTGGCCAGGAACCATCGTGCAAGCTTAGACGAATGTATATGCGACTCCAAAAAGCCTTCGTCCGACAAAGGGACGTTTCGCGCGAACATGGTCTCATGGTTTCCCTGCGTCATTGTAAACTGTTTGAATTTGGGAATCGTCCGTGAATTTCAATCAGATCTGCGGACATGGCTAGCAGAATCGATCTGTCTGAGAAAATCAGGGTTTGCTAAAGTCTGGCCGATTTTAGTCGACATTCTGGACCTCAAATATGTCTTACTGCTCGCAAGAAAAACAGAGAATTTCGTCCAACGTTATTTCAACCTCGTTGTTATTCGTTCTGGCGTTTATGACCGTTAGCTTTTCAGGATGTGCCGAAGGTGTCTTTTGGAAGGCCGGAAAGTACTCTCCGTGGGCGCAGCAACAATGGGCGGACGAAGAGAAGATTGCCAACACGCTTTTTACGCGTAAAAAATTGATGGCTGATGCGGTTGATGCCGCGATCAATTCACCTGTTGAGGAACGGCAACGTGTGGCGGGACAGCTTTCGGAAGTCCTTTATCGCGATAAAGTTCTATTGCTGCGGCTGCATGCCATCAAATTGCTGGGCAAACTTGACTGTCCCGCGTCGTTGGAAGCCTTGACCGACGCCGCTCGGGATCACAACTCGGATATTCGGGTGGCGGCTGTGAAAGCATGGCAGTCGATGCCTCAGGATCGAGCGATTCCGCAGCTTCAAGAGATGATTGGCAGCGATTCCAATGTCGATGTTCGCCTGGCTGCGACGCGGGCATTGGGCAGTTTCTCCAGTCAAAAAGCAGTGTCTGCATTGGCGATGGCGCTGGAGGATGACAATCCAGCGCTTCAGCTGAGAGCTGCCGAGTCTTTACAAGCAGTTACTGGAGAGTCATTTGGTCGAGACATTGTTGCGTGGCAGCAATATGTCCAAGGGCGTTTGCCACAGATCGGTATTCAAGACATGCCCGCCGATGGACCCGGATTGTCGCCGGGACCCGGAACCGGATTCGGGGCAACGCAAGTCGCCGAAGAAGGCAGTTCGCCATTTTTCCGATAGTCGAAAGATGGATGTTGCCTCGATGTGCTTGATTGCCAATTCGTATGCTTATAGCGCAGCACGCTTGCCAGTTTGACGCTGCGAGCTTAAATTTTAAATAGTGCTGGTTTCGCCTCCACGTTAACTCGCATTTTGTATTGGCCGTGACAGGTCCCATCCTTCCAAGGCAAAGTTTGGCGTCCTTATGACTCCTCCGAAGATGTACAAATCATTCTTCTCTGTATTCGATGCAGCGTTGAAATTATCAAAGACGTCTACTGCAGATGCTTTGTTGGTTGTATTGGAGCGGGGGACTGACTGGAAACGGCTGAAGAAAAAGTCTGCCAGTCAGATCTTGATCGTCGCCACGACCGACGAAGTTATTCACGAGTCGGCAACCGAGGCGGAGCTTAACTCCATTCTCTTGGAAAATCCTGAGTCGACGGTTCAAAACCAACTGACTCAGGCGGTTTTGACCAGCGTTGCCCAGGAGATTGTCCGTCCCGGATCGACCATCGTTGCGGTCTATAGCGGATTCGATACCGAAGAGATCGACACGGTCAGTGTTTTGAAACTAACCGAGCGACTGGGGCGATTGACCGCACGTGATTTGAGAAAGCTGGAAACGAAGGTTCCGCTGGAGACGCTTAAGACTGTCGTCGACCTCGCCGTCTCGATTGGTCGTGATGGTCGAGAAGGTAAAGCCATTGGGACGATGTTTGTGGTCGGGGATCATCGCAAGGTGATGGATGAGAGTCGTCCTGGCTGTTTTGACATGATCAAAGGCTATCCTCGCAAAGAACGAAGCATTCTGGACTCCAAAGTTCGCGAAGGACTTAAGGAACTGGCACAGCTTGACGGTATGTTTGTGGTTTCAGCCGATGGAACGGTGGAAGGCTGTGCCAGGATCATCGATACAACGCCGGTGGAAATCACCATGACCAAGGGGCTTGGGTCGAGGCATTTTGCGGGTGCCGCGATCAGTAAAAACACAAAAGCGATCGCGGTCGTGGTCAGTCAGTCCAATGGTACGGTTCGAATTTTCCAAAACGGCGAAGTCGTTCTGCGTATCGAGCCGATGCAACGGGCGATGAAGTGGAAAGAGCTCGACGAGACTCAGGCCGAGTAGGTTGGTCGCTGTCAGGTAGCGTTATCGAGTAGGTTACCAAGTTTAACGGCAAGCCGAAGGCGACTGCGTTTTGAACGGCAGAAACGCAGTCGCCTCCGGCTTGCCGTTAAACTATTTTTCAATCGGCGTTCAATGACGAACAAGTCAAGCGTTTGGCTGCACCGCCTAAGATTTGAGCGGCAGAAACGCGGTCGCCTCCGGCTTGTCGTTAAACTATTTT
>CAZQQR010000367.1:0-4787 GCA_964595515.1 uncultured Pirellulaceae bacterium
TTCCCACCGCCAAGACACAAACTCGCGACCCCGCGGCTTTTGCCAGTTCTCAGCAAAGCGTGCATCAAAGTCACCAATACTCTTGCACCGCTGGCGCCGATTGGGTGGCCCAGCGAAATTCCGCCACCATAAATATTGACGCGATCTGTATCGAGATTGAGGCCCTTCAGACAAGCGACCATTTGACTTGCAAACGCTTCGTTAATTTCGAACAGATCTACCTCATCGGTCTTCCATCCGGCTTTCTTCAATACACCTTCCACGGCAGCCACGGGAGCGATGAAAAGATCTTTAGGTTCAGTCCCCGACGTATGACTAGCTACGATTCTAAATTTCCATGGAGCCGAACTTGCCGCCGCTTCGTCAGCCACGACAACCGCAGCCGCACCGTCAGACAAAGTAGACGCATTCCCAGCGGTCACTGAACCTTCCCGGTCAAACACAGTTCTCAGATTCGAAAGGCCATCTAGCGTTGTTTCAGGCCTTGGTCCTTCGTCCGCTTCGACTACTTTGTCACCTTTTCGATGTTTGATCGTGACCGGGACGATTTCGTCAGCAAATACATTTTCTTCGATCGCTTTGCCGGCTCGTTGCTGACTGAGGAGTGCGAATTCGTCTTGGTCCGCGCGCGTGACATCGAACTTTTTGGCGATATGCTCGGCGTGCATTCCCATGTGACAAGCTTCGAACGAGCAAGTCAGTCCGTCGGCAATCATACCGTCGACCAGCGGCGTATCGCCTAGTTTCAATCCACCTCTAAGCCCCTTGGCCAGATGAGGGGCGGCCGACATGTTCTCCATACCGCCCGCGACGATCACACTCGCGTCACCGCAACGAATGGCTTGGCTGGCCAGCATGACCGCTTTGAGTCCTGACCCACAAACTTTGTTGATCGTGACAGCTGCAATGGTCGATGGTAAGCCTGCCTTGAGAGCCGCCTGCCGAGCCGGGGCTTGGCCGACGCCGGCCGATAATACGTTGCCCATGATGACTTCGTCGATCGAGTCTAACGAAGCTCCTGATTTTTCGATTGCCCCCTTCACGGCCACACCGCCAAGGTCGGTTGCCGAAAGAGATGTGAAGCTTCCAAGATATGAACCGATTGGGGTTCGAACGCCAGCGATGATGTATGCGTCAGCCACGTGAATTCACCAAATGTTAAAGGTTACCAATTGTCGCATCGTAAGGAATTTTAAGCGTCTTACCAATCCGGTTATCGGCGTGGGTCGATTGATTTTACGAGGTAAATACGCATAATCTTTCGCTGTAGCGTCCACGCTGTGGCTTCCTCCCCAGAAAGTAAATCCATGTCGACAGAACTTCAGGAAAAACAGATCAAACAAGCCGAAGAGCTTCTCTTTGATGGACCGGAAAAAGAAGGCTTTGCCAAGCATCTTTATTTTGGCAGATTTCGAACTGAATCGATCATGCCATATCCTGAGCTTCCTGAGGGGACGATCGAAGCCACGAAATCGATGGTTGAGAAAACGAAAAAGTTCTGCTTGGAATTCATCGATCCTGTTCAAATTGATACCGAAGCCAAAATTCGTGACGGCGTTGTCAAAGGGCTTGGCAACATCGGCGTCCTCGGAATGACGATCGCCAAAGAGCATGGCGGCGCGGGCATGCGGCAGTATAGCTATTGCAAAGTCATGGAGATTATCGGGGGTCACTGTGGTTCGACGGCTGTTTTTGTGAACGCGCATCACTCGATTGGATTGAGGGCGCTTGAGCTGTTTGGAACCGAACAACAAAAAGAACAGTGGATGCCGCCATTGGCCGCTGGCGACAAGATGGCCGCGTTCGCTTTGACGGAACCCAAAGCCGGTTCTGACGCCGGCAACGTGCAGACGACTGCCGAGCCAACGGATGACGGTGAGCATTACATCATCAACGGCGAGAAACGCTGGATCACTAATGGTGGAATCGCGGATGTTCTCACTGTCATGGCTCGAACGCCTGATGCTTCTGATCCTGACGGCAAGATTACGGCTTTCATCGTGACGCCCGACATGCCGGGTTTCGAAGTCCTTGAGGAGCGAATGGAAAAAGTCGGCATCCGCGGAACGGCGACTGGTCGAATCAAATTCACCGACATGAAAGTTCCCAAAGAAAACGTGTTGGGGCCTGTCGGCAAAGGACTCAAGGTCGCATTGACCGTGCTCGATTTTGGACGCACAACCTTTGGGGCTTGTTGTACCGGCGCGGCAAAGTTCTGCCTTGAGCGAATGGTCGCCCGAGCAAACACTCGTCAGCAGTTTGGGAAAACGCTGGGCGAATTTCAGCTTGTGAAAAAGAAGATTGCTGAAGCCGCCGCTGACATTTACGCCATGGAAAGTGCGACCTATCACACGGCTGCGTTAATCGACAGCGGTGCCGAAGACTACATGGTCGAAACGGCGATGATCAAAGTGTTCGCCAGTGATCAATTGTGGAAAATCGTTAACGACTGTTTACAGATTTGGGGCGGCAAAGGTTTCTTCACCGACCAGCCTTTCGAACGCATGATGCGAGACGCGAGATTAAACTTGATTGGTGAAGGTGCGAACGACGTGCTGAAGTGCTTCATTGCCAGCGTTGGGTTTCGCCATGTCGGTAAAGAACTCGAAGGCGATAAAGACGATGGTTTGTTACAAACTTGGTCCAAACGCTTCGGCATCATGGGTGAGTCGTTTGTCACTCCGAAAGTTCCAGTTAAGCACGAACACCTGCGTTACTATTCTCGTGGGATTGCCAAACAGATTGGCCAATTTTCTTGGCAGCTAAAAATGGCTTTGGCGACCCACCAAAAAGGCATCATTGATCAACAGTATATTCAAGAGCGACTGTCTGATATTGCGACCGAACTATTCATGGCGAGTTGCGTTTATTCGCGTCTAACCGGTTTGATGGTGAACGGTACGATTCCTGAACCGGAAAAAGAACTTGAGCTGAGCACTGGCCGGCTTTACCTCCGAATGGCTCAGCTTCGCAACGAACAGCGTTTCGAAGAACTCAAAGTCAACCTGGATGAAGACATGGATACTGTCGCCGACCTGTGGATGGATCAGACCTTTGAAGAAAACTGGGTGATCAAGCCAGAAGAAACTGAAATCCCGCAGTAGCTTGGATTCCTTTGATCCAGCGCCTGTTGATTGTTGAGCACCACTTACGACTGACCCACAACGCCGTGCATTTTTAAGGGCACCGATGACTTGGAAAAAACTGACTGACGATTTTTCATCCGAGCAAAGTGAAATCGAATTGGGCGGCGGCCAAAGGTCGATCGAGCGTCAACATAAAAAGGGCCGAATGACGGCCCGAGAGCGAATCGCAAAATTGTTGGACGAGAATTCGTTCTGGCAAGAGGTCGGCCTCTGGGCTGGTTGGCAGATGTACACCGAGTGGGGCGGCGCGAATTCCGCTGGTGTGATCTGTGGACTCGGCAAAGTCTCTGGGCGAACGGTAATGATTATCGCCAATGATGCGACGATTAAAGCCGGTGCCTTCTTTCCGATGACTTGCAAAAAAGTTTTGCGAGCACAGCGAATCGCCATGCACTGTCATGTGCCGCTGGTTTACTTAGTGGACTCAGCGGGCGTGTTTCTTCCGCTCCAAGACGAAATCTTCCCGGACGAAGACGATTTCGGCCGCATTTTCCGTAACAACTCGGTGATCTCGGCCATGGGGATTCCGCAATTGGCGGCGATCATGGGCAACTGCGTCGCGGGTGGAGGATATCTCCCGGTGCTCTGTGACAAACTCGTGATGACCGAAGGCAGCGGGCTTTATCTTGCTGGTCCTGCGCTTGTAAAAAGTGCAATCGGCCAGGAAGTTACTTCCGAAGATCTCGGTGGGGCTGATATGCATGCAGCGATCAGCGGGACGATCGACTTCAAAGAACCTGATGATGAAGCGGCACTTAACCGAATTCGCTCGCTCGTTGACATGCTTCCTGCCGACTCGCGAGCCACCGAGTATCGCAAAGACGAACCGGCTGAACCTGCAGACACTTCTGACATCCACGAGAAAATTCCGTTCGAGGCTCAAGAACGTTATGACGTCAGAGACTTGATCGCGTTCCTGGCTGATGCGGAATCGTTTCAAGAGTACAAAGCCGATTATGGGCAAACGATCGTTTGCGGGTACGCGAAAATTGGCGGCTACCAAGTCGGAATCGTGGCGAACCAGCGTACCGTTGTGAAATCCGCCAAAGAAGGCATGCAATACGGCGGCGTGATTTATCACGATAGCGCTGATAAAGAAGCCCGCTTTATCATGGACTGCAATCAGACTTGGACGCCGATTGTTTTTCTTCAAGACGTGATGGGGTTCATGGTTGGACGCGATAGCGAGCACGCGGGGATTATTCGTGCCGGTGCCAAAGTCGTGAACGTTATTTCCAATAGCCGCGTTCCCAAGATCACGATCATTACCGGCGGCAGTTTCGGGGCTGGCAATTATGCGATGTGCGGTAAAGCGTTTGATCCTCGCTTTATTTTTGCTTGGCCCAATGCCCGTTACGCCGTGATGGGTGGAAAGCAAGCGGCCAAGGTGATCCTCGACATCAACATTGCAGCGTTAAAACGACAAGGGAAAGAGCCCGATACAGAAGAGTTGGAGGAGCTTCGTGTCAAAGTTCAATCGGCCTACGACACATCAACCGACATTCGTTATGCCGCCGGTCGTTTATGGGTGGACGGTATCATTAACCCAGCGGACACCCGACAAACTTTGATTAACTCGTTGGAAATCGTTACCCGGCATGCCGTCGATGAGCCGTTCCGAACAGGCGTGCTTCAGGTTTA
>CAZQQR010000368.1:0-4761 GCA_964595515.1 uncultured Pirellulaceae bacterium
TCGCAAACGGTCAAACATTTTTCCTCGCCCCGAAAATTCCCAAACACCTCTGCGAGGCTCTGCGCCTCTGCGTTTCAAAAACCAACTGACCCAACATTCGTTTTAGGACTCAAAGAGGCTACGTTTTCGTTTTAAAACTCAACCAACCAAAACCTAACCAAACTGCCTTCCAAAAAACAAACACCAGCAGCTCACTAAACCTTCGGTTCAAAAACCGCCATGGCCGCGTTCACGACGTCTTCTTCGACAAGCACGATGGCCGTATCGCCCGGATTTAATTTGTCATTGGCACCCGGGACTCGCACGACTTCGTTCTGAATCACGGCAATCACCAGACAGCGATCTGGAAGCTCAAGTTCCGCCAACGTACTCTGTGTCACTCTCGAATTTTCCAGCACATCGACCTCGATCACATTGATCAGGCCACCGGGCATTTTGGCTCGGGACACAATGAAACCATCATTCAAGAAAGAAAGAATTTGTTTCGCCATCACATCACGGGCGCTAACGGCCACATCGATCCCAAGGCGACTGCCAAGACTTGCGTATTCTGGCCTGCTAATAACGGCAAGCACCTGCTGAGTACCGAGATCATCCGCTTTTACGCCCAGCATCATGTTGTTTTCATCTTCGCCAGTGCAGGCGACAAATACATCTGCCGTACCAACTCTTTGTTCTTCCAGATTCTCAATATCGCGAGCCGTTGCGTTAATGATGGTTGTCGACTCAAGCAAACCAGCCAAGACTTTACAACGATCTTCGTCAGGCTCCATGATCATTACTTTGTAACCTTCACGCTCAAGCGTTCGGGCCAAATGTAAACTCGTTTCACCACCACCGGCGATCACGACTCGTTTGGAAACACCGGTCGGCGTCTTAAAAAGCGTTTTGACGGCCTTGAGATCTTCCGGGCGACAAAAAACAATCACCTTGTCGCCAATTTGCATTTGATCATCAGCAGCCGCGATCCACATTCGGTTTTCCCGTTGAATCGTTCCGATCCTGACGTTGGCCGGTAGGCCGAGTTTACGAACGGGCTCACGTGTGACCTTGCCTTCTTGGCCAACAATAAATTCTTGGACCTCCAATTCACCGCGGGCAAACTGATCGACGACCATTGAACTGGGATCACGAATGTTTCTGGCTAATTCGACCGCAGTCAGCTGTTCCAACGACATCATTCGATCGATTCCGAAATGACGCTGATAATCAAACGTGCTGAGATCCCGAAATACAGGCGCATAAACACGGGCGATACCTCGCCTGGCCCCCATACCTTTGGCAAGACTTGCCGCGACGATGTTGACTTCGTCCACTCCAGTCATTGCCATGCAAATGTCGGCGGTACTGACGCCGGCTTGGAACTGGACACTGGCCTGAGAAGCAGATCCAACGAAAGCCCTGACATCAAGTTCCTCGTTAATCTGAGCCACACGTTTTGGATCGATGTCGACGACGGTAACGCAGTGCTCGAGTTTACAAAGCAGATCTGCGATTGAAGTTCCGACTCGCCCGGCTCCAAAGACAACGATATTCATCAGCTACGTTCCTCTTGGACGTTTATAGTTCGGGTGATCGGCTTTCCCCATCAACTCGTACAGAAACCGACTGGGAATGGTATCGCGAGGCTTACCCCATTTCATGCGGGTCAACGACATCGACAACGTTAAACGCTCTTCGGCTCGGGTGACGCCAACATAACAAAGCCGTCTTTCTTCATCCACGTCGTCGCCTTCGAGTGAACGATGATGCGGCAAGATCCCTTCTTCCATTCCAACCAAATAGACTTCGGGAAACTCCAATCCTTTGGCACTGTGCATTGTCATCAATGCGATCGCATTTTTCTCAAGCTGTTTTTCTTTTTCGTCATTCGCATCTTGCTCGCCCAATAAAAGCTTGTCAAGAAAATCACTTAGCCGAGGTTTGGCGGCCGTTTGCTCGTACTGCCCGAGCGCGTTGACGAGTTGCTCCACCACCGTCCACCGGGCTTCTCGATCGTCGGGTTCCGTATAGATCCGATCAATCTCGCTGCGGTATTTAACCGTGCTGATCATATTACGGGCCATGTCGACCAAAGTTCGGTCCTGCGTTTCGTATTGAACATCTTCAACCATCCTCGCAATGTCGTCCAAGCCCCGGTTGGTGGCCGAAGTCAATTTTGGACGAGCCGCGGCTCCGGTGACCAAATCCCAAAGCGGAACTTTTTCGTGAATCGAATAGTTCAACAACGTTTCGATTGACTTTTTTCCGATCCCACGCGGAGGAGTGTTGATAATTCGAAGGATTGAAATCTCATCAGGATCGGTGTCAATTAACCTGAGAAAAGCCAGAACGTCCTTGACTTCTTTTCGGTCAAAAAACGACATGCCCCCAATCAGGATATAAGGCAGTTTTGCCTTTCGTAGTTCCGTTTCAAAAATTCTTGGCTGTTCATTCGTCCGGAATAAAATCGCAAAATGTCTTGGCTCACGACCGGGTTCTTCCAGCCGTTTGCGAATGTCGTAAACCGTTTCCTGAGCCTCGACCGTTTCGTTCTCGTATTGGAGCACGCGAGGCCGCTCACCTCCGGGACGAGCAGCACGGAGGACTTTGTCGTGACGAACTTTGTTGAAACGAATCAGCGTATTGGCGAATTCGATGATGCTTTCGGTGGAGCGATAATTATCCTCCAGCCGAATGACTTTGGCCTCTGGCCAGTCACGATTGAACGAAAGAATGTGCTCGACTTCGGCACCGCGCCAGCCGTAGATTGATTGGTCGTCGTCTCCAACGACACATAGATTCCGGTGGCGATCTGCAAGCGATTTGACGATGCGGTACTGACTGTTGTTGGTGTCTTGATATTCGTCAACCAAAATATGATCGTACCGCTCTGATTCTTCCTGGCGAATCTCTGGATGTTCGTCAAAGAGTTTTTCCGTTAGTAACAACAGGTCGTCGAAATCTACGCAGCCCCGGAGTTTCAATTGCCGCTGATATTTTTCGTAAGCCCTTGCCGCCAAGACTTCAACGTCTGTTTCGGACGCGAACATGGCTTGTTTGGGATTCATCGCCTTGCACTTCCAATTGCCAATCCAGAACAGCAATTGGCGAGGGGCAAGCATCGCATCTGGGACATTGAGTTCTCGCAAGATCCCACGAGCAAGTGCTTCCTGGTCGCCTTGATTGTAGATTGCAAACTTTAGTGGGTACCCCAGCGAGTCGATTCGGCGACGCAGGATTCGGACGCAGAGAGAGTGAAACGTGGAGATGGTTGGCGTATGGTCCGACTCTTCGTTGGGTTTGGGCTTGCCTCGTTTGGGCCGGCCAGATTTTTTGAATTTTGCCCCGAGCATGGCGCCGACCCGCTGCTTCATTTCATTGGCAGCTTTGTTGGTGAACGTCATCGCAAGGATTCGCTCGCCCGGCACGCCCGACTGGATAAGCTTGGCAATTCGGAACGTAATGACACGCGTCTTTCCCGTACCTGCTCCAGCGAGAACAAGCAGTGGTCCCGACGTGGTATTCACGGCTTCCTGTTGGTTTGGATTGAGACCGCTCATGTCAGTGGGAACGCAGGATATTGCCGAGATTGCGTGAATCGTCATTGTTGCAAGACAAGCTTAAGGCCAAATGGTGGCGAATCCATCAATTTGACCGAAGCGAGGGAGGGTTATCGTACCGAATGAAACGCACAAGTATGAGGGGGTCACTATTGACCGCAAAAAGGAAAAACACGTATACTATCGCGATTAAATGGTCACCCAACTCCATATACTCCGCTAGGTGATTGAGGGATTAGTCACGCATGAGCCAAACGATGAATAAGAAATCGACGACGAAGAAAAAGATCAAAGGCAAACTGAACGTTGTCGAGACGGAAGAGGTTCCAGATCTTACCAGCGGGGAAGTGTTTCTTGAAAAGGTAAAGCCATACGCTTCGACAATCGGGCTTGCCCTGTTGGCCGGGATTCTCGGTTTTGTCGTGATCGCTTTTATGAACAAAAGCAGTTTCGACAGCAAGGCACTTGAGTGGCGAGAATTGAACAACGCTGCGACCATTACGCTTCAGACGGGCGATGTGGACGCACTGCAACAAGTCGCCAACGCCTACCCAGATAAAAAAGCCGGTTTGTGGGCCAGCCAAATTGCTGGCGATTTCCAACTGCGAACTGGGTTACAGCAGCTGCCAACCGATCGAGAATCTGGCATCGGACAAATCAACAAAGCGAAAGAAGCTTTTCAAAAGGTGGTCGATGCACCAGCAACTGTTAAGACTTCGATGCTGCAGCGACGTTCTCAATTCTCATTGGCTTATGCTTACGAGAGTTTAGGGAAATTTGATGAAGCGAAAGCTCTCTATGACGAACTGCTAGAGAAAGCGCCTGAGTCGGCCTTTGCTTCTGTTGCCAAACGTGGGGCCTTAAGATCCAGCGATGAGCAATACGCAAAACTTTACAATACGATGGAAAACTGGGAAGAAGAAGTTCTAGGTGACGCGCCTGGTATTCCTGTGGAGAAACGCCCAAACTTGGATTTCCCAGCTGTTGATTTGCCCGAAGGCGAGAAACAGAAGGCAGACGTCGACATGTTCAAGCCAGCTGAAGAAGCTGCAAAAAAAGCGGCTGCTGAAAAGGCTGCGGCCGAGAAGGCTGCCGCAGAAAAAGCAGCTGCTGAGAAGGCCGCTGCTGAAGAAGCTGCGGCCAAGAAAGCCGCGTTAGAAAAAGCCGCCGAAGAAGAGAAGGCCGCCATGGCAAAAGCCGCTGCCGCTGAGAAGGAAGC
>CAZQQR010000369.1:0-4760 GCA_964595515.1 uncultured Pirellulaceae bacterium
TTTCTCGGACATCTCGCTACCGATCCGGATGAGTATCAGACACAACAGAACGGTGAACTCTCCTCGGCTAACTCTGTTTTTTCCCGGTCAACAATCGAGCCATGCCCACGTGTTCACTTGTCCTTGAAAATCCGCCACGAATACGCGATAATTCGCCCTGACAAAGGACGACCTGTTTTGATTGGAACAGGTC
Organism: uncultured Pirellulaceae bacterium; assembly: GCA_964595515.1. GTDB lineage: Bacteria > Planctomycetota > Planctomycetia > Pirellulales > Pirellulaceae > Mariniblastus. The sequence goes on from CAZQQR010000369.1 coordinate 194, forward strand.
GTCAATTTTTTTTGCACAGACAATCGAAGGAGAAGACCGTGGTCGAGCGCGTCCCAATGACTCAAGAAGCCTACAACAAACGTAAGGCTGAGATCGACAATATGGAAAACATTCAGATGCCTTCTATCGCAGAAGCCATCGCCGAAGCCCGCGCCGAGGGTGACTTGAAAGAGAACGCTGAGTACCACGCCCAACGTGAGAAACAGGGTTTGCTTCAAGCCAGAATTAACGAATTGAAATCGCGACTTTCACGCGCTCAAATCGTTGACCCCAACCAAATCCCAAAGGACGAAGTCGCGTTTGGTGCCACGGTTAAAGTTCTCGATGTAGATCTGGACGACGAAGAAGACATTACTTTGGTCGGTGATGGCGACGAAGACTACGACAATGGCAAGTACTTGATCACCAGTCCTATCGGACGGGGTTTGCTTGGCAAAAAAGTAGGTGAAACAGCCGAGATCGAAGTTCCCAAGGGAACAATGAAGTTCAAAGTGCTAAGCATCGACTACAACGAGTAAAGCAGTAAGTATCAAACTGCACCCGGGCCCAACGTTTTCCTTGCGGCCCTTCGATTGATGCCAAATCCAATCAATGGTCGGCGTCTTACACTTGCCGTAGGACCTTTATCCAAGGGGAGGTCATCGTGCGAGCTACGCGACCCGGTGGACTTCCGATTGGTTCCAACACCGTCATTCATCGAGCCTTCGTTTCGGCAAACCGCGAACTTTAACAACTGACACATTCAGGCCGTTATCGTTTTCGAATCGAACGCAGCTCGTTGGCTCCTGCCACTTCTTGATAAAGTGGCAGGTACCGATAGTAGACTTCAAGGTTCAGTGCTGCCATGGAAGTCGAATAGACTCGTCCGCCATAACCGCCCCAGACGCCGTTGGCCGGCCAACTTCCTGCATCGCTACCGCTTTGACGCTGAAGCTTCAACAAAGTGTGCTTAAGCTCTTTGTTCCAAACTTCCCACTGCGACCCACCGGCGTGATACATCGCCAACGTTCCGTAGTACCAGTAGTAGAGATTCACATGCGAAGGCGTCGGGCGCTCGGTTGCGATACGTCGGGTGGCTTCCATTGATGTCATCGGTGCGACTTGATTTTGCAACATGTAACGACAAAGTAACGCTTCCGCCGTCATCGTTGTGCTTGGCCCTTGGTTTGGGCGGTACGACGCCAATCCATTTCCAACGCCGCTGGTACACTTAGACAAAAACGTTTCCATCCGTTTGAAAACTGCATCTGGAACGACAGCGTTTCCAAGTTTCGCACTTTTCAGAGCCAACACTTGCCAACCAAACTGACTCATGTCCCCGGCGTCGCCCGGCTGATAACGCCATCCACCATCCGTTCGGTTCTGAGCAGCGATCGAAAAATCCACACCATTTTGAACGACGGGAAGCAATCGTTGGTCGCCGGTCATTGCCAACGCTTCGCTGAGCGCGAGCAGCGACATACTGTGGCAATACATTTTGGCGAACAAGCGAGCATCACCCGACAAATCGCCGTTTGATTTTTGTTGACGAGCCAGATACTCAAGCGCCTTTTGCACTTTGTTTTGATACTGGCCTTCAAAATGCGATTCACCGGCACCAAGAAAAGCCAAAGTCGCCAGGCCTGTGATACCGCACTCCGCCTGTGCTCCAGCACCACCACGGTTATGCCCAAACACTTTGTCTTCGTTTCCGGCCCCCGTTTGCTGAGGATCCCAACTACCATCGTCCGCCTGATTGTTTGCCAACCACTGCAACGCCATATCGACGGCGCGTTCAGTATCGACCGATCCGCCTCGATTCTTGGCCACTGCAAGTCGATTGGAAGCGTTTCGAAGCGAGTAGATTTTTGGTAGCGGTTGGCCGTCCGCAATTCGCCGTGTGCTAGAAACGATTTTTAATTTTCGGGAGGCAGGCGAACTATTGCCAACCGGTTTTAGCATTTCAAATTTTGGTGCTGCACTTGCTGTTGGCAGAGACTCATTTGAAATTGGGTTTTCTGCGTTTTGATGAACCAACTCAGATACGAACGCGTTATCTGGCTTTGGCGCTACCAGCGCATTGGAGGAAGGAAACGAATTGCCTGCTGGCTGGAATTCGTTGGGGATATCCGGTCGCGAAATCTCCGTCAGGCTGTCAAATGCAGGCTTGGGTTTTTCTGCTTCGTTTTCTTCACCACGACGACGAACATCAATTTCTTCCAACTCGACTTTGGAATGATCCATTTGATCCAAAGCGATTTGGGGTTTGGGAGTCGTTAATTGGCTTGGCTGGAAATCATTGGGCAGATCATCAAGATCAGTATCCAATTGGGGCGAAGCAGGTTTCTCGACGCTTCGATCGACTTGACGTGGGATGACAATTTCTGAATCGATCTCAGGCCGCACAAGTTGTTCGACTTCGGGCAATACTTGATCATTGACGAACTGGTCCCATGGCTTCGCTCCGGCGTCAGTTTCATCAAGGTCTTCGACTGATTTCCCAGACTCTTCAATGAAGTTCACTCGCATCGGATTGTCTTGTTTGACGACCGCTGGAGTCTCAAAAATCAACCGCGTTCCATAGGCGTAGCCCATCAGCAAAATGTGGGCGACGAATGAAAGGATTACACACTTCCAAACGGGACGTGAATGGCCCCAACGAGTAAGTGCGAGAACCAACAATGAGATGGCCAAAATTCCCGAACCGAACAACAGCATGATTTGCAGGTTGTTGGAACTGAAAACATCGCTTAGCCAGCCTTGTGAGATCAAAATAGAGTTCATCATTTTTTCCTGCTGATCAGCGAACGGTGACGTTTTGAACGGCAATGTTCAAATCAGAGATATCTGCCTTGCGACAGGTCGCAATTACTTCCGCAACGCGTTGGTAACGACCATCGCCATCACCTCGAACCACGACACCAAGTTTTTGATACTGCTGTCTGGCAGTTGCAAGTTCAGTCTGTAGCTCATCAAGCGAAACAGGTTTCTTGTCGAGGATGATCTGACCATCCTGATAAACGTTGATGATTCGTTTGCGGGGTGCGGACGTTAACGCTTCTGCATCTGAAACGGCGGGAACCTGAAGTTTGATATCCCGTTCGGCTTCGTTCAGTTTTGTGAAGTGCGTTCCGACCATGAAGAAGATGATCAGCAAAAAGACGATATCGATCATCGGGGTCAGGTTGATGGCAGATTCGTCGTCTCGTTCAATTTTGATTGGCATAACAAGCGTCGGATTGATGGCGTTTGACTTGTAAAATATCGGCCTGCGAGATGAGAGCTTTTTAGGCAGCTTTTTTCGATCGTGAACGGGTCGTCTTTGATTCCAGCGATTCGGCGCAAATCAAGTTCACGACTTTCATGCCCAATTCGTCAATCTCCATCACGTGCTTGTCGACACGACTCGAGAAAAACAGATAAGTAATGTAGGCCGGAATCGCGACCGTCAGCCCGGCGGCCGTCGTCAATAACGCTTGGCTAATTCCCGTCGCAATCAAAGCCTTTGGATCGGACATCGTCGCTCCAACGACTGCGATCGAATCAAACGCGTGGATCATCCCCAACACAGTTCCCAGTAGACCAAGCAAAGGACAAACGGTTGCAACGCCGTTGAGGAGTCGAAGGTACTTACGCAGGCGATTACTCGTCCGCTCACCTTCATCTAGGACTGCCTGTTCGACTTCGACCGAAGGACGCCCCCATTTCTGAATACCAGCCTGGAACACGTTGGCCATGGCACTACCGTTGCGCTCACACAACGTCATGGCTGCACTTTGGTTGAGTTCACCTTCGCGTAGTTGTTCCAAAAATCGTTTGGTGAACGGACCAGGTATGATTCGGCTTTTGCGAAGACTGATGAATCGTTCGAACAGGAACACAACGAGGATGAACGAACAGATTCCGATTGGAATCATCAATGGTCCACCGCTTTTGACGATGTCCAACAGGCGCCGAGCACCGACAGATGGTGATTCTGCGACGGCAGCAGCAGTTGATTGCTGGGCAGGTTGAGCAACCAGCGTTGCAGGCACATTTTCCGGTGTCTCATATCCGTTTGCAGGCAGTTGCTGCTGTTGAGCGCTCAACATAGCAGGCAATAGCATCGCTAAAACGAAACACAGCAACACCATGTTTTGAGTTTTGAACTGGGTGCTTGGACGGCTGTTCATCTCATTCTCTCTCAAGATCTCAGACTAATTTTTGGTTGTTATCGACGTGGTGCGGAACTGGACTTGGCTTGATTCGTTTTTGCGTTGATTGGCAACTCAGTGTTGAGATTGGCCATTCGCCTTTTCGCGTCGGACGCGTATTGGCTTTCGGGAAACGTCTCGATCAATTGGGTGTAAAGCTTGATGGCGTGAAGATGATTCCGCAAATGCTCCTGGCATTTGCCGGCTTGCATTAGGGCAGCACTTCTCCAGCGTGGGTAGCTAAATAGTGAATCGACTTTGTAGTAAGCGTTGATCGCGTTGACGTACTGTTCCTGATGGAAATAAGTCTCGCCGATTCGCCACTGAGAAACCGCAGCGGTTTCTGTTGACTTCCCGGTCTTGGAATGAATCACTTTGGTGTACATCGTTCGAGC
>CAZQQR010000370.1:0-4741 GCA_964595515.1 uncultured Pirellulaceae bacterium
GCTCAATTGATTGCGATTGGAAGGGGGGCTGCTTATACTCGGAAAACTTTCCCACCAAACAATTATTCCGATATTTGGAGAACAATATGAATGGATTTGATCGGCGTCAATTTTTAGCAGCTTCGGGCGCGGCGGTAGCAGCCGCTTCGATCAGTAGTCCACTTGCGGCGATGACTTCCTTGCCCGACAAGCCGTTATTCAAGATTTCACTCGCGCAATGGTCCTTGCATCGAGCCTTGAGAGGTAAAAAACTTGATAACCTTGATTTCCCGAAAGTCGCCAAGGAAGAATTTGGGATCGAAGGCATCGAATACGTTAATCAGTTCTTCAAAGATAAGGCTGAAGACGCCAAGTATTTGCAAGAACTGAAGAATCGTTGTTCCGACCACGGCGTGGAGTCCGTTTTGATTATGATCGACGGCGAGGGAGCGCTAGGAGATGCGGATAAGGCCAAGCGGAAAAAGGCAGTTGAGAACCATCACAAATGGGTTGCGGCAGCCAAGTTCTTGGGTTGTCATTCGATTCGGGTGAATGCGAAATCTGGGGGGAGTTACACTGAGCAGGCGAAGCGGGCGGCTGACGGGCTTCGTTCCCTTTCCGAGTATGCCGGTGAGATCGGAATCAACGTGCTTGTTGAGAACCATGGCGGTCTATCGTCCAATGGTCAGTGGCTTGCCCAGGTTATCAGGGAGGTTGATTTGGACAATTGCGGAACGCTTCCAGATTTCGGCAACTTCACGATTTCAAGGAACAAGAAAACGGGTGATGTGGTCTATGATCGGTATTTGGGAATGGCAGCATTGTTGCCGTTCGCGAAAGCCGTGAGTGCCAAGAGCCATGACTTTGATAAAGACGGAAATGAGAAACATACGGACTTTATGAAGGTCATGCAGATGACGCTTGATTCTGGGTATCGGGGTTGGGTTGGCATCGAATACGAAGGTCGCGAGTTGGGCGAGTATGAGGGGATCAAGGCGACGAAAAAGCTCTTGGAAAAATGTCGCCAGAAATTGAAGGTCGGCTAAGCCGAGATTGGCTTCATTTTGGTAGTTGATACTGCCGAAGACAAAAATGCGTGATTCCAAGCCTGGCTTGCTCTCAAGCCAGGCTTTTGCATGCGCATTCGCACAATTCTGAGAATTCTCTCGCAAAAGACACTTGGAAAATGTGACAAGTCGCCCTGCACAAACTTTGTGCACATCTTTCGTGCATGGATTTAGGGCACGACTGCTCTTCTTATTTGCATTTCTCTCGTTTGAGCCTAAGTGCAAGCACTTCAATGACATTAGATCGAGTGCTTGCCCTTTGCGGATTATTGGGAAAAAGCGACAGGTCGGCGGATGATTCCCGCAGACGACTTGTCGGCTTCCCCGAACCCGAGTTATTCGCATGAGCGAAAGGAATCCACTGTGAACGATACAATTACCCAGAACGAAAACTTCTCAGGCCGCTGTCAAAAAGTCCTTCAGGTTGCCAAGCAACTGTTCCAGGAAAAGCCAGATTGGGTCACCTTCTTCCGGGAGACCTTGGGCGTGAATGGTGCCGCTAGGTCGGTCTTTGCAAATCAGCAAGAGTACGTCCTGTTTGAGCAGTCGAATGAGTTTTCTGAGATTCAGACGATGGTCGCCAGTCTTCGAACTCGAAAGAACAGTGGTGGCAAAAACGAGCCGACCCGAGTTATCACAGTCCGGCTTCCTGAAAGTTTGCACGAGGCTCTCAAGGCTGAGGCCAGTGATCACAACACGAGCATGAACAAGCTCTGTATCTCCAAGCTTCTCCAAGTTCTCATCGAAAACGAAAAGGAAGCGGCGGCTCAAAGAGCGGCAGCAGCAGCTGCCCCACAGGCCCAGCGGGTCGCACCTCAGCCACCGGTTGCACAGCCGCAGCAGTATGCTCCACAACCGGCGTCGCCCCCAAGTTCCACTCAGGCCAATTTCCGGTCGACTTACAATCCACCATCTTCAAATCCTCCTGGCCAGCCTCGATTTGGTCAGTAGTCAAAATGTTCGGGGATAGGCTTGCCGCTGGAATCAATCGGCGGCGATGGCGACAAGGACGTCGCTAGCCTTCCGCGTTTGGAAATTTGAGTCGACTCTCGGTGGCGAGCGTAAATTGGCGTTCATGGCTGACCTCTATCTGAGGCAAAACGCCAGGCTGAAAGAACGGCAATTCTCACCACGCAAGCCGGAAAACTGCTCGGATGAATTTTTTTGTCGTTCGCCAAGGACGAAAAGCTTCAAAATTCTTCGTTTGAGCAGATGACGGACTTTAGGATCATCGAAACCGGCTTAAACTACTCCCTCAGCTAACCGTTCTGCGAGTGGGCTGATTTTAGCAATTCGCCGATCGCACGAAGACCAAATTTAGTCTGTATTAATTTACTGATCCAAATGAATCGAAAAGACGCTCCTGTTTTTGCATTTTGTCATCTGTGTAAAACCGGCGGCATCACCTTCAATCAAATTTTGCGTCGTGAATTTGGGTTGCAGCATCTAGACGCGATTACAAGATATCCAAACGGCGAAATTGTTTACCGGCAGCAAGATCTCGAAAAAGATCTTTGGATCTATCCGAATCTTGAGTCGATTGCTGGGCATGGTGTGCGCCCGTTTTTAGATTACGGCGATTTCGCAGAGCGAATGAAATGGCTAACCATTCTTCGTGATCCATCAGAACGATACGTCTCCCATTTCATTCATCACGTTGAGCACTTCAATTATTCAGAGCCCTTTGATGTCTGGATAGATATCGAAAAGCATCACAACGATCAAACGGTTACCATCGCTGGAAAACCGGATCTTGCCAAAGCGAAAGAAATTCTTAGGTCGTTTTTCTGGGTTGGGTTCACCGAAGACTACATTCAGTCGATGAAAATTCTAGAGGCCAAAACAGGCCACAAAGTCGCGACGACTTTTAACAAGCGGTCCAACGTTGCCAAAGGGATCAAGTTTGACAAAAAAAAGCTGCTGAGAGATTTTGCTGAACCGATCAAGGAGCGAAATCAACTAGATCAAGAGCTTTACGAATTCGGACGGGCTGAGATTTGGCCTAAGCAGCTTGAGTGGTTAGAAGAAAATTCGAATTCGGGCACCGTCGCAGAACCAAAGTCACTAGGTGTTTGGCCAAGTCGTCTAAAAAGAAACTTGATCTACAAACCGTACCTGGTTTTCAATCGTCTGATCGGTCGGGCGGGTTAGTGTCTACGAAAAATCACTTCGTTGAATTGGGCTATTTAGTTTCAAAGAGGCAAACCTCTTTTGGGGGTTCTGCCTTCCCGGTGCTAGGCGTTGCGAAAATGTTGCTTGTGATCCGGCTTGAGCTCTCCAGTCGTGTTGGTCACGCGCTGCCATTGCCAGAAGAGTGTTAGGAGGTTGGCAATGACAACCCACGACGTAATTATCATCGGGGCTGGCGCTGCGGGTTTGATGGCGGCAGCAAGTGCGGCAGCCCGAGGCTTGGATGTTCTCCTGCTAGAAAAGAACAAAAAACTGGGCGTCAAAATCTTGATGTCAGGCGGGACCCGGTGCAACATCACTCACAATTGTGATGTTCGCGACATTGTTTCAGCGTTTGGACATCAAGGAAAATTTCTTCACTCGCCCTTGGCTGCACTTCCCCCTGCCGACGTTGTCAAGAAATTCAATCATGAGGGAGTGGCCACGAAAATTGAATCAACCGGAAAGATCTTTCCGGTGAGCAATAAAGCAATTGATGTTCGAGACGCGCTAGTGCGGATGGCGACCAAAGCTGGTGCGACCATCCTCAACGAGCAAGCCGTGTTGGACATTGAAGCTGTTCTAGACACTGAAGCCGTTTTAAACACTGAAGCCGTCAACTCTGAGAATGAAAAAGTGGGCGGCGAAGCTCGTACTGATAAAAAGCGATTTGTTGTTTCAACTTCTTCCGAGTCTTTTCAGTCCACGACATTGCTAATCACGACTGGTGGCAAGTCGTATCCAGGTTGTGGGACGACGGGGGACGGATACGCTTGGGCCAAGAAATTTGGTCATTCCATTGTTGATACAGTTCCCGCTCTCGTTCCTATCTTGAGTGACACGCCATGGTCGCAGGCGCTCAAAGGCGTCACCATCGAAGATACAAGGCTTGAGGTTTGGCAACCGCAATTACTTCCCGCCAACGAAGTCGAGCTGTCAAAGTCGCAGCGCAAAAAATTGAAGGCTCGGTCGTTGGTTCAGCGCGAGGGTTCATTTCTTTTTACCCACTGGGGATTTTCTGGACCGTCTGTTTTGGATGTTAGCAAAGAAGTCGCTCGACACGAACAAAGAAAACGATTGGAGCTTGTTTGCGATTTTCTTCCAAGGCTTCCGAGGAATGCGGTGGAGGATCATTTGCGTCAAAAGAAAAAAAGTTCCGGCAAGCAATCGGTCCTCAATGCGATTCAAGAAATCGTACCTCAAGGAGCCATTCCCAGGCGGTTGTTGGAGGCACTCTTGATGGAAGCCGAAGTGGATCCCTCGACCAAGAACGCTGAGTTGTCAAACAGTTCGCTGGCTCGGGCGGACGCTCAGATTAAAGCTTGTCGGTTTTCGGTCAACGGCACGTTAGGATTTGAAAAGGCGGAGGTCACCGCTGGCGGCGTAAGCCTAAAAGAAGTCGACAGTAAAACGATGCAGTCAAAATGCTTCCCCGGTTTATACTTTGCAGGCGAAGTACTCGACTTGGACGGCCCAATCGGTGGGTTCAATTTCCAATCCGCGTTTAGTACCGGTTGGTTGGCGGG
>CAZQQR010000371.1:0-4720 GCA_964595515.1 uncultured Pirellulaceae bacterium
CCGCTCTCTCATTGTGAAGCGTTCAAGCTAAGATGTTTGTTTATTGGGCTTTCTTTGTTACGCAACTGCGGCAGCGATTGGTTTCGAGTTTGGAAACTTTGGATAATCACAAAATCGGTCTGACGCCGTTTGAATGGTCGATGCTGGATCAAGTCTCTTTGGCTCCGATGATAATTTCGATCCGGTTAATGGTTTCCGGGAAGGTAGACACGGAACGTTTCGAGGCGTCGATCTTAAATTCGGTTCGGCAAGAGCCGTTGCTTCAATCGTATGTCGAGGTTGGCGAAACACATTTGGATAGCTATTGGGTTCCTGCAGAAGATTTGAAACCTAGGATCGATTGGGTTCAGGTTACTAACGATGAAGAAGCTTCTGTTTCAGCGAGCGTTGACGATCCAATTGACTTGACTCGGGAGATCGGAATTCGCTTTGAGGGAAAACTCAATTCAAACAACGATTCGGCAGAGTTCAATTTCTTGATTCACCACGCGTGCAGCGATGGACTGGGTGCGTTCGGTTTTATTGATCGTGTGTTATGCCGATACCATGCTGGTTCAGATTCGCAACGAAATTTAAAATTAGCAGAGCCTGATGCGCGAGTTCTTGCGAGTCGAAATCCTGATGCCAAAAAGCGTTTGGCGACTTGGAAACGAATTTTGCGGTCGACCGTGATTCTTCCCAAGCGAATTCTCGGTGCATCATTGAAGAAGCCTGTTGCGCTCTCCAGCAAACCGCCCGTGTCTGAGACGCGGCAAATGTATCGTTCGCTTTCGGTTTCATTGAATCGAGAAACAAAAAATAGGCTGGCGAAATGTGCGGAAGCGGTCAATGTTTCGCTTCATGTTTTGTTGATTCGTGAACTCACCAAATCTATTGAGCGCTGGAAATCGACACCGGAGTTGACGGGCGATGAGACGATTCGATTGTTGGTTCCGTTCTCGTTGCGAACCGATGACCATGCTCAGATGCCGGCTGCGAATTGTGTTTCAATGACTTTTGTTGCAGTAACGGGCAAACAGGTCCGCCAGTCTGCTGACAAGTTGGCCAAAGAGATTTCGGATCAAATGAAGTTCATTCGGAAATGGCAAATTGAGTATTCCTGGAGCCAGACAATTGCTTTGTTTGCGTCTAGTCGTTTCCTAAGGCCAAGGCTCAGGAAGCTTGCTTCCAAGCAACTGGCAACCACGGTGTTCAGCAATTTGGGCCGCGTTTTTCGGGATAGTTCTTTGCCAAAAACGGATCACAAAATCCAAAGTGGAGAAATGGTTGTTGAATCGGCACATATTGCTGCGCCTTGTGATCGGTTTTCACCCGCAACGTTTGCGGCCAATTTTTATGGTGACCAATTGACGTTGGACATGAACTACGCGCCACATCACATCACAGCGGAGCGGGCGGGCGAGATACTTAGTATCTGGAAAGCGAATCTGATCGACTGTGCATCGGCTGACAAGTATTCGAAGCAATAGATTCGAGATTCGCGTATCGCGACTCTGGCAACGAGACGTTGTCTAATGCGGCATCAATTTGAGCAGCCAATGTTCTAGCGGCTGGCATTCGCATCATGGAATAGTGAGTTCCAGCGATGGTGTTTTGGGTGATACCAGCATTGGGTGAGTCTTCCCATCGTGGGGCATCGGGATCGGACGCTTCGGCTTCGCTTGGCCACCACAAATGCATGGGCACATGAATTTCTGTTGGCTTGAAACCTCGCAATAGCCGGCAGTGGGTGATGAACTTAAAAGTAAAATCACCAAGCAGCTCTGCATGCAATTCAGATTTCGCAACGTATCCCATGGCCAGTGTTTTTGCCATGATCTCCGAGGGAAGTACTTCTTCGTAGCCTAGACAAGAGTCAACCAATTGCGCGACGTCGGATTGCATCTGTTCCATTGGTTTGATGTTCATCACACCGACGCTTTGGAATTTTTGAAAAAGCTGAATGAGTCTGAGGCATAGTTCTTTACGGGAAGCTTGATCTGCTTCTACCCAACCAAGGTTACTATCAATCAAACCAAGAAAGCTAACGTTGCGACCAGCGCGCCGAAGCCGTTCGGCGATCATCGTTGCAACAAATCCACCGAAAGAAAATCCAAGCAGGTGAATATCGCCAGTATTGTGCCGACTGGTTATGAGGTCTGCGTATCCATCAGCCATCGTGTCGAGCGAACGAAACTCTTCGGTCGCATCTGTTTCGAGACGTGACTGGATTCCGATCACGGGGCGACCAGGTTTTAGACGGGTCGCCAGTTTACGATAGATGCCAACATCACCCCCTGAATGATGAATGCAAAACAGGGGAGCAGCATCACCGCCGGATCGCAATTCAACGATCATGCGAGGATCCAGAACATTATTTTTCATTGAGCGTAACAATGTGCGGTTCATAGTTGTCTGCCTCAGGTGTATCCACTGCCAAGCTTAGTCTCGGGTTGGCTTTCTCTCAAGCGAAACCCGATGAAACCCGATTTTAGTCCACCCGGTTTATGACACTTCAGAGACACCGTTAAGTGCGGAAAAGCCCCAATTAATTCTAAAAACGGGCGTCCACACTGCGAGCATTCTCTTGAGTGGGAACATTCTCTTAAACGGGAACATTCTCTTAAGCGGGAAAGTAGTCCTTAATGGACGGCGAAAGATTGGAAAGCTTACAAAATGCAATCAACTTTTTCTCGATCGAACTGCTCGTCGCTTTAGGATGATCTTGAAAAGACGATCGGACGTTGAAAGATCGCTTGATTCTGATGTCGTTGATTTGGGCAGGTCCAAGGCGGATTCGAGGCGCTCCAAACATCAACTCAAAGAGTTAGACTGAATGACTGAATGCGAAAACGCGACCCTAACAGATGGCTTGGGACGAGTATTGATGATCAGCATAATACAAGCCTCGAAGAGTTCGTATATCGTCGATAATCCAGCAACAATCTAATTCAGCGTTCAAGGCAGGAACAACATTGATGAATAGCGATCAGGCTTCTTCGAGTATTTGGGATTTTGAGCTACCAAAAATTGGAATACGTCCGACGATCGATGGTCGCCTGGGTGGTGTGCGGGAGTCTCTTGAAGACCAAACAATGAACTTAGCCGGACGTGTTGCTGAGTTGATTTCTGGAACACTTCGGTATCCAAATGGCAAACCAGTGGAATGTGTGATTGCCGATTCTTGCATCGGCGGTGTCGCGGAAGCGATTGCTTGCGAGGATCAATTCCGTCGCGAGAACGTTGGTGTTTCATTGACGGTCACTCCGTGCTGGTGCTACGGCAGTGAGACGATGGATATGGACCCGGTTCGTCCCAAGGCCGTATTTGGATTCAACGGAACCGAGCGTCCGGGAGCGGTTTATCTTGCGGCTGTTTTGGCGGGACATACTCAAAAAGGAATTCCGGCTTTTGGGATCTACGGGCGCGATGTTCAAGATGCGGGCGACACTGATATGCCCGATGATGTTCAAGCCAAGATTCTTGATTTTGTTCAGTGTGGGCTGGCAGCAGCGTTGATGCGAGGCAAGGCTTACCTCTCGATGGGTGGGACTTCGATGGGAATTGCTGGTTCGATGGTGGACTATGGTTTTTGGGAAAAGTGGTTGGGGATGCGCGTCGAAGACATCGACATGAGCGAGTTCGTTGGACGCATGAACAAAGATCAATTTGATCAAGAAGAATTTAAGATTGCACTCGCTTGGGTGAAAGAAAATTGTACCGAAGGCAAAGACTACAACAGCGATGAAACCAAACGCTCGCGAGAGCAGTTAGACAACGAGTGGTTAGACTCGGTGAAGATGGCTTTGATCGCCCGAGACTTGATGGTTGGCAATCCCAAACTTGCCGAGATGGGTTTGAAGGAGCAAGCTCAAGGTCGTCAAGCGATCGCGTCGGGTTTTCAGGGACAGCGTCAGTGGACCGATCACTTTCCAAACGGCGATTTTATGGAGGCGATTCTAAATACTTCGTTCGACTGGAACGGCAAACGTGCGCCGTACATTGTCGCGACCGAGAATGACGCGTTGAATGCGGCCACGATGTTGTTCGGTCATTTGTTAACCAATACGGCCCAAGTCTTCGCCGATTTGAGGACTTACTGGAGTCCGGAAGCGGTTTCCAGTGCCTGTGGCGGTCACCAATTGGAAGGTCATGCTGCCAATGGATTGTTGCACTTGATCAATTCCGGACCAGCGACGCTTGACGGGACTGGTGAGCAAACATCCGCTGACGGATTGCCGACGATGAAGCCGTTCTGGGAGATTAGTGATGAAGAAGTGCAAAAGTGTTTGACCGCAACGACTTGGCATCCATCGATCACGGAGTACTTTCCCGGCGGCGGCATGAGTACTCGATTCAGCACGCGAGGAGGGATGCCTGCCACGATGACTCGTATCAATCTTGTTTCCGGATTAGGTCCGGCGCTGCAGATTGCTGAGGGGCACACGGTCGAGCTTCCGCAAGATGTTCATGATGTGTTGGATGAGCGAACCAATCCGACTTGGCCGACGACTTGGTTCGCGCCAATCGTTAACGGCGAAGGCGCGTTCAAGTCGACTTATGATGTGATGAACCATTGGGGGGCCAATCATTGTGTGATGACTGCGGGACATGTTGGCCACCTTTTTATTACGCTGGCTTCAATGCTTCGAATCCCTGTCTATATGCACAACGTTGACGATGAAAGAGTGTTTCGTCCAAGTGCCTGGAATGCTTTTGGAACGAAGGATCGCGAATCAGC
>CAZQQR010000372.1:0-4712 GCA_964595515.1 uncultured Pirellulaceae bacterium
CGAACAGGCTCGAAACGAATCGGGCTGAGAAGCTTGCACGGGAATTGTGTTTTGAAGATTTTGCCATGCGTTCCATCTTACTCGTCGACGGGCAGAAGCAGTGTAAAGAACTGATAGACGGGTTTGGATCTGCCTTTTTGAATCTGACCCTGAAAAACTTCGCTGACGTATTTAAGATTTTTGTCTTTTTCAGGCACGCGAAAATTGTCGCCTTTTTGCAAGATGATTTTTGGTTCTGCGTAGGATCCAAATTCCCGTAGTCCTCCGATATTGCAGGGGAACCAGTGGATGGTTCCCGCTGCGTCCGTCAGCATGAATTCGGCGTAGATAGTTCCTTGGGCCCAGACCATACGCGCTGGAACTTTTGCACTTCGGCACATGCCGACAAACAGACTGACTTTGTCTTCGTTGCAGCCGGATTTCTCGATGAACACACTTGCGATCTGACGCGGTTCGGTGGTCGCGTCTTCAATGTTGTCTCGGACCCAATCGTAGATCGCTTCGACTTCTTCCCAGACGGTAGATTTTTCTTTGGCCAGTTCTTTGACCTGACGTTTGATTTTGGAACTTGAAAAATTGATCCCCGGACTCGGACGCAAGTATTTTCGCGCCTCGTTGACGCGGGATTTTGGTCGAATGAAATTCGTTGTGTCTTTTGGCGGGTTGATCTGGCTGTTGGTGACCAGAAATGTTTTGGTAATAAGTACTTCCTGGCGCGGTGGAATCGTTGGAAGGATGACGACCAGTTGCTCAAGTCCGATATCCTGTTTTCGTTGGTCGCCAAGCCTTGCGTTGGGCGGGACTTCGTCCTCGACCATCAACACGGATTGCTCAGGCCAGTCTTTGGGAACGGAAAATGTAAAAATCGCATTGCCAACCGTTCCGCCTCCACCTCGAGCCTTGACGCCGACTTTCCATTTGTTTTTGATTGGATTGGAAAAGGTCACGCCTTCGACTGGCGTCGGTTCTTCTTTTTTCGAATCGGATTTGGTTGTGGGCTTGCTGGTTTTAGGGGGGCTGATGTCCTTGGTTGGTTTGACTTTGTTGGCAGTCGTCTCTTCGGCCGGTGCCGAATCGGGCTTTTTACTGGAAGCTTTTTTGCTGCTCTTAACGGTCAGGCCCTGAGCGCTAGCGTGATTGCAAATGCTTCCTAAAAGAACGCATGTCGTGACGAGCAAAACGAAGCAGGATGTTTTTCTCATTTGATACAAACCGAAGTGGGAGGAAAAACAGGACAACCGTTCTATTTTACGTCGCGGATTTCTAAAGGCCAAAAAAAACGACAAGCGAATGGTCGCTTGTCGTTCTTTTTCGGGAGAGTCTCAAGCCAAACTGAACTCAGGATTGATTCAGTCTGACGTTTCCCTTCAATTGTTGGTGAATTGAATCGCTAAAAGGAATTCAACGCAGCGGTTTTAGAATCCGGGCGGGAGTACACCAGGTTCTTGAACGCCTTCTAATGGGACGGGAATCCCCTGGACCTCTGAGCCTGTGATGCTTCCGCCATCAAGAATGACCGGACTAGAGTAGGTCGGTGCATTCAGTGAAGTTTCGTTGTACAGCGACACTCCATCGTTGATTACCGGTTGCGAGTAAATTGGTTGTCCGACGGGCTGTCCCGCTGGAAGTGACGATCCACAAGCGTTACACATGGGCGCCATGTTGGTTCCGCAGGCTGGTTGACCAACAGGCGGATTACAAGTGTTACACTCGTCGCCACGAGTGAACAGTGATCGAATGGAACTTCGAACCGGTTGGTTCTGAAGAAACTGTCCAAATGGGGAGGGTGAGCAATTGTTGGAGGCACACCCGCTCAGAGCTGTGATTAATCCAATACAGGCAATGAGGCTTAACCGAGATTTCATCTTTTTGCTTTCTCAAAAACGGCATACGAAAAATCAGGAACCTGACTTCGGGTGTAGAAACGTACAACGCGATAAATGATGTGCAAGTTCAACGCGTGTATTTTTTACAACCTCATTCAGAAACTGCCCTCGTAATTTTCGTAATCGCTCTAAGCCGAATTGGTACGCGGTTTAGGGTTTCTATTTTTACTGGCTGCATCGATTAACCAATCGTTCAAGCCTGAATTTCCCTCTCTGGCTTTGGAACGTTCAATTGGCGATAAGGGAGATGCTGTCTCACTTGACCGTTTCCAGACTCGAAACGCATGACGGAAAACCCAAACAACTGGCTTGGATACATTGCGATCCTTCTACTCGCTTTCGCGTCGCACTCCAACGCTCAAGTGGTCGGGCCGTCAATAAAGCCGTCGGTGATGTCATCAGATTCTGGCCCTGTTGTTTTCGGGATCGCGCATCCTGCACCCAGTTACGCACAGCAGGACGAGTTCACGCAGCCAAGCACATACAGTTGGCAGACCGATTCGGCGCCAACGGCAGCAACCGAGGACTCGGACCAGTTTATTCAAACCAAAGTCAAACGCGGATTTGAAACGGTCCGGGTGTCAGCTCAGGATCAAATTTGGGTCGTTTCTTGCCGATGTGATCCCACTCAGGATGCAGTCAACCCATTTCACGTTGCTCGACTACAACGAGGAAACTGGGAAGCTTCGGCACTGAGCGATTTGTTTCGAGATCATCAAACCAATACTTCGTTGGCGACCATGGTGTTTGTGCATGGGAATCGCTACGACCTTGGACTTTGCAAAGATCGCGGACTTCAGTTCTACCATTCGATTTTCCAGAATGATCGCGAGCGACCACCGATGCGGTTGGTGCTTTTCTGCTGGAAGTCAGAAGTCGAACGACTTCGACCGCTTCCGGATTTTAATATTAAGTCGAAACGTTCCGTTGAGCTGGGAACCGCGTTCGGAAAGTTCTTGTGTGGTTTCAATAGTCGTAAGCCGCTTATATGCAGCTACAGTTTGGGAGCCCAGATCGTTGTTAAAGGACTTGAAGCAAAGGATTTTGAGGCAAAGGGACTTGAAGCTAGAGGATTTGAAGCAAGAAGACTTGAGACGCCAAATCTAGAAACATCTGATTTTTCTTCCAGTCCAGGATATCGCGTGGCGATGCTGGCTCCGGCCTTTGATCCAGATTATGCATGTCGTTCGTTAGAAAATTATTGCTTGAACACTGCGATCGCCGAGACGCGGATTTTTGTGAACGACAACGATCTTGTGATTCGAGCAGCGAATCTGATCGTGCGAAAACGATGCCGGGATACGCTAACGGTCGTTGGCAAATTGACCCGCAATGGTGAAAAGTGTGAAGGCTTGATCGATGTTCACAATGTCACTGCTGAAGTGCGGAAGAGCCACAGTCTTGATAGTTATACCGAGTCCGCGACTTTGGGGCGGATCCTTAATCAGATGTTGGTCGAGGCTTCGGTGAATCCAGCGATTGGTTCTGGAATTGCGATGGAATCAGAGTCAACTGTTTCGAAGGTTGCCGAATCTGGATCGGACGTTAGCCAAGGCAAAGCAATCGGGATTCAACCTTTGGTAGCCGAGGCCGAAGAACTGGAGACGGTCGAAGGTTCATTCGAAATCCCATCGGCTCATCGCTAGTTGGTTGCATTTGTTCAAAGGTCGTCCGCACGGTATCAGGGGAAGATTCTCTCTTGTGCTCGTCTCGAAGAACACGTGCTTATCTAAGAGTTTTCATTGACCAATTGGAATCGCCATTCGGTTCAATCAACAGCAATCCGACAACTTCTTGTTCTTGAACTGGCTCATTCAAAAAGTCGTTCAGTTTGTGGCTGTGACCGGGAATGATCTCAATCAAGAATGCAATGACGACGCCCAAAACCAACATTGCTGAAAGCTTCATCCGGTCATGCGTGTGAAAGTGTACTTCGGGAAGCAAATCGCCTAACGAAATACAGAGAAAGATCCCGGCTGAAAACGCGAGTGCGTATCCGAGAACCATCGAACGGTAGTCGATGAATTGATCAATGCAAACTGCAAACAGGATTGCACCAAGCGGGCACATCAATGAAAAAACAACACTGACGGTCATCTGTTTGGAAACGTCCCAGCCCCGAGCCGCCATCAACGAAGTAATCGAAAGTGCATCAAGTGGTTTGTGCAATACGATCGCAAGGAACACGCCCAGCCCTGCAAAAGACAGGCCGCTGGGTGAACTGGACTGAACGGCTGCAGCCAATGCGATTCCATCAATGATCGTATGAATGGCTAATCCGAAACAAAGACCAGCCCAACTGATGTCCAAGCTTCCCGCATGTTCTTCACAATGCACATGGTGATGCCCGTGTTCGTGATCGCAAAGTTCTTTTTGTTTGTGATCGTGGTCGGAATCAAAAGCAAGATCGTGCTGATGAAAGTGAAACATCCTCACCATGAAGAACATGAATAGCAGCCCGAACAGGCAGGTGTACAGAGGACGTTCAACGCTTTTAAGAACGTAGATGGAGTGCGGGAGTAAGTGCAGCAATGCGACGCCGAGCATTACTCCCGAAACTAGACTCAAAATTAGTTGAATCCGACTATGCGTAAGCTTGAAAAGAGCAGGGAGCGATCCACCGAACAACGAAGCGATCACGATCAAGACGCAATATAAGATCAGCAACGTATACATTAATGGCGACCAAACTCAGCTTTGCTCCGTCAATCGAAACGGATGCAGATGATGGTAGTGAAATTGCGAGGCAATAATGTAAGCCAACCTTCTCCAAATTCAAAGGCTTCGTTTTTGAGCGCCTCGGTTCTTTGTCAGAATACCTGCAGG
>CAZQQR010000373.1:0-4662 GCA_964595515.1 uncultured Pirellulaceae bacterium
GTTGAACTCAAACTGAATATCGTTGGGGCCAAGACTGAATTCTGTCTCGCTAACTGGCGTCATGACATCAGGCGAACTATCACCGAATTTAATCAGCAGTTTGTCATCTTTGGTTGTAACCTCAGCATTGAATTGGTCGCTCGTATATTTTCCGGTGTAACGATCAAGTGTATCCGGGTCGAGTTTAAACTCGCTTTGCTCTGGTAGGTTGAGTGGTTCGAACAACGCGAGAAGATCTTTC
Organism: uncultured Pirellulaceae bacterium; assembly: GCA_964595515.1. GTDB lineage: Bacteria > Planctomycetota > Planctomycetia > Pirellulales > Pirellulaceae > Mariniblastus. The sequence continues at coordinate 242 of CAZQQR010000373.1, forward strand.
TTTTTCTTTTTATTGCTGGAATTCCTTGCTATCGTTCGGGCTTTGAGAAGTGATTTTTCGGGCATTGATTTCGTTTTCAAAATCGCTTCGGTAAACTCAATATTGTTTGCCGTTACAGCAAGCAAGAGAACGCTCTCGCCACCCTCGACGCCGTGTTTGACCAGTTGAACCATGACCGGTTTGTGGTCTTTCATTTGAGCCCAAGTCAACGGCGTCGCGTTATAGAACGTGTCTTTGATGTTTGGGTCAGCACCTTGTTCCAGCAGATACTCAACCACATCGACGTGGCCTCGTTCGCAAGCGTACGACAGTGCCGTTGCGTTGTACTCAGTCGGAGTATTCACATCGATGCCCGACTTGATGGCGGCTTTGACGATTTCCAGATCGCCTTCACGTGCTGCTTTGAGAAAAGCGTCTTTGGTCAGGTTGTCGATTTTTTCATTGGGAGCAACGATTGTGCCGGGAATGAAGGGCGCTTGTTTAGGCTGGTCGGTCTCTTGAGCGCTCAAGCTGAAAATAGGTGTAGAGACAAACACAAAACTAATTGCCAGCAAATAGAAAAGACGCATTTTGATCTCCGCGATCAACATAGGGTTCAGAAAAAACTTGGCGGGTCGCCGAAAAACGAACCAACCTTGCACGGCATCGCCGCGAGCGAGCACAACGTTTAAAAAAGTGGGTCACGACCAAGTTGCCGGCGAATGACCGCCCACTGGCCAGCGTGCATCATCCAATGAGCGTCTTGCATGATAAAGGCGGATCCAAAGTTGGGCGCGTAGCTTCGAATTGCTTCGGGACTTTCTTGATCCAAATCAGCATCAGAGACTTTGTCCAAAGCGGCAATCGTGGCGGCCCGCTGCTGTTCATAAAGCCCCATCAAAATTTCTTTGGAATCAAAATCGTCGAGTTTGTCGGAGGCAGCTGCTTCTTTGTTGTATTTGTCTTGAAATCCTTCTGGAAGATCTGGCATCGCGCCCGGGACGCAAGCGTTGATCATTTGATTCTCGGACGCGATCAAGTGGCCGACTTGCCATTTGATATGGTTACAGGCTGGTGCGGGTCGATGCATCATTTCTTCGTCGGTCAAATCGCCAAGATATGAAGTCACGATCATGTTGGCGGTATCAAGAGCGGTTTTGATGGCGGATTTGGTGTCCATGGTTTTCCTGTGAATTCGTAACCTGAAATTATTGGCTGCTTAGATTTTAGATCATTTTCCACAAGGGAACGCAAATCAAGCTGGGTTTATGATGAAGTTCGATTGAGCGATAAGAATCGTACAATGTGAAACCAATAAAACGAAACGCATTAAAACAACACTGATTCGCTCTGCTTGCTTTGTAGTTAAGCCGTGATTCGATTAGATTGGAGCGTTAGATACTTCATTCTTGCGATAGATACAGATGGCCGAGTCGGCTGAAAAAATGGTCCACGAACTAACCCAAGCTGGGTTGTTGTCGTCTGATCAAGTAACCAAGTATGGCGAGGAAATCGACACAGGCGCTGACGCTTTGTTGACGAAACTCGTCACCGACGGACATATTACGTCGTATCAAGCTGAAAAATTTCGGGACGGTAAAGCGTCCGATATTTACTTTGGTGACTACATCGTGCTGGACAAGTTGGGGCAGGGTGGAATGGGAACCGTTCTTCTGGCCCGTCACCGAGTCATGGACCGAAAGGTCGCGATCAAAGTCTTGCCCGTAACCGTGATGGAATCCAAGGACGCCGTTGCTCGGTTTTATCAAGAAGTAAAAGTCGCCGCCCAGCTGAAGCACGAGAACATCGTCCACGCCTACGACGCCCGCGAGCACCACGGCTATCACTATCTCGTCATGGAGTATGTGCAGGGCCACGATCTTGCTCAAGTCCTACAGCAGTTGGGGCCTATCCCGGCATCGATGGCGATCGACTATATCTCACAAGCCGCAAACGGATTGGATTATGCACATCGCAAGGAGATCGTGCATCGAGATATAAAACCATCCAACCTTTTGCTTGATGACGAAGGCAAGATCAAAATCCTCGACATGGGATTAGCCAGGATCGGTTCGGCAATGGACCAAGAGACTCAGAATCTGACGACCACCGGTCAAGTGATGGGGACCGTCGAATACATGTCGCCAGAACAAGCAGAAGACACACGACAGGCGGATGCTCGATCCGATATTTACTCGTTGGGCTGTACGCTCTATCGGTTGCTTACTGGCAAAGGTCCTTTTAGCCGCGAGACAGTCGTAAAAACAATTCTGGCTCATCGTGATGCAGCGATTCCAGTGATCGAAACGGGCATGCCAGAGGATAAAGCGATCAACCAGCTGTTCCAAAAAATGGTCGCCAAGAATCCCAACGATCGTTTTCAAACTAGTGGCCAGCTCGTTGAAGCGATCAAAAAGATCGAAGAAGGCCAAAGCCAGATTTTTACAGCGCCACCAATTCTGCAACCGAAAACAGCCCCAGAAAAAACGGCGGTCGCCGAACGCTTTGACAGTCGATCATTGAGAGAAGCAATTCCCGAAGCGATTATCCCGGGCGACCAACCGCCTTCGATTTCTTACCCTGATACTCCCGCCGCTCAGCCAGAGATCATATCCGACGATTCCGTTGTCTCTGTCACGACAGGCTACGGCCAACAATCAGAAGTCCTCTACATTCCCGATATCGCGCCGCCTAAAAATCCAATAGCTCGGGCAAGCGCGTGGATGAAGAAAAGCCGTAGCCATAGTTTGATGGTTTGGGCTATTGCTTCATGTTGTCTCATTCCAGCTCCTTTGATCGGCTTTCTCATGGGCTGGTTTACTTGGCGAGGTGCCAATCAAGACATTCGTGAAATTGCGGATGGAAAACGAACACCCGTCGGATTTTGGATGAGCAAGACCGCTAAAATCCTGGCGATGATCGCGACGTTTCTTGGTCTCATGACAACGATTGCGGGATTCGTAATTGCTGTAAGTTCATAGAGTTGGTCGAACGAACGATCAATTTTTAAAAAGCTTCCTAATATTCTTGGCTGGACGACGAACAAGCTCCGTGACAAAAATTTCTTGATGGGCAAAGCTATGAATTATCATCCGAAAACAACCGCTTTCTACTCAAAATTATGGCTGGGCATTGCTGTTGGCATGGTCCCGTTCTTGAGCGGGTGCAACCTGAGCTTCGTCATGAGTGACGGTTACATTTTTACGCGGACAGGCGAGATTGCCGAAGCAAGCGAGATGGGTTCGTTTGAAGACGGAATTCAGAAGATTTCCATCACCAACCTTCACGGCAAAGTAAATATTGAACCCGCGGATGCCGAAGGGAAACCAACTTGGATGTGGAAGAAAAAAGTTTGGGCTGATTCCGTAGAATCCGCATCAATCTTGATCGATGAACTCAAAATAGATGTTCGTGTCGATGGCGAAACGCAAACTTGGGAAGTCTTTCTTCCTCCCAAGCCGGATTCCATAGCGGAGAACATTTCTGCCGATAAAGAAACTCAATACACGTCGGCTGTTTTCGCCGACCTCAACGGTGTTGAGTCAAATTTGACGCTGATGATCCCCTTGGATGTCGAAGTCGAAGTAACCAACAAGCATGGTGACGTTGAAATTCTCAAAATCGAAGAAGACGTTGAGCTGGAAAATCGGCATGGAAACATTCGGCTTGAGTCATTGTCTGGAAGTCTCACTGTTGGTGTCGCACATGGAAATGTCGAAGGCTCAGATCTTGGGCACTCAGTTTTTGACATTCAACATGGTGGCGCCAAAATTGGGACGATTGATGGTGATCTTGAAATGAAGTTACAGCACGGAAATGTAAAAATTGAAAATGTCTCTGGTGATGCATCTGTCAAAAGCCAACATGGAAACTTCAGTGCAACCGTTGGAGGCGAGGTTCGGGCATCCAATGCTCACGGTGATACTCAGATTCAGCTAGATGGCGAAGTCGCTGTCGTAACATCGCAACATGGCGAAATCAAGCTTGTCGTTGGCAATCAAGATTTTCAAGAGATTAACCTGCAGGCTTCACACGACGATATTCATTTACAGCTTCCAGAAAATTCCAAGGCGAACATTACGATGGAAGCTTCGCATGGTGACAAAACTTCCAGCGTTGAGTCGGATAAGGGTTCTGACCAAACTGTGATTTTGAAGACTCAGCACGGTGATATTCAAGTGAAGTAGTTCCTTTTTCGCCATGCGACCAGAGAAAAGTTTGACTGTCGTCGATTCTCGCAAGTCTCGCTGTTTCGGCGACGTCAGCTTGGCTGTACGTCCACATCCGCTATTTCGTTCCGAAACGTCCAACCGGACTAGTGGTTCGTCAAAGCTAAAAATTAGGATGGACGGTAGTGGATGAGGTTACGAATCCTTTGCGTTTTTGACTCGAAAGGACTCGTAGCCTCGTCCACTACCCCAAACTTTACCTTTGACTGACCA
>CAZQQR010000374.1:0-4642 GCA_964595515.1 uncultured Pirellulaceae bacterium
GGTTTCTTTTCACCCGGTTCTTGCTGCGATGGTTGTTGGCTGGGTTCGTTTTTACTGCCGTCGTTTTTCTGCTGCGATGGTTGTCCTGATTCTTTTTCACCACCGTTTTTGGGATCTTCATTGTTCATGGGTGCATCGGAATCTTTTTCATTGCCGCCACCGTCTTCCGACTGTTGCTCGCCATTGTTGTTAGGATCGCCTTTTTCTCCCCCCTTGGTTTCTTGATTGCCGGACTCAGGGTTTTGGTTGGCGTTCTTTTCGTTGCCATTATTTGCGTCCTTGCCAGTTTTGTTTCCGCTGGCACTACCTTGTTCGCCTTCTTGGTCTGTTTTTTCAGAGGTACCGTCGTCGTTGTTTTCTTCGCCGTCTTGTTTGCTTTTTCCGTTCTCTCGGTCTTCCTCTTCAAAGTGCTCCTGCATTTTTTTCATGCGTTCGCCATCGGAAGCGTTTTCGGCAACACGTTCTTGTTTGCCGCGTGTTAAGTCGCCGTCTTGTTTGCCATCTCCATCAGCCCCATCGCCGGCTTCTGAATCAGATTGCTCATTGCCAGATTCACCTTGAGGATTTCCAGACCGTTGGTCTCCGCCGCCGGATTGATCGCCTTGCTGATCGCCATCGCTAGAGGGTTGCTGACCTTCTCCCATTTGGTCGGATGAGCCATCTTGGCTTTCTCCGGATTCTCCTTGGTTCTGGCTTTCACTTCCCGCGCTGTTCTCTTCGCCTTGTTCTCCATTCTCATTTTTGGATTCAGAGTCGTCAGTTTGGTTAGGGTCGCGTTGTTCTTGGTTTCCGCCCTGACTGTCGTCCGATTGGGATTGGGCGTTATCTTTGTTCTCGTTTGAATTGTCTCCTTGCTGGTTTCCGTCGTCCGACTTTGACCCTTCCGAACCGCCGTTTTCATTTTCGCCTTCTGCTTGCTGGTCCATTCCTTCGCCGGACTCTCCTTCACCTTTTTCACCCTCGCCGGAATTTTCCCCGTCTTCGCCTTCGCCATTTTTAGACTCGGATTCACCTTCATTCCCTTGGTCTTGCTCTTCGCCAGAATCGCCAGAATTATCTTTTTTGCCGTCGTTGCCTTGTTCTGGATCCTTGTTCTCCTCAGGTGGTTGATCGCCTTTTTCGTTTTCGCCTTTTTCGTTTTTCTTTTCTTGCTCGGGATCAAACTCGAGAATTTCAAGCGTGTATTTTTCGGTTTCGGAAATGTTCGGATCGGGTTGGTCGCTGTAGGGAGAAACTCGATTGTCAGCAGCGGTCGCAAAAAAGACTGCTTTGTCGCCAGCTTTTAGGCCAAGCTGATTGGGACGCAGGATATAGCGTCCTTTGACGCGACGATTGTCGTCTTGGGAATTCAGTTGCAAGGTCTGTTCAAGTTTTTTGATTCCCTGGTGATCGATGTTCAGTTTCAATTGCGAGATCGCAAAATCGAGATCGTTGGCTTCGACGTCGATTGCCATCGCGCCGTTTTCAGGGATTTCAACATTGGTCTCGACGGGGTTGCTGATGCGAATCTCGGGCGCGAGATCGGGGATGACACGGATGGGATAAATGTTGGCATTTTCGTTTCGATCACCTTCATCACTAACGAACTTGACTCGATAGTGGCTGGCGATGGCTCGGTCGCGATTGGAATTTAGTAGAACCTGGAATCGACCAGTCGCTGTATTTCCATCGGAGTTCATTTCAATGGGCGTTGCGGCAGCTTTGAATTGACGATCGTTATTGGAATCCAGGTCGCCGACCTGATTGAGCAATTCGATGTAGGCGACTTGGATGGGTAAGTTGGCGACTGCCTGTAGGGAAACGCGGGATCCTTCGACGGCTTCGATGTCACCTTGGCCCGTCAAAGTGCGTTCACTCAACCGGGTGTATTTCGGAGGCGTAATTGTCAACGATTCGATTGCAATGGAGGGGTTAGGCCGAACCGAGACCTCGTACTGTGGCGAGGCACCATCTCTTGCTACGACTTGGTAATTGAGTGATTGCTGGATCCCACCATCGAGCATCGATAGGTCAATTTCATAACGATTGGGTGCGTCCGAAGGCATCATTGAAACAGTTTGGTCCACCAACTGCCCGTCAAGTGTTGAGTAGATCAGCCGAACGTCCTCAGGCGAATGAGAGCCTTGGATCGTGGCGGCAATTTTAAGTGTTTCACCAAAGAAGACTTGGGTGTCACCGGGGTCAACATCAACAATCTGAACCACGGCAGGTTTCGAGTACTTCCCGCCCGGCGCAAACAAACGCATCACTGTTTGAAGCGGGTCCTTGGGTGAAAATACTTTGTATCCCACGGCTATGAGTGTGAGCGCGCAAAGCAAAAATCCAACTTGAATCAATTTGGAGCGATCAACGGTAGCGTCGGTGGGAACACTGGAGAGATCAGTGGCTGCTTGTCGAGAGACGGCGTCCATGATCGCTGGTTTTAGTTCTTTTGGTTTTTTCCGTAATGCAACGTAATTGAGGATACTATTTTTAAAACCGGGTTTAGATTCTTCAATCATCCTGGCGGCGTAGTCAGGATTGATTTTCTTAAACATCAAGGGAACGATCGCAAAGCCAAAGTAGCCGATGCAACTGGCAATCATCACAGCGAGGCTGATCCAACGAGCGGTAACCGACAATGGCCAAATCCAAGCGTCAATAACAATGACGATCAATACGAACGCGATCACAAAAGCGACAAGTGCGAGGATCCCAAACAATAGATCGACTGTCTTGACTTGTTCGCGCGTCTTTTTCAACTGGTCGTCGACATAAGTCTTGACCTTCGTCGCCTGTCGATTGGGCCGGGGGCCGCTTCTTGTTTGAGGTTTGACTTGGGTAGACATCAGGTTCCTTTTGTCTTGGTCGCGTCGATCGCTTTACTGTCACTTTGAATACGTGCGAGTCGCTGGATCCTTAGAATGACGTTCTGTGTTTGTCCTAGTCTAAGACGCTGTAACCCTTAATTATAGACGGATTGAGCGAGAGGGATGCTGAAGCCTGAGACGAACGATTGCAAAAAATCGTTCAACTGGCGGGAAAATCATCAGGATAAGCCGGATGAAATCAGAAATGCCGACTGGTCACCTGAGAGCTGCTGGGGCAGTGCCAACTTTCGCGAGTGCCGATTCTCGCTCAGTTGTTTTTCGATTTCTTGTCTGATCCACGAAAGTCGAGAAATAGCTGCCAATCTTCTGCATCGCCGCGACGGAATTTCATTTGATCGCGAAACCGGCTTTCTAAAGCATGCTGAAAGTCCTCGATCGACATTTTATCAAGCCGACTTTTTTCTTTGGAAGGCAGGCTGGCATAAAACTGCTTTAGCCGCGAGCGACTAATTTCACTTTGCGATAAACTTGCTGACTCGATCCATTGGAATACCAATCTTCTTCGCTGGGCGGCAGTCAACGAATCAAGATCCTCTTGGGCTTCTCGTGAAAGCGATTGGTAGAGAATCGAAATGTCTTGAGGAGTAAGCAGTAGATTCTCAATGGATTCAGAATCGGACTTCATCAAAAACCCTACGACTTTTGACATCGGCGCTTTTTCAGAATAACGCTTTAAACGATGCATCGCTGATGACCCCATGTCAGAGCTTTTGGCGACGTCGATGAATCGTTTGCGAAGCTCTTTAGCTTTTGAATTGGCAACATTCTCGTACCACCAGAAAACTGTCTCTACGTCATCGGAGCTTGGCAATCGAGTCGCTCCCGTTTGCCCAAACACTTGTTGTGCTTGGCGAGAATGAATCGCGCAAATCGCGAGTATTGCTTTCGAAATATAGTCGGGGTCGCCCTTCTCCAAATAGGACGAGTAGTTTTGGTCCAAGCGAGTTTTTAGATCAGTCTTTTCAGAAACATCGAGATCTTGAAACCAGTCGTAGTAAGCATGGAGGGAATGGATTAGTTCTTCGCGGTCGGGGTGCGATTGAATTTGCTGGTCGAACTCGACTCGTTGATCACGTCTTTTATCGCTTAGGTTCGTGAAGGCGTTGAATTTTTCTTGAAGCTCAACCTTTTTCTCAACGTCGAGTGATTCGATGAAACGCTCGCGGTCGTCTGACGAGACTGGAACAAGATGATTGTTGTCTGTGACAACCGAATCGTTTTCGATGGTTTCTTGTTCAATAAAAGAATCGCCCGAAAACAGCCCGTGTTGATTTAGTTGTTCTAAAAACGCAATCTCATTTGGGAATACGTTGAAGCGGTACTGGTTGTCGATTGTTGAGAGATGATTGACCAGGGTTCGGTCATCTTGGGACTGCGAATTTCGGGTTATCCAAACGGCAGATACAAATAAGGTTGCTGGGACGAGGATCAGCAATGCAGTCCTGATGAGCCTGATCCAATTAAATCTCTTTTGACCACGAGATTGGGAAATGGCTTCGGAGACGACCAGTTCCATCGTCGTTTTGGTGAAGGAAGCGTTGGGTTCCGTTTGTGGGATCGCGTCCAGTAGATCCCATGTTTTTTGCAATGACTGAAGCTCTTCACGGTAGACGGTGTCTGTGCTGAGTCGTTGTTCAACGGCTTGCATGGCGGTGTCATCAAGCTCACCGTCAAGGTAAGCGGTGAGTTCTTCGATGACTTCGAATTCGAATGGTTCAGGTTGTTCGGATTCAGATGTCACAGCTGTTTGGATTCTTTTGGTTGAGGGTTGT
>CAZQQR010000375.1:0-4630 GCA_964595515.1 uncultured Pirellulaceae bacterium
CTCTTCATTCCCAATAGTGCTATCAAAAATCGCCCTAGCTGTATTTTCGTGTTTTCACTCAAATGCAACCCTGAAATCAATCCCGAATAATTTTTGCTGGTAAGTCAGGAAAGGAAGCCTGAATCATGAGACGATTGGGCGAGTTGTCGGATCTTGTCGGAGGACAAGCGACACAGCCGGATGTGGAGATCGCAGGTGCGGCTTCCATCTCTCGAGCTGGACCATCTGATATTACCTTTGTCAATTCTGCGAAGTACCTGCAGCAATTTCTTGAAAGCAACGCCGGGGCTGCTGTCGTTACACTTGACGTTGAAGCTTGTGACAAACCTGTGATTCGGGTCGAGAGCGCCGAAGACGCGTTCACGAAAATCGCTGAGGTATTCAAGCCACCCATTGCAAGACAGAACACTGGAATCGATTCCAAAGCAGTCGTCAGTCCATCGGCGAAAATCGCCGACAACGTCAGCATTCACGCTGGCGCGGTCGTGATGGACAATGCCGAAATCGGTTTTGGAACAGTCATTTTCCCCAACGCCGTTGTGATGGAAAACTGTGTTATCGGTAGCAACGTAAAAATCTATCCCAACGCGACGCTGTATGAAAACACGGTCGTGGGAGACCGGGCCATTGTTCACGCCGGTGCCGTGTTGGGGGCTTTTGGATTTGGCTACAAATCGAACAGCGGAGAACATTTGCTCTCGGCACAGCTTGGCAACGTCGTGATCGGCAACGATGTAGAAATAGGAGCGAATTCAACCATCGATCGCGGAACCTATGATTCAACCGTGATCGGAAATGGCACAAAGCTTGATGATCTCGTCATGGTCGGGCACAACTGCGTGATCGGCGAGCACAACTTGTTCTGTTCCCAGGTCGGCATCGCGGGCTCGTGCACGACTGGTGACTACGTCGTGATGGGTGGTCAAGTCGGACTGGCGGATCATATCAACATTGGCTCAAAGGCTTCGATCGCTGCCAAATCCGGTTTAATGAACGATGTCGAAGAAGGCGCTCGCATGTTTGGCGTGCCTGCTCGGGCAGCACGAGAAGAACTCCAAATTATCGCTACCCGGGCGAAGCTTCCGGAGATGAGAAAGACAGTTTCCAAGCTCGTTCAAAGAGTTGAAAAACTGGAAAAGCAAGCTGATTCTCCCGACTGCCGCGCGGCTTGATGCGTCGCAATTTGAACCACACATGACGACACGACCCTATGTCGCTGATCCAATCTGATAATTCCAATCTTGCAATTGAAGCCCGTACCTCGGGCGAATTTGCAGAATCAAAAAGCAAACGAATTGGTTTGATTGCCGGTTGGGGAAAATTCCCAGTCTGCGTTGCAAGCCGGCTCAGGCAACAGAACTTCGAAGTTCATTGCGTGGCGATTCGAGGCCATACCGATCCTGTTCTAGAAGAGATCTGTACGAGTTACCGGATGTTTGGCATGGGCCGAATGGGAGCCCAAGCTCGCTTTCTTCGCAAGGCTGGAGTGGATAGTGCGTTGATGGCTGGCAAGATCTTCAAAACGATCCTGTTCCAACGAAAACGCGATCTGATCAACCACTTGCCAGACCTGACATGCATTCGGCATTTCTATCCAATCTACGTTTCAAAATCCAAAGACCAGAGAGACGATACATTACTAGGCGCGGTCGTCGATCTCTACGCGTCTTGCGGGATCACGTTTCGTCCCGCTACAGACTTTGCCCCGGAGTTGCTCGTGAAAGAAGGACCGTTGACTTCGACATCGCCGTCCCGAAACCAACAAAAAGACATTGAATTTGGATGGGCAATGGCCAAGCAAATGGGGCAGTTGGATATCGGGCAAACGGTCGTAGTCAAGAACCAAGCCGTCATGGCGGTCGAAGCAATTGAAGGAACGGATGAGTGCATTCGTCGTGCGGGTTCGCTTTGCCAAGGCGGATTCACGGTTGTCAAAGTCGCTAAGCCCAATCAAGACATGCGATTTGATGTCCCAACAGTCGGCGTTGGAACGATTGAAACGATCCACAAATCCGGCGGCAACGTTTTAGCGATCGAGGCTGCGAAAACGATTATCTTAGAAGAAGAAAAGGTCGTCCAAACCGCTGAGCGATTGGGCGTGATCGTCGTCGCTGTTGGTGCGGAGAGCTAACAGTGTCTAACGTTCTAATTTGATTGGATGCCCCGCCTCTTCCATCAAAGATTCAATCGCCCGATCCAATCGGTCTCCCATAATATGCTTGTGGCGAATCACGCCATGGGAATCGATTAGATAAGTTGTCGGCCAAGCCGTGATGCACCAATCTTTGGCGATCGGGCCTTCGTCACCGTCCCAAAAACTCCGCCAAGTCAGATTTTTACTCTTCGCGATTTGGCGAATTGAATCTAAATCTTCATCACTGTTGACTCCAATAATCGCAAACGGTTTTCCAGCTGTCTGTTCGATGAGCGACCGCTCATGTGGGTACATCGCCTTGCACGGACCTCACCAGTCACCCCAAAAATCGAGAAAGACCACCTTTCCTCGATAATCGCTGAGCTTGAATTTCGTGCCTTCAAAATCAGTCCCTTCAATCTCTGGAGCCTGTTTCCCAACAGCAAGATGTTCGATCGCAAAAAGCTCACGTTTGACGTCCGCTAACAGGTTCTCGTCCGACGTCTCGACGGACTTCAAGAGTTCAACCATGCGCTTTGATTCTTTGGGATCGATCGGAGCTTCCAAATACTCTTCGAAATATTTTGGCAGTCCTTCAAACCGGCTTGGAGGCGCGTCCTTGTAGAAATCACGCACGGAATCTCGACGGTTCAAATACGTTGCCAATTTGAAGATCGCTGTTGCTCGAGTTTCGCCCCTAGATTTGGCTGCGATTTCCTTCAGCCACTTTTCATTGACCAGACATTGGTGCTCGCTCAAACGTTGGACTAAGTCTATGGTTTCATTCCGTTTGAGAAACTCCTCCACCCAGCGATTCAAAGCAACGTCGCGCGTTCCCTCTGGAATCTCCTTCATCGTCGAGAGTATCTGCAAACTCTTGACGGAGATATCCGTAACCGGTTTTTGGATCGCGATCTTGTTCAAACGGTCCAGCGCAGTGGCCCGGTGGTCATCGTCACCGTTTCGACAAACCTCCCCAAGCAATTCCACTGATTTTGCTGACGGCATGCCATGCTCTGCCAACCGAAGCACAGTTGTCATCGCCTCCTCTTTCGTATCTTTGTCGCCGAAACCCATTGCGTAACACCAAGCATTTGCCCCGGATTCCGTATCGGGATGTGCTTTAGCGAACTCGTAAAAGATCCGTCCATATTTTTGGAGGATCTGTTTTCTGGCAACCTTGCCATACTCGCTATTGATGATCGTTTCAAAATCACTGACATGCCGCTCGAGCAGTTCCTTCGCCGTTTCATCGTCGACGAGAGTTTTGATTCCCCTTTCCACCGGTTGGTTGAAACAGGAAGCGATCGCCAGGGCAGCGATTGCGAGCAAGACCCAACAGACGTTTGATTTAACAATCATGAATCACCATTAAAACTGCCTTCAGTCCAGAATCATTCTAGCTGTTCACCACTGCGATCACACGAGTTCTTGAGATGTACTGTGATGTTGCTGACTGTAACACGCTTTTTCATGTAGAAGTCTGTTGGCTGCCGTATCTCGCTCATCCCACCTTCATCGCCAAGCAATCTATTCTGCTTTGATTTTATACCCGGGAAGTAAATCGGCGACGCGTTCGTAGACTCGAGTTCGCGCGCTGGGCATCCACTGAAAAATTTCGTCCCCGATTTGATTGAGCTTAACCCTCTGGAACACCTTGTTGATTCGGTAGATCACACCTTCGTCGGTGGAATAATCGAATAGATATCTGGCAGCTTTAAACCGTTCAATCTCTGGAGCAAGTTTATCGGTCTGCTTGGTTGCAAACAGATTGATCGCAGCCTGAATCTTTTCGCCGTCGACCGTGTCGACTTGTTGGTAATAGAAATCAAGCCGTCCTGGGTTTTCCGCATGCAGGTATGCATCGAGAAATAACTCGACAACGATATGCCCAATCAAGCCGGGCCGCATCGACCGTTCCCCGGAAAACAATTCCCTAAGTTCGACGGAAAAATTCAGTATCAGTTCATTAAAGACCGGAGTCTGGTGAAACCAGGCATCGTCTTGGTGATGCTGCACGACTCCCTTGGCAACCGTCGCCACAATCTCATCAGAGTGCTCAACAAATTTCACAGCATTCTTTTCTCTGGCTCGGCATTTGCGATCACAAGCCGACAACCAATCGGGCAAGCAGCAACCAACAGCAAAGTATGCATTTTCGAGATGCGGAAAAGCGTGAGAGAAACAGTTCATGAAGATTCAGAACAAGAACGGGGCGGCATCGAAGAGATTCGTAAAAGTCTCGTTACAGTTATCTCGCCTTGTTGAAAGTTGTCCACCGCAAAAATCTAAATCCCAATCATAGATTGTCCTACGGCCAAAACTCAAAAGCCGAAACCGTGCTATTCATTGGATCCGAAGTCGATTTGACTTATTTGTCGACAGTCGTCGTCAGTTTGAAAATTCGCAATCTCAGAGTGGCGACATTTTTTAGCCCAAGGTTCATTCCAGGTTATCGAGAATTTGTCACTTCAGAGCGCGGCGAGAAGCCAGAGA
>CAZQQR010000376.1:0-2974 GCA_964595515.1 uncultured Pirellulaceae bacterium
CGAGATTGAAAACGAAGCAACCATTTGCGAGTGCCGTCGCTCGAGATTTGTTCGTTAACGATTTCCGGAGGGGCAATCGTAAAGTGTTCGTCTAAAGTGCTGCGAAGTGCCTTGCTAAGATTCAGCATCTCATCAAATGAAGACGCTCCGCGCTGGTAGAGCCAGTGCCAGAGTTGATTGACACGCATCCGCGTCTGCCGATCTTCGACGCCGACAGATATTAGTTGCTGGGCGAGTTGCTCTCGCGAGAGCGCTATCAAAGGGATTTTGTCTTGGTTCACTGGTTCAAATCAAAGTCAGCTGGGGTCTGGCCTTTGGCAAATGTACCAAAACCAAAATCGGTTGGGTTGTAATCATCGACTAATTCTACATTCGATTTCGCCGGGATTTTGTCTTCAAGGCCAACACACCAGAAACTCGCGTTGACGATCAGCCGGCGAAGACCTTCGCTTTTGAAATCCGTTGAAGCCCCCATGGTTGTGCAGAAGATCCGGGCATCTTTTCCGGATTTGCTTTTGAAGCCTTTCGTCCAGGCGACTGGCATCATCGGGTCGTTCTTCTTTCCCGCGACAGGTTTGTCTGCTGGTTTCATTCCAGAAAGAACCGCCCCGTCCAGGAGGACCGTGGCGGTATCCGGAAGATTACGAATTCCATAAACGTCAGAAGGCCCCCAGACATCTTCAATGCCCTTCAAAATCGGATGCGATTTGTTTGACTCATGGACGACTCCTCGGCAACTTTGTTTGTTGTGGTCTCCGTGGTGGCTGATCCAGGTATCCCCAAGGACTTGCTGGCCGAATCCTCCAGGCCATTCTGGAGAGTTGTATCCGTAATGTTTGTATTTGCTGTTTGAATCTTTTGGGTAGTTGAATGCGTGCGTCGATGTGCGAATTCCGATGATCGGTTTTCCAGCATCGACATAATCAGCAAAGTACTTCATTTCGCTGTCTGGGAGATTTCTAAACCGAAGTCCAAGAATCAACAAATCCGCCGATTCGATAAACTTCATTCCTGGGATATTGGTTTGGTGGTCAGGTTTAATGTGCCCAGTTTTTGGCTCGATTGGAAACAGGACGGTGCACTCAAACCCGTGATGAACGGCAAGGATCTTGCCTAGCATCGGGAGCGATTGCTCGCTGCGATACTCATCGTCTCCCGCGATCAAGACGATGTGTTTGCCCGCACCGATTCCTTTTTTATTGCCTTTGAAGGAAAGCCATAACGGGCTGTTGATTTGAGCGCCGGCGTCTTGAATTAGCTTATCCAGTCTTGCCTGAGCCGTTTGACCTGTAGCAACGTTGGGCACAACAAGTAGTGCCGTGAGCATTACGAACAAGCAAGAAATTTGTTTGGCAGAATCAAAATATGATACGGTCATTTTTTTGCTTTCTGTTTTTGGTTTTTCGTTTGCTGAGACGCCGGTTTTTGGTCACCGTTTGCGATTTTTTCAAACGCGTCGGTAAGTTCTTTTTCGATCTCTGGAAACTGCTCAGCAACATTATTGGTTTCGCCGATGTCAGTTTTTAAATTGTATAAGTGATAAGGTTTTTGAAATGGTTTTCCTTTGGGTTTTTGTCGTCCGCCCGATCCATCACCCAGAACGAGTTTCCAATCTCCCTTTCTGATGGCGAACATTCCTCC
This sequence comes from uncultured Pirellulaceae bacterium, assembly GCA_964595515.1. Lineage (GTDB taxonomy): Bacteria > Planctomycetota > Planctomycetia > Pirellulales > Pirellulaceae > Mariniblastus. The sequence continues at coordinate 1,642 of CAZQQR010000376.1, forward strand.
GGACGAATGGTTGATAACGTGGGGTCGACCTTGATGGTTTTGTTCACGATCCGCAAATGCATTTGAAAGGAAAGAAAAACTGTCAGGCGATTTCGCTTTATCGAACTTAGTGCCCGCAGCATCGGCGGCCGTTGCCAGAATATCGGTCAAACAAATTGTGTCACCGCATTCACCACTACGGATCGACTTGGCTGGCCAACGTACGAAAAAAGGCACACGATGTCCGGCTTCCCAAACGTCTGCTTTGGTGCCGCGAAGTTTGCCGTTGGCGGTGTGGTGCTCTGGTCGATAACCTTGGATCGATTCGTCATCGAGATGGTCTGGCGTTTTTGGGTCGTCGTACCGATGCATGAATGACCCGTTGTCGCTGGTAACGATCACGAGAGTGTTGTCAGCGATTTTGGTTTCGTCGAGCGTTCTGAGAACTTCGCCAACCGTCCAATCGACTTGAGCCACAAAATCACCATACATTCCAAGCGTCGTCTTGCCTCGGAAAGAATCCATTGGAATAACGGGTTTGTGAGGCGCAGGCATTGGGAAATAAAGAAAGAACGGTTTTTCAATGGCGGATCGGGTTCGAATAAAGTCTTGGGCTTTGCCGAGCAGGTGGCTCAAGCAATCAACGTGGCTAAACTGTTTGTTGATTTCGCCTTTGCGATAAAATTTGGGAAAAGGCGACGACTCGATAATGTCGCTTGGAAGGCCCACCACTCGGTCATTCTTGAGATAGACATAAGGGCTCATGTCGAGCGAAGCCGGAATGATGTAGCTTTCGTCAAACCCGTGATGAGTCGGTCCGTCAGTGATTGGTTGGGTGTAGTCAACGGAGCCTTTCTGGCCAGCAATTCCAAACGAATTTAGGTTGTCTGGTTTTTGTTTGGACCATTGCCAACCAAGCCCAAGATGCCATTTTCCGACGCAGCCCGTGTGGTAGCCCGCTTTTCTTAATACCGCGCCGATCGTCTGTTGTTCGGACTTGATCAATGGAGGCGAATACCCACCCAACACACCCCGTTTCAGTCTGGTTCGCCAGCAGTATTTTCCACAGACCAATCCGTAACGCGTTGGCGTACAAACACCGGACCCGGAATGGGCGTCGGTAAAGTTGACGCCTTCTTTGGCAAGCCGATTGAATGCCGGGGTCGGGATTTTCGAATTTGGATTGTTGGGTTGAACATCACCAAAACCCATGTCGTCCGCAAGGATCACCACGATATTTGGAAGGTTGTCCTCGGCGGAAACATTCTGAGTCCATCCGAGGGAGCACAACAGAATAAACAAGAGCAAGCGTGCGTTTGGTCGAAACATTTGTTGGCCTAAGTCTTGACGTGAT
>CAZQQR010000376.1:3074-4628 GCA_964595515.1 uncultured Pirellulaceae bacterium
TGAAGTTAACTATCCGTAATTGATCAAACTGAAGATTGGATACTGCTCTAGCTTTTTAGCTCCATCCAAGAATTTTAAATGAATCAAGAACGCACAAGCCGCAACGTTGGCGTCACATTGCTCGATCATTTTACAGCAGGCTTCGACCGTGCCGCCGGTCGCCAATAGGTCATCAATCACCAAAACGTTTTGGCCGGGCTTGATTCCATCGGTGTGCATCTCAAGCGTGTCCGTGCCGTATTCCAACTCATACGTGTACGAGTGCTTTTCAGAGGGAAGCTTGCCAGGCTTTCGAATTGGAACCATGCCAATTCCCAATCGCATGGCCAGTGGAACTGCGAACAGGAATCCGCGGGCCTCGGCGGCCGCGATGACATCAATTTTTTTGTCGGCGTATTCTTTGGCAAACCGATCAATGCAAACTTCAAGTGCTTCTGCGCTGCCAAGCAACGGAGTGATGTCCTTGAATACGATTCCAGGTTTTGGAAAATCTGCTACGTCGCGGATGAAGTCTTCGAGCTGAAGGGAGGTATCGGGCATTTATCTGTCGATCAATTGTACGCTTGATGAATAAGTCAAACGTCCCAATATATCGGCACCGAATCATTCCTAATAGTAGCTTGAAGTTGATGGGAATCGTGGGGAGTCGTGATTTGGGAATTAGTGATTGGGAACCGTGAACTGCGAAATCGTGGTCCTCGAGGAAATCATGTCTTTCAATTTGCGAAGACCGAACTCGGGATGCGCGATATTGGGAACTTCATCTCGCTTGCTTAAAATCGCAAACTAAGAAAGGCACTACGGATTTAGTCCGGCGTTTGGATAGCTATGCTGATACCCAAGGATCACCCACTCACCGTCTTCTTTTTCGAATTCCAAATCAATCTGCCGATGCACAAAATGGCTTTGCGGATGCTGATCAACGCTTACCCTGGCAGAAACAACGAACGAAATGTTGGCTTGGTTATCTGAAACAAGTTCGAAAGATTTTTCACCAATGATTCGGCAAGCCACAAAGTTATACCGGGGCATTTCCTGATTGATTCGTTTGACCGTGTCACTGCGATCGCTGTGTACAAATCCGATCACCGCTCCACGATCGTTCGCTTGAACATAATCAGCCAGCGAATAAACACGTTCCGTGATCTCTTCGTGGGAAGTCTCAATCAGTGTTTCAGTAAGCACAGTGCCAATGGTTAAAAATGCAATGATGGCAGCAATCAGTCCCATGATCCATTCACGAGAAGAAATCCAGAATCCCAAAAAAACGATGGTCAGGATCGTACCTAAAACCATCGGAACCGTAGAATCTTCTGTAAACCATTCCAGCATTTCGCATCCAATTCATTTACCCAATCCGGACTCATCCGATTAAGTTATACGGAAAAGTTTCGATGTTGTGGAACCGAAGTTTGGAAAAGTCCATCAATCGCGGAGCTGGTAAAACAAGAGAGGCACGACAGTTTGTTTTTTTATCGTTCTTGAAAAGGATGTTTGACGTGGTGTTGATGCGTAAAGAAATCGCTTGCTTGACCGTTTTTTGTTTGGGGCTAT
>CAZQQR010000377.1:0-4598 GCA_964595515.1 uncultured Pirellulaceae bacterium
CTAGTTCTGCATTGTTTGCATTTGTAATTGGCTGTCGATGGCTGTCGGCCCAAAAACTGTCATTTCTTGACCTGAAAAAAATTGGAAGCAGCACTGTTGTGTAGCTGCTAAATTGTTGATCGTAAATATTAGTTTCAACCCGCAAGATTCCATGAAGCATCAAGATCGAATTTGCCTGTTTGCGATCCTAGGCTTGGTCGCGTTTTCAGTTTTTCAGACTTCAACTGTGGCCGATGATTGGCCTCGTTGGATGGGACCCAAATACGATGGCGTTCTTCGAGAAACAGGACTGATCGACAAGTTCTCCGATGACGGCCCAAATGTAGTTTGGCGGCAACCCATCGGGGCTGGGTACGCAGGCGCATCGATTGTTGGCGATCAAATTTTCGTCATGGACCGAACTGAGGACGGTGGCGATGGTGGTAAGACCGAAAACAATATCGCAAAAAAAGGCGAGATTGCTGGCGGCGAGCGAGTGCTTTGTCTCGACTCCAAAAGTGGAAAAGAACTCTGGTCTCACCAGTACGACTGCCCGTACCGAATCGCCTACCCAACCGGTCCTCGATGCACACCGACGGTTGATGGAGAGCATGTCTATACATTGGGTGCGATGGGACACTTGAAATGTTTGACACGAGCCAATGGCAAAATCGTATGGGAGAAGCTCCTAACTGAGGCGTATGACGCCAAGCCACCGTTTTGGGGTTACGCGTCTCATCCTTACGTCGACGGTGAAAACTTGATCGTACCGGTGGGTGGCAAAGGATCCGGCTTGGTCGCGTTCGACAAAAAAACGGGCAAAGAGATTTGGAAAAGCGTTACCACCAACGATATCGCTTATGCACCTGTTGTGATTTACGAACCGAAAGATACCAAAGGTGAGCGGCAGTTGATTTTCTGGCATGGAAAAGGAATCACGTCAGTCAATCCAACCAATGGCGAAGAATTTTGGTTCGTCAAATTTCCAGAGGAAGCCAACGCCTCCATCGTCACGATCGCGACTCCATTGATTCATGGCAACAAATTACTGATCGCCGAATTTTACAAAGGCGCATTGCTGTTGGAGATGGGTTCAAATCCACCCAGCGTCAAAGAGGTTTGGCGCAATTTTAAAAAGAACCCGAAACTTGATGACGCAATGAATTGCATGATGTCGACGCCGTTTGTAGAAAACGGTTTGGTCTACGGCGTTGCTTATAGTCGGCAAGGCGGAGGGGTGTTGCGGTGCGTGGATCTTGAAACCGGCGAGATGAAATGGAACGATCCAAGCTGGATGGGCGGAGAGAAACCATTGATGTTCGCGAATGCATTTATTACACCCAACGAAGACAAACAATTTGTGTTTAACGACATCGGTGAGATGATGATCGGAAAGTTCACAGCGAAGGGCTTTGAAGAACTCGATCGAGCAAAATTGGTGGAGCCGACTTCCGTGGCGCGAGGCCGAGATGTTGTTTGGTCACATCCGGCTTATGCCAATGGCCATGTGGTTGTTCGCAATGACAAGGAAATCGTTTGCGTCAACCTAAAGAAGGACTAGTGAGCGATGCCGGTTGGGCAATAGATGATTTTAAACATCGGCCAAACTAGAAATGACGACAATAAATCAGGTCTGACACCAACAGGAGTAACGCGTTGTCTCTTTTCGTTTCGTGCCCAAATTGTGGCAGAGAGTTTCATAACATTCATCCTCAATGGATCGGCAAACAAGCTCGGTGCAGTTGTGGAGCGGTTGTAGAATTGGATCCCAACGGCGCAAAAATAGTGGCGGTTCCGAAGAATCCGAGAACAGAACAGCCTGCTTCTACGAATCATCCCGAAACAGCCAAACGGCCTGCAACCGCGAAACAAACTGCTCCAGCCAAACCACAAAACGATCGTGCTAAGTCCCGCCCTTCGAAATCAAACGCTTCGAAACCACGTGCTTCGAAACCAAGTCCTTCGAAACGCGGCCGATCACTCAAATCCAAAAAGCATACGACCCAGCACCGCCAGGAACGTGTTCCGGTCGTGAAGGCAACCGTTGAGTCAGTATCCAGTCCAAAGGTTGAATCGAAAACGAATTCGAAGCCAAATGTTCAGTCAAAAGGCGCGCAAGTTTTTGGGGAAAGTTACAACGACCTTGATTCAATTTTGGACGGTGTTGGCGATGATTCACCGATCGTTGCTCGGCCTCGGTCTGTTGTTGAGCATCCGCGACAACAAGAATCGACCACAACCGTTGTAAAGCAAAAACCGAGCACGATTGGTTTTCTGGCGGCTTTGATTGCCGGTACGACTGCAATTTGGTTTGGAGTGTTCGTGGTTGCCGCAAGATTCGTAGAAGTCGGTTTGCCTTTGCTATCTCCAGTCTCGCTGCAAATTCAATCCGTTAATTCGGGCGAGTTTGGACTGCTTAATATTGCTTCCACAACACAGTCGATTTTTATTGGACTAGGTTGGCTGATGTGGGTCACGTTCCTGTGTTTGATTCCGATTGGTTTGATGCAAGTTGGAAATGCATTCTTTCGACTGATCTTTCATCAACCACTGTTTCGTAAGGCGGACTATTTGGTGGCGGCATTGTCAGTGGCGGCATCGTTGATTTTGATCATGTTGCTGATCAATCAAGGGTCGATGCAACGCGGATTAGCTGATTCACTGCAAGATTTTCAACCGGAAGAAGTGCAGGGGATCGAAGGAATGGAATTCGATCGTTTTGGCGTTGAACCACCAGCTGACGGTGCTGAAAACGGACCAATCGATCGTTTCGCCGCGATGGAAAAACAATATTTGTCGGTCAAGCAAGACTTCAATTTTGCTATGTACTTTTGTCTTACTGCAACCTGTTCGATGCTCTTACTGTCCGTGATTACAATCGTTTCGAATCGAATCGGCAGTCGGTTGGAATAGTTGACAGGCAAACAATGAGGTCTAATAACTGCTTGCTTTCGCGCCACCTCGAAGCCCCGGAGCGCGAACGATGCGACCAAGTTCACCATGATCGAGCCAGGCAAGTTGGCACCGCATGCAAGTGTCAATCACGATGCTGCCTGGTCCGTAATAAGGATGAACGTCCATCGGTTCAACACACGCAGGACACAATTCTCGGTGATCCATTTGGCTAGGATCAATTGGTGTCGGAATGTCGTCTCGGCCGGCATAATCGCTTCGAAGCCGTGTCACCAAATTTCCCAACGACTCGCTGTCGATCACGAAGCCTTTGCAGTTTTCACAAAAGCAAACCTGAATTTGCTCATTGAACAATCCAACCACGAGCGACTGAGGGCATTTTGGGCATTGGAACCCGGTGGTTTTTCCGATTGCCACAATGTTCTCAGTTTCGCACGGCTCCGGAAACTCGTACTGATTGCAATCCGGACAATGGAAGTGGTTTTGTCCGTAGACCGGATTCATCGTACTGAGGCAAGATTCGCAGTTCATTGTGTCACGCCGAGAAATCGAAAGAGTATTTAAAACTCTACGTTACGATTTCAACAAAGCCAGACGGATTTTCAGACCGCACTCAATCGCAATTTTGCGTCGAAGAATACGGCCGGAAAAAACGTTACGACTGGAACTTGGTGCGGCGGAAGGTAGGCGGTTATTCTTTGACGCCGTGGAAATCCTTGATGACATTCCAAGTCTCTTCCGGCGTTTCGCAGTACTGGAAAATATCGAGGTGACTGTCTTTGATCACGCCTTCGTCAGCCAGAAACTGGAAATCGATGATTCCATCCCAATACTCTTTGCTGTAAAGAATGATTGGAATGTCTTGCATTCGGCCGGTTTGTCTAAGTGTCAATGTGGTGAACAACTCATCCAGCGTTCCGAATCCGCCTGGGAAACAAACAAGCGCCTTGGCTCGCAGCAAAAAGTGCATTTTGCGGATTGCAAAGTAGTTGAACTGAAAACACATTCCCGGCGTGATGTACGAGTTCGGTGTTTGCTCAAACGGCAGGGTAATGTTGAGCGCCATCGATTTACCACCGGCCTCAAAGGCACCGCGGTTGGCGGCTTCCATGATTCCGGGGCCACCACCTGTTTTGATGATGTACTCGCCGTCACGAAACTGTTTGTTGTATTCCGTGACGATCTTGGCAAACTCTCGACACTCTTCGTAATATCGAACTTTGGATTGAAATCGGTCGGCTCGAATTTGAGCACGCTTGGTCGCGTGTGAATCAGGATCTTTTTTGGCAAGCTCTTTGGCTTCGGCAACAATCGGATCGACTTCGGATTGAGGAAGCACCTGAGTTCCGCCGAATACAACGACGGTTGATTGGATGCCAAGATCATCCATGTACATTTCTGGTTTCAGCAGTTCCAGTTCCAAACGTAGTGGACGCAGGTCTTCGCTCCGAATGAAATCGTGGTCCATGTAGGCCAAGCGATAACTCGGATTTTCCATGATGTCGTCAAGCCGCTTTTGTACTTCTTCTTTTTCGCCCACGTTGTTTACCTTTGATTTTTGCGTTTAGTCGAAGCGGCTATCTTCTCGATTTATTCGAAAACTGACAATCCCAGCTTAGGCTGCTCATTTGAGAATATCGGTCCCATTTTCGTCGTCGTTGCCGTAGAGACAATTTACTTGGGCTCGGTAGTGGTTCGTCAAAGTG
>CAZQQR010000378.1:0-4595 GCA_964595515.1 uncultured Pirellulaceae bacterium
ATGCCATCTCTCCCGCCCGTGCCAATCCATACGTCGGTCGTTTGGGCAAACACTTTGGTGGTACACATTATCAAACCGAGAAAGAGGAACGACATTGGAAGAAATATGGCTGAGCGCTTGAACGTAAGTTTTTTGTTGTGACTGATTTGCATTGTTTGCTCTTCTGCTTTTTACGGATCGACTCGCGATTTTATTTGCGGCTTCAAAGTTACATTGAATATTTTTGACTAGCCAGACTTTATTCCGGCGGCTGAAATTTAACCGTCCCAGGATTTCGCGACTAGCTTGTTGCGTTCGCCTCTAGTCGTTGTGCCAAGAGATCGCGAAGTTTGTCGAGATCAGCGGCAAATCCACGAATTCCTTGAGCCAGTTTTTCGGTCGCCATTGCATCTTCGTTAAGCATCCAGCGAAATAAGTTTTCGTTCATCGAGATCTTTTCCAGATCCGATTCCAATGCCTTTTCGGCGACAAGCGTTTGAGGAACTTCGACTGAGATTTCGGAAAGCTCGCTCAGCAAGCTGGGGGAAATCGTTAGAAGGTCGCTGCCGCACAGCGCCATTACCTGTTCTTTGGTTCGAAAGCTTGCTCCCATGACTTCTGTTTTGTACCCAAACTTTTTGTAGTAGTTGAAAATTTTAGTGACTGATTCAACACCTGGATCTTCATCAACAGGAATATGCTCAACGCCTCGATCGGCTTTGTACCAATCGTAAATTCGACCGACAAAAGGACTGATCAGTGTGACGTTTGCTTCCGCACAGGCAACCGCCTGTCCAAACCCAAACAGCAAAGTCAGATTGCAGTGGATGCCTTCCAGTTCGAGTTGCCGAGCTGCCTCGATCCCTTCCCAAGTGCTGGCGATTTTGATCAGAATGCGATCGGAATCAACACCAACCTCTTTGTAAAGTTCGATCAGCTCTTTGGCTTTGGTAACCGTTCCAGCCGTGTCAAAACTAAGCCGTGCGTCGACCTCCGTTGAGACTCGGCCGGGAATGATGTCCAGAATCCGACATCCAAACGTGACTGCAAGTTTATCGATGGTCGCGTCGATCAGTTGATCCCCGTTCAACGATTTCGATTGGGCGTAGGCAGCGGCTTCGCTAACCAGCGAATCGTACTCGGGCATTTGTGCCGCTTTGTATAGCAACGACGGATTCGTCGTCGCGTCCTGCGGTTTGTGTTGGGCGATCGCATTGATGTCACCGGTGTCCGCGACGACCGTTGTATATTGCTTGAGTTGGTCCAATGAGTTCATGTCGAGCTTTCAAGTAACGGCAATGATTGTAGATGAGAATCAACAATCCTATTGCCAACGACCATTTTTTGAAAGCTCGAACGTGAGCTATTAAGAGGCGTTGAGATAGCTTGATTTAGGCTGCGACCAATGGATGTCGTGCGATCTGTGTCGAAGATTCTAAACTCTGAGAAAGGCAGGATGTTGCCAACTTCAGGAAGAGTCGGCAAGCAATCGCGATTTAGAAACTACTGAATGATTTGGTTTGTGCCGGGACCACCACTGAGTGTGTCAGTTCCTTGGTTTCCGAAGATCTGATCGTTTCCGCCTTCACCGAAAATCGTATCGTCTCCGTCGCCGCCCCTCACAATGTCATCGCCGGGCCCTGCGTGGATCGTATCGTTTCCAGCAGCACCTTGAATGTCGTCGGCACTGATTCCGCCATCGATTTCGTCATTGCCATTGCCGCCAACAATGGAGTCCAATCCGTCGCCACCGGAAATCTTGTCGTTGCCGTTTCCACCTTGGACGATATCATTTCCACCATTGGCCTGAATGTTGTCGTCGCCATCTCCGCCGTTGATAACATCGGTACCTGTCCAACCTCTGATGAAATCGTTGCCGGCCTTACCGTAAATAGTGTCATTTCCAGGGCCCCCGTTGATCCAATCATTGGAGTCGCTTCCGTAAATTAAATCGTGGCCACCACCAGAGGAAGCCCGAGATCGACTGCGGCAAATAATGGTGTCTTTTCCATCTCCGGTTTTAAGCTCCGCCAGGTCGATTGACGTCGATGGCAGTGGACCGATCAGCAGGTTGTCTCCATTTCCGCCGTCCATCATCACGAAACCATTCATCGGAATCGACGTGACCATGTGATCATCACCTTCGCCGCCGAACGAATCGGTGTACATTCCGGCTTGCATGATGAAAGTATCGTCTGCCCCGAATCCATGGAAATCGAAGCCAAGTGCGTCACGCGGGTCGTACAACTTTCCATTGAGATTGACGAGAATGTCGCCGTTGGCGGCACTGGAAACGACGCATCTGTCTTGTGCAGAGGTGCCAAGCATTCCCAGCTTGAGAATGTTGGCTAGGTCGCGAAAGTAAGTCGTAGAGCCGGAGCCTGTTGGTGCCTTGGATTTAAGTTGACCGTCTTCTTGAACGACATGGTTAGATCCGTTCCCGCCATTGATCAAATCTACCCCAGCATTGCCCACCAGCGAATCGTCCCCATTTCCGCCATAAAGTTTGTCATTTCCTATCCCACCCAGCAGTCCATCATCGCCATCAGAACCACGTAGTGTGTCGTCGCCATCATCACCTTCTAACAAGTCGATTCCAAGGCCTCCTGAAAGTTCGTCGTTTCCCGTTCCGCCGACTAAATGGTCTTCTCCGTTGTTGCCAAAGAGCTCGTCGTCACCCTCTCCGCCGGACAAGTAATCATTTTTTGGACCGCCGTAAATTCTGTCGTTTCCTTTTCCACCAAAGAGCTTGGTATCGTTTTGGCCACCATAAAGAACATCGTCGTTCAGGCCGCCATCGAGCGTGTTGTTCCCTTGGCCACTGTAAAGAATGTCAAACCCTGAACCGCCGTGAGAAAACGAAGGTCCGTAGCCCGTTGAAATAATGTCGTTGCCAGGGCCGCCAACCATCGCGACTGTAAGTGAACTTTCGGAACGCAATACATCACTTCCGTTGCCGCCCTCGATGAGAATTTCTGGTCGTAAATCACCAACGGGGTCGGCCCGAAAAATAATCGTATCTCGTCCATTAAGGCCTTTGATTTCGACTTCTTCAAACGCTCCGGTTAAATTTCCGCCGAACACAACGTCAGGCGCAGAGATCTGCGCGGGGACAGAGAATGGTTGACCGTTCAATGAAACGGTCAGGCCGTCTACCAAGCCATCTGAAATGATGATGGTGTCTTCGAGGTTGCCTCCGTTAATTTCAACTTTGAGAAACGGCACCAAGTCATAGTTCCCAAACTCATTGGGCCCAATTTGTTGGTAGTCCACCACGTAATCAATTGAACCGGCGCCAAACGGAGCTTGTTGGGCAAGTGTCATGGTTGCCGGAATTGCCAACCAAACCAGTAGGACGGTGAAGATCGAAAGTTTGGTCACAGGAGATCTCGGGAAGGTCAGGATGAGGAGTCTTATTTTACGTGACACAATGTTCTATTCAATAGTTCTTGCGGCATCCTGTTTTTGCCGGATAATGAGCGGCTTCATCACATTTAGCGAGATTTTTCATGCGAGCGATGCAGCTAACTGAGTACAAAAAACTTGAATTGATCGAGATCGATCCCCCAGAAATTGGGTCTAAAGAGTTGTTAGTCGCGATTCAAGCGTGTGGGATTTGCGGCAGCGATGTTCATGGTTACGACGGCAGTAGTGGTCGCCGAGTGCCTCCGCTGGTCATGGGTCACGAAGCCGCCGGCTTGGTCGAAGCTGTCGGATCTGAAGTCACTAAATTCAAGGTCGGAGATCGCGTCACGTTTGACTCAATGATCTCGTGTGACAATTGTGACGCATGTGCCAAAGGAAAAAATAATCTCTGTCCATCTCGAAGAGTGCTCGGCGTTTCATGCGAGACTTATCGGCAGGCTGGTTGTTTTGCTGAGTACGCCAAAATTCCTGAGCATATCGTTTACGCGTTGCCTGACGAGCTTGCATTTGAGCACGCGGCACTCGTCGAACCTGTTTCGGTCGCCGTTCATGCTGTCGGGCTGATGGATATTGAACAAGGTTCAACAGGCGTCGTTGTTGGAACCGGGATGATTGGTTTGCTCGTCGTCCAAGCCCTCAAAGTCGCAGGTTGCACGAACGTGATTGCGGTCGATGTTGATGATTACAAATTAGAATTGGCTAAAAAGCTCGGTGCGACACATGCTTTGAATGCGAAAAACGTCGATGTTGTGAAAGAGGTACTCGAACTAACCGGCGGCCACGGAGCGGAGTTGGCTGTTGAGGTCGTCGGAAAAACTCAGCCGCTACAGACGGCGGTTGATTGTGTTCGGCTGGGCGGGCAAGTTGGTTTAGTGGGCAACCTCCAGCCCAATGTTGATTTGCCGCTGCAAAAAGTCGTGACGCGTGAATTGAAGTTGATCGGTTCCTGTGGTTCTTGTGGGGAGTACCCAGAGTGCATCAGATTGATGGCGTCAGGGCAGATTCAAGTCGCTCCGCTGATCAGTGAAATTACTAATCTTGATCGCGGGCCTGAGTTTTTTGATCGACTGTACAATCACGAGCCGGAATTGATGAAGGTCGTATTGCAGCCCTGAGTTTAGTCTCAAATTCGATCTCAAATTTCAAATTTCAAATCTCACATTTCAACCTCAGTCTCACAATTCAACCTC
>CAZQQR010000379.1:0-3197 GCA_964595515.1 uncultured Pirellulaceae bacterium
TTTGGCCGGCCAATGATTCTCGATGAAAAAAACAACACCTCTCCGCCGTTGAGACGGCGACTCTCCCAGAGGGGCCAAAGGGATACGTCCGCTACGTTTTTCCGATCCAACAGCAGTCCCATGAACTCACGAAAAACATTGCTTACCTGAATGTTCTAAAAACTATTCGAAAGCGCCAAGTAAACCGATTTGAGTTTTCAGATTCTGAATCACTGTTGTCTGAGGAATCGGTGGGAGTCTCAAAGTTTACTTCGAAGCGATCAAAGAATCGGTGGAACCGTCCAAACCGGAATCGATTCCAAAACCGATTCCAACGATGGACTCGACGATCCGAAGGATCGTTGTCGGAGGGTTCATCGACGGTCGGCGTTTCTGATTCAGGTTCACTTTCCGGTTCGGTAGGCTGCTCCGTTGGTGCAGTTGGCAAAGTTGGTGTAGCCGGCGTTTGAGTGGGAGTTTGAACTGTCGGTTCAGTCGGTGAGGCCGGTGGGTTGACCGGATTTGTCGGACTGGAGGTTGAAGCATCAGCTGGAGCGTAGAGTTCCAGGATTGCATCACGATCTGCATCGGCGAGAGTTGAAAACTGTTGGTTTGGCGAAACGGTATCCTCCAATACCGACCCCGCTGCATGAGAATGTTCAAGTCCGAGTGCATGCCCTATCTCGTGGACGGCGACGTGCAGTAGATCGAAGGCGCGAGAACCTTGGTCGTTTCCGACTTCCCAATTTTCTGCTGAATCAAATTTGATGTCGCCAGCAACTCGCGAACGATTCAAGTCGTCAGGAAAGTAGGCTTGGGCTAGAATTCCACCGTTCCCGTCGATCGAACCGAACGAAATATCGAGCGAGTCGGATTGTCCCGGTGTCGTTGTTTGCGTGAAAGTGATATCCGCGACGTCAGACCAGACTTTAAGGGCTTCTTCAATAACATTTTCGAACGTTGCTTGGTCGACTTGCTCTGGCGTATCACCCAGATAGTAACTTAGCTCGGCACTTCCCTGCCCTGCACCATCCCAACCGACACTGGCAAGGCAACGTTTGGTTTCCAATGTTTCAAAAGTCAAATTTGACCGGGTGCTGTTTTTTCGTTTTCGTGTTTTATTCATCCTGAATTCCTCGCTCGATTCCGATTTGCATGGACGACTAGCCTATCTGATTTGATCAGTCTGGATACAGACCTCTGCTTGGACGTTATAGGTTGCCGTCGGTTCCGCCGAAAAAATTCAATGACAGGAATTTCTGGTTGCACTGAGATAGCAGTGTTCGTTTGCCTGATAGCAGCAAGCTAGAAAGGATTAGTTTCTGGATTCTACTACGAGATGACGAATCTTGGTGGGCAAGTTAAGAGTTAGGCTTGACCAAAAGCCGTCGAATAACACTTGGGCCCTGATGACTGAGCAGAAAACTACTCTTCATATTTTTCAATTACCCAATCGCCATTGCTAATCTGGCCACCAGTAGGCGAGCTTGGTTGAATGTCCTCCATCGTCCATTCACCAGAAGAGGGTTTTCTGCCGTCTTCGAAGCCTTTTCGATAGGACAACGTCGCAACTGCAGCCATCAATGCCGCGATGGCTGTTATTCCAAGTAAAAACTTAATACTGAATTTCATCTAGTTCAGTCGAGCTTCAATTTGCTTCGAAAGACTCTTTGCCAAATCGGAATTTGAGTCAGCAATGTTCTCTGTTTCTTTTGCTGCCGAAGAATGGTCGTAAAGCTCAACGTGACCTTTGTTATGAAGAATTAATCGGTGAGTTTCTGTCCGAATCGTTTGCGCTGTTTTGAAATACGAAAATGCTGGGTGACCTTTTGCGGCGGGATCTTCCAGTTGAGGCCCAAGTGTAACGCCTTGGGCAAACTCGGGAGAGGGAAGATCGCAAAGATCGCACAGAGACGGAAAGATATCGAGTGTCTCTGCGATTGCTGTTGTTGGCTCACCCGGTTTGCGAATTCCCGGATACTTGATGATGAGCGGCGAACGCAACGACTCTTCGAACAAAGCATGTTTGCCCCAGATCGCGTGCTCGCCCAAGTGCCAGCCATGATCGCCCCAAAGAACCACGACGGTATTGTCGGCCTGACCGCTTTCGTCGAGACGTTTCAAAAGTTTGCCAACCTGAGCATCCGCGTAACTCACGCAGGCGGCATAGTGTTTACGCACAAGCAATGCAAACTCGGCATCGTTGTTTGGGTTTCGTCCTCCGCGATCATACTTCATGAACTCGCCAGAACCGTGCCAAGTTGTTTTACCATTCGGTTTTTGGGGATGCAGAGTCGGGGGTAAATTAACGTCTTTGTAAAGCTCTAGATATTTTGCAGGCGCTCCAAAAGGAAGATGCGGACGTAGAATTCCAACGGCCAGAAAAAATGGTTTTTCCTGTTCGTCTGCTAGTTGGTCCATTTGACTCAACGCTTCGTCAACGGAAATTCCATCGGGGTAGATGGAGTCCGGACCAGGTAAAGCTTGTTGGACCGCCATCGTAATGCCACCACCTGGTTTCTTGGTGTCATTTCGCACTTCGCCGTTGGCCAAACCATGCATCCAACCCCTCGGATCTTTCCATGGGCCGGCGGGCAACAAACGGCGATCCCATGAATTGGGCATTTCAAATTGGGACTGATCGTCCCACCGGTTGCCGCCAAATCCGCCCGGATGATGCGAGACTTTTCCGACCGACACAGTGGTGTAACCGTGCTCGCGAAACCAAGCCGGCATGCTCGGGTGCACCGAGTCCGGGGCCTTGGCCAGTTTTGCGGCGCGCTGAAACAAAGCGGCATTATTCGATCCGCCATACATTCCAGTAAGCAACGTATACCGCGAAGCGCCACAGGTTGGGGCCTGAACATAATGACGATGAAACGCACGGCCTTGAGACGCCAATCCATCAATGTTTGGGGACTGAATATAAGATGCACCAAAACAATTGAGCTCTGGACGCAAATCGTCAATACAAATCAACAGAACGTTGGGCTTTTGTTTTCTGATAACATCGTCACCGATCGCCTGCCCTGAGCCCAAGAATGCTGAGCCCAAGATCGTAAGCAGTACAAAAGCCAAAACGATCAAAAGTGGAGCAGTTTGGTTTTGGTGAGTTTGGTCAACAGATTGCATATTACTCTCGAGATAGCGGTCAGGAATCGTTGCAGTTCAAACCGATATGTGTTCGAACGGCCGTTAGTGAACAACAGGCCGTCGTG
>CAZQQR010000379.1:3297-4579 GCA_964595515.1 uncultured Pirellulaceae bacterium
CGTTGGGCCTGCGGACAGCTCTTTATTACTCAGAGATTTTGTAACAAAGAATGGTGTCGCCTTCGCGGAGATACATTTTTCCATCGACGATCACCGGATGGGCCCAGCTTGGCCGGTCGCCGCTTCCGGGAACCTTAAACTTGCTGACTTCTTGGAAAGAACTTGGGTCGGCTTTCACCAAAGTCATCGTTCCGTTGGCGTAGAGAAAATACAGGTGCCCATCCGCCGCAACAACGCTGGCCGATTTTTTTCCACCACCTCGGCTGTTCCATTTGACTTTGCCGGTTGCGAGTTCCGCACAAAAAGGAGTTCCTTTGTCATTGGTGTCGCCGTAGAGGTAATCACCGACTAAAACGATGCCGCCATGTTTGTTGTTTAGTTTTGGATTAAGCGGATAAATTTCTTCGACCGTTACTTTGTTGCCCTTTGCGACCTGTCGAAGCAGTGCACCCCCGCGATTGTAACCAGCACTAAAGAAAACAAGATCATCTTTGACAATCGGCGTTGGAATGACGGCAGTGGTTTTTTCGATATCGTAAGTCCACATCAGCTTGCCGTCATCTGCTCGAACTCCCATCGCACCACTGCCGGTTGTTTGAACGTAAACACGAGTTTTGCCAACTTCTGAAATGACAATCGAAGCATGTCCAGCTCCGCGATCGTTCGGACGGGAGCAAGACCAGATCTTCTTGCCAGAATTTTTGTCGAGCGCGACCATTGTATTTTTGGGTCCGCCGGGAGTGCAGATTAGTTTGTCGCCGTCAATTAAAACCGATTCGCTGTATCCCCATTGTTCCGCTTTTTTACCGCCAAATTTTTTCTTGAGATCAACTCGCCACTTTTCCTTGCCCTCGGTGCTAACGCAAACCAATGCACCTTCTGGGGAGATGACATAGACAAGTTCACCATCCACTGTTGGCGTACTTCTTGAGCTTTGCCAAGGTCCAGGGCCAGATGTCCAAGGCGATCCGGTCTTGGATACCCAAAGCTGTTTTCCAGACAGGTCGTAACAACTGAGGTATTCGTCTTTATCGCCGGTCGTCGAGAGTCCATCACCAAGCGTAAAAAGTTTGTCGCCTGATTTCACGACACTCGCATACCCACGTCCAGCTCCTTTGGCAGTCCAAAGCAATTCGGGACCGTCGGATGGCCAAGATTCCATCAGATTGGTGTCCGGTGCAACGCCCGTTCGATCTGCTCCTCGGAAAGTAGGCCAGTCCGTTTGTTGGGCAAACGATGTTTGGGCAAACGACATCGAAGTGGCGTAAAAAAGAACGACGGC
>CAZQQR010000380.1:0-1830 GCA_964595515.1 uncultured Pirellulaceae bacterium
TCGCCAATTGGTTCGCCAATTGGTTCGCCAATTCGATCGGCTATCGGGGACATCCCCGAACTCGGCAATGAAGCCCCAACGTTTAAGCCCCGGGATCCATTCGATCCGGAAATCTTCAATCGCAAACATCACCAGCGTTAGTTCGCTGGCGGTTGCTCATTGCTTCTACTTGCAGCCTGAGTTGAATTGATTGAACTTCGGAAATGCTCTAGTGAAGTTGCGGCCCTGAATTCAGCAAGGCAAGATGCCTTAGGCCGACCATTTGCATTCCTTTGCCGACATGAAAATGCAGGCGGTTGTTTGCAACGCCAATCGCCATCAAATATCATGGCGGCGAATCACGACTTCATGGAGCTCAAAATGCGTCTCGCTTGCCTGCTACTGTTTTCAACGTTGGCTTTTTCAAATTCGACGTCGACCGCAAACCCGTGGCCCCTAGAGAATGAATCGAACATAACGGCAAAAACCCCCAACGTTGTTGTGATCTTTATTGACGACCTGGGGTATGCCGATATCGGTCCGTTTGGCGCCACGACTTACAAAACTCCTCATCTGGACGCGATGGCCAAATCGGGCATGAAGTTCACCGACTTTGTTACGAGCACGGCTGTTTGTTCGGCTTCGCGCGCGGCCTTGCTTACCGGTTGCTACAACAAACGAATTGGAATTTCAGGTGCGCTCGGTCCGACAGCGACTCACGGCATTGATTCGGGTGAGATGACAATTGCGGAGTTGCTTAAACAAAAAAATTACGCCACTGCGTGTTTCGGGAAATGGCATCTTGGACACCACAAAAAGTTCCTTCCATTGCAGCACGGGTTTGACCATTACCTTGGGCTTCCTTACTCCAATGACATGTGGCCCTACCATCCGAACTTTGTTGATCTGCCGGCTGATGACCCAAAAAGAAAACGCAATTATCCTCCACTCCCCTTGATCGAGGGCAACGAGACCATCGACGAAAACGTTACCGGGGAGGATCAAGAACAACTGACGACCCAATACACCGAGCGAGCCGTCAAATTCATCAACGACAACGCAGACAAGCCATTTTTTCTCTACGTCCCACATTCGATGGTCCACGTGCCGCTGTTTGTTTCGGATAAATTCAAAGGGAAAAGCGGTGCCGGTTTGTTCGGTGACGTGATGATGGAAGTCGATTGGTCGGTGGGCGAAATTATCGGTGCACTGAAAAAGAACAGTATCGAAGAGAACACTTTGGTTGTGTTTACGTCCGACAATGGTCCGTGGCTGAGCTACGGGCAAAGGGCGGGTTCAGCCGCGCCGCTCAGAGAAGGCAAGGGAACCATGTGGGAAGGGGGATACCGCGTGTGCACGTTGATGCAGTGGCCTGGAAAGATTCCTGCGGATTCAACCTGCGACGAACTTGCGTCAACAATTGACCTGCTCCCAACCATTGCACAATTGGTTGATGTGCCCATGCCACCCAAAAAGATTGATGGTAAAGACATCCGGCCTCTGATGTTTGGCGAAGCAGACGCAAAGTCACCTCACACTCATTTTGCTTGCTACTACAAAGGCGGAGAACTCCACGCGGTTCGAGACCGAGAATTCAAACTCGTATTCCCGCACAAGTACCGCAGCTTGAACGGACGGGTGGGAAACGACACGGGCAAACCAATCAAGTACGACCAAAATCAGGCTGAGTTTGGTTTATTCAACCTCAAAGATGATATTGGTGAGACCAAAAATGTTGCAGCGGAACATCCTGAAGTGGTAGAACGACTGGAGAAGTACGCCGAAGAAATCCGTGAGGAGCTTGGCGATAAACTTCAAAAACGAAAAGGGAATGCCGTCAGACCAGCGGGC
>CAZQQR010000380.1:1930-4559 GCA_964595515.1 uncultured Pirellulaceae bacterium
AGAATGTACCGGCTCAAGTCTTCGTCTTCCGAGACGTCGGACAGCCGCTCTTTGACGTAAGACGAGTTAACCGACACTTTCCCCATCGACATTTCAGGCGCTTCAAAGCTTAACTCCTCAAGCAACCGTTCGAGGATCGTATACAGCCGCCTTGCACCGATATTCATCGTCGATTGATTTACCTTAAATGCGATCGTGGCAAGCTCGTCGATTCCGTCTTCGGTGAAATCCAATTCAACGTCTTCTGTTTTCAGCAGTGCTTTGTACTGAACCGTTAATGAACTTTTTGGTTCGGTCAGGATTCGAACAAAATCGTCTTTGGTTAGGTCGTGCAGTTCCACACGAATTGGGAAACGGCCCTGCAACTCCGGCATCAGTTCGCTGGGTTGGTTGCGATGAAATGCTCCAGCGGCAATGAACAAAATATGGTCGGTTTTGATGTATCCGTGCTTGGTTTGAACGGACGTGCCTTCCACGATCGGGAGCAAATCACGCTGGACGCCTTGCCGTGAAACATCCGCAGATTTTCCTTCGCTGGCAATGACTTTGTCGATTTCATCAAGAAAAATGATGCCGCTGTTTTCGGCCAGCTCAATCGCTTTTTGATTAATTTTGTCAGTGTCCAACAGAGCATCGCACTCCTGTTCAAAAATGACTTTTCTGGCATCAGCGACTGTCAGCTCCTTGCGTGAGTGGTTCGTCGGCATGATTTTTTCAAGCATCCCTTGAAAGTCCATGTCCATTTGCTCGATGCCCATTCCGCCCATCATGACAGGGGTCGATTTTTGTTCGATCGTGATCTCGACCATTCGATCTTCGAGTTCACCTGCATCCAGCATTTGTTGCATTTTTCCCTTTGTCCGCTCAAACGAATCGCCCACTGATTCTTGCGGATCGGGCTGGCTGTCCGCCGAAGGTGAGTACTCATATTTGACGGGGTTAGGGCAGAGCATTTCAACCAGCCGTTTGGTCGTTCGTTCTTCGGCTTCTTGTTTTACGTTCTCGCGCTCTGTAACTTTGATTAGTGCGATCGAGTTATCGACCAGTTCGCGCACCATGCTTTCAACATCACGTCCATAGTAGCCAACCTCCGTATATTTGGTGGCTTCGACTTTGATAAACGGAGCGCCAGTCAGTTTCGCTAGTCTGCGCGCGATTTCAGTCTTTCCAACGCCGGTCGACCCGATCATCAGGATGTTTTTCGGTGAGACTTCATGCCGCATTTCTTCTGAAAGCTGTTGTCGTCTCCAACGATTTCGAATCGCCACGGCCACTGCGCGTTTGGCGTCGGCTTGTCCAACAATGTGTCGGTCAAGTTGGCTGACGATTTCTTTTGGCGTGAGAGGATTCATTGTTTCGTTTTCGTTATCAGTCGCGTGGTCAGTCGATGGTAAAAATCTTAGGCGGATTCAGTCACGATTTCTTCGACCACGATGTTCGTGTTGGTATAGATGTCGATGCCACCAGCGATGGTCAAGGCCTCGCGAACTATCTCGGCAGCTGAAAGCTGGCTGTGAGCTTTCAAAGCCCGAGCCGCGGCAATCGCAAAGTTCCCGCCTGAGCCAATTCCAATAATCCCGTCCGTTGGCTGAATCACATCGCCGGTTCCGCTTACTAGCAGCGAGTGTTTTCCATCGGTGACGGTCAGTAGGGCTTCCAGTTGACGGAGGGCTTTGTCCATTCGCCATTGTTTTGCCAATTCAGTCGCGGCTCGAACAATATTGTTTGGCGTGTCCTTTAATTGACTTTCAAATCGTTCCATTAACGCAAACGCGTCGGCGCTACTGCCGGCAAATCCACACAGCACTTTGCCGTCCAACAACTTGCGGATTTTCATGGCGTCCGCCTTCATGACGGCATTTCCCAGCGTCACCTGACCATCTCCGCCCATGGCGACGTGATTGCCTTGTTGAACAGTTAAAATGGTGGTCGCGTGAATTTTCATCGGCTAACATTTTCAGACAGAGGTTATCAAGCTCTAATCTTATCGTTTTCCGTGGCTTGTCCACAGGGTAAGTCCAAACTCAAACGTGAACCAAAGTCGATCGTATGAATGACGTTTTTCGAAGTCCACTGTTAATGAACGCCAATGATACGGCCCTGCTCGTGGTCGATGTGCAGGAGAAGCTTGTACCGCACATTCTTAGTCATTCTTCCATGGTTTGGAATATTGAGCGATTGCTGAAAGCTGCCAATTTGCTGAACGTCGAGGTTCGCGTGAGCGAGCAGTATCCAAAAGGCCTCGGGAAAACGGTATCAGCTTTGGCTGGACATTTATGCGAAAACGATCTGGTCGCGGAAAAGACAATGTTTAGCTGTCGGGAGTGCGAACCTGTTTTTCAAGATCTCGCAAACAATGGAATCCACAACATTTTGGTTTGCGGCATTGAGACGCACGTTTGCGTCGCCCAAACCTCGCTTGATTTAATTGCTCAAGGATTCAATGTCTTTCTGTGCGTTGACGCGGTAGGCTCGCGATCGCAATTGGATCACCAGACAGCAATCCGGCGACTTGAAAACTCGGGCGTCACGATAACCACCGCAGAAGCCACCATGTTCGAATGGTGCGAACATTCAAAAAACGAAGTCTTCAAAGAAGTCTCAAAACTAGTTCAGGAAGTACCAGCCT
>CAZQQR010000381.1:0-4544 GCA_964595515.1 uncultured Pirellulaceae bacterium
GTTGCCGGATTGGCGTCGCAAGCTCCTGATCCGGCCTACGGTTCAGACTCACTCGAAGCTTCGATTTCTTCTTGCGTGGGAGCCGGCGGCGTGGCGCTTAAACGAGCCATATCAATTCGCTGGTTTTTGGTTAGCTCATCGATCGTTTCGGTTATCTCGGAATTGATCTTGGGAAGCTGCCTGAAATTCCAAGGCAGCGTTACGGTGAACGTGCTTCCTTTTCCGACTTCGGATTCAAGCTCGATTTTTCCGCCCAGCAGAATACAAAGCTCTTTCACGATCGACAGCCCAAGTCCAGTCCCTGACACTTCGCGGGTCAGCGCGTCGTGACCAATCGCAGATGGACCTTGTCGGAATTTTTCGAACACGATTTGTTGGTCGCTTTCAGCGATCCCGACGCCCGTGTCTCGAACCTTAATTTGGATTTCTTTATCTCCGTGACGCTTGAGGTCGACGTTGATTCGGCCGCCTTCGGGTGTGAATTTGATGGCGTTGGAAAGCAAGTTCGTGAGGACTTGCCGGACTTTGACTTTGTCCTGCATAAGATCAGGCAGTCGATCTTCGGTGTCGTAGACCAAACGGATATTCTTCTTTTGGGCAAGGTTTCTGACCATTTCGCAAAGTTCGTCGATCATTTGGTGGATGTTGAACTCAGTCGGTTTGACCTCCATCTTTCGTGCTTCGAGTTTAGCTAGATCAAGGATGTCGTTGATCAAATCCAATAGCGAACGCCCCGAATTACGAATGTTCGACGCGAATCGTTTTTGTTTGTCATCCGTTCCTTTGGAGCTTTCCAGAATCTCGGAAAATCCAATGATGCTGTTGAGCGGAGTTCGTAGTTCATGGCTCATGTTGGCCAGGAATTCACTTTTGACCTGGTTCATCTCATAAAGTTTCAGGTTCAACTGAGCTTGCTCATCGACTTTGCCGTCCAAATCACGGTTGGCTTCTTGAAGTGCGAGCTGTGTGTCCATCAGGTGCCGAAGCATTCGGTTAAACGATCGCGAAAGCTCTTCGAATTCGTCTCCCGTATTAATTTCAGCCCGGACATCCATCCGGCCATGACCGACTTCTTCCGTGACGTCTCGTAGATGTGCCAGAGGTTGAACGATGTACCGACGGACGATCAGCCATAGAAGAAGCATTGAAAGAACTGCCGTAATCAACGCGACCGAAAGCAGGATCGCCTGGCTCTGGGTGATCGCCTCTTGAGCCGTTTTGTTATCCAGCGTGATTCGCCAAAACATTGGCGGCACGGATGAATAACGTTCCAGGTTCAAACTAAGGGTTTGTTCTGAAGTTGTATCCGGGCTGCCAAGCAGTGTTTGAATTTCGGCAAGTCGTTGTTTGGTGTCGGGGTCATTGCTGACTGGAAAGTGGCAACCCAAGCAGTCGGATTGCGATCTGAAAACAAGCGGTGCGTAGTAGTAGAAGTTTTTTCCGTCCGAGTAACTGCTTTCGACCAGTTCGGAATCCGGCGATGGTTCCGACTCCATTTGAACCAGTTTTTCCTGATAGGCTTTGGGGTCAGTCTCTTTAAGTGCTGCTAGTTGATCCTGCTCTCGTTGAAGCTCATTGGCCCGGTCGACCAGTTCGGTTAATCTTCGAACCTCATTGGCTTCGGTCGCAATTTTGACTTTGGTGCCTGGGATTTGGTTTCGGCCGGTGTTTGCGTCCAGGACGACAACGTCTGCGAAATAGGGGACAGAAGCAGGCTCAGTCGCCAACAGTTCAAACAAACCCGCAGCTGCATTTTGTTTGTCGTTTTTGGCAAACCCTTTGAGCTCTTTGAGGTGGCTGCGAAGGATATGATTTGACTTGACCGCGTTCGCCTGGTCTCGCGTGTTGCGGTAAATCAAGTTCTCAGTAATTCGGTTGACTGACCAAAACGAAAGCCCGATCAAGATGAACATGCAGACGCCGAACCAGAAACGGATTTTCCGTTCAAGACTGGACTCGCCCAGGATGCGCTTGATGCCGCGATAAGACATGAGGACTTTCGAAGTTTTTGTCTTCGAAGTTTTTTGCCTTCGAAGTTAATGTCAACGTAGTGTCGACATGATATCAACGCTTCATTTTAGATGGACATCGTGATCAGAGAAAGACGGATGGTTCGGGTGAAGTGCGTTGGTAAAGCATGATTCAGGCGAAAGCGGAACGAGAAAGCGAGTCAAACACGAATCGAGTTCTACAGCATGTCCTGCGGGTCGATGTCGATAATCCACTGAACATCATCAATTGATTTGATCGTCGTTTTGGCATGACGAAGCACTTTTTGGAGTGAGCCTTCAACCTGACTGCCCAGCAACATGTGGTATCTAAACTTGCCACGTAGTTTTTCAACGGGAGCCGGAGCCGGGCCGAGCACCGTGACGTCGGCGCTGAGGTTTGTTCCTGCTTTGGCAATTTCATCGGCAATATGATCGGCCATTTGTTCGGCTTTGGATTGGATCTCACTTCGAATCACAACTCGAGCCTGAAATCCGAATGGCGGGTAATTGAAGTCTTGTCGTTGAGGGATTTCCGTGTTGGCGAAACCGATGTAGTCGTGCCGGGTCGCTGCCTGAATGGCCGCATGTTCGGGATTAAAAGTCTGAACCAAAACACGTCCGCCCTTTTCGCCTCTGCCAGTTCGGCCTGCGACCTGAGTAACCAGCCCAAATGTTCGTTCGGCCGCTCGGAAATCAGGCAGGTGAAGAGCCGTGTCCGCGTTGATCACGCCGACCAACGTCACGTTTGGAAAGTCCAAACCTTTGGCGATCATTTGAGTGCCGAGCAGGATTTTGATTTCACCGCTTCGAAATTTCGCAAGCGCTTTCTCGTGACTGCCCGGTTTCCGCATCGTGTCTGTGTCCATGCGCATGATCGGGATGTCGGGAAAGATTGCTGCGACAGTCATCTCCAACCGCTGCGTTCCCAAGCCCGAAAACCGAATGGATTTGTTGTTGCAATCACTGCATCGATCGGGAACGGGAATCTGATGATCGCAGTAATGACATGCGGCTTTGTTGCCCTCTCGGTGATGTGTCATCGGTATCGAACAGTCCGGGCATGTCTCCACGTTACCGCAAGCGGGGCATTGAATTCGCGTTGAGAATCCACGTCGATTAAGTAACAAGATGACTTGGCCATTGTCCTTGATGGCAGTTGTGATTTCTTGTCGGAGTTTTTGGCTGATCGGTCCGAATCGTTTTCGTTGGCCAAAATCCACACGCATGTCGATCGTTGCGACATCCGGGAGTGGTAAATCCAGAACTCGTTTTTTTAGAGAGAGCTTCTGGTAACGCCCTTCCGCCGATCGTTGCCACGTCTCCAAAGAGGGCGTTGCCGATCCAAGTACCAGTGGAATGTTCTCATGTTTCGCTCGCCATTCAGCAACGTCCCGCGCGTGATAACGAGGTGCTTTGTCTTGTTTGAACGAACCGTCATGCTCTTCGTCGAGAACGATCAATCCGAGGTTGGGTGTGGGGGCGAAAATGGCACTCCGCGCACCAACAATGACTTGGACATTTCCAGAAGCAATCTGATGCCAGTGCCAGGCTCGCTGAACGGCGGTCAAATGCGAGTGTAAAACTGCAACACGATCAAAACGCGCCCGGAATCGTTGACGAGTTTGTGGCGTCAAGCTAATTTCTGGTACAAGCACGATGGCTTGTCGGCCGAACTCGACGACTTTTTGAATCGCTCGAATGTAGACCTCGGTTTTTCCGCTTCCTGTGATTCCGTGCATCAAAAAAGTTTGATACTCACCCCTGTCTATGTACTGATCGATTGAACCAAGTGCCTGCTCCTGTTCAGGGTTGAGAATCAGATCGGCCATCCTTTTTTCGCTGGGAATCTCATGCGTTTTTTGTTGAGTTCGTTTCGACGTGGTGACGATCAAGCCTTTCTTTCGAAGCGTGGAGATCGGCCCCTGTGTGCAACCAACCGTCTCGGCAAGTTCGCGGGTGGTCCAGTCCTGAATACTACTGGCTAAAGTTTCAAGGATGCAGCGTTGGAGTTTTGAAAGCTTGATGGAATCGAGTTTTTCAGCGACCCCGTCCGCCAGACTGAGAAAGAGCATTTCCCGAGTGCCAGAGTTGCTTCTTACTCCCGGAGGGACGATGGTCTCGATGACTTGACCGACTGGGCACAAGTAATAATCGGAAATCCAATTGGCTAGTCCCAGCAATCCATCTTTGATGAGTGGTTTCTCGTCGACAACACGTTCGATCGGCTTGAGCCGGGTCGGTTTTACAGTGGAGGCCAATGGATGGAACGGACCAATGACATCCAAGCAGTACCCGGTCATTTTTCGATTGCCGCGGCCAAGCGGAACTTCAAGCCGGACGCCGGGGCGAACTTGTTTCTCAAATTCAGCCGGAATCGAGTAGTCATACGGACCGTAGGGTGCTCCCGCGAACGCAATTCGCGCAGCAAGCCAATCGTCCTGATCATCCAGCTGCCAGGGCTGCGGTTCAACGTTGAATAAGGATTGCTGGTCCATGCCATAAACATATCAGATTCGCCTGACACGTTGGGTCAAGTCAGTAGAGGTCTTTGAA
>CAZQQR010000382.1:0-2854 GCA_964595515.1 uncultured Pirellulaceae bacterium
ATCGAGCTTCCACAAGCGATGATCGTTCCATTGATTTTGAGGTTCATCGGCCAGTGATCAAATTTTTCTTCGACCGATTGCGCGGCGGAAAAATACGGACAGAGGAATATCAAACATGCGATCAGTATCAGGCGGCATCTGATTGTTCGGAGAGGAAACTGAGGCATTTGATCTCGTTTTTGTCGTTGTCGGTGACTGCAAACCACAAGCTTAAACCAATTTTGGTTTCATTTCTGTACGAATCACCGCCAATGGCTTTGGAGCATTGTGACTAACGCCAGCTGCGCGACGGGGGTGCTCAGGTTTCAAGGTGTCTGGGGATGCTTTGTTTTTTTGTGACTACCCGTCTGGGGCTGGCACGGCTATTCCGGCCTAAATGCGACTGACGACTGCGTTTTGGAAATAATAGGTTGACATGCTATGTATCGCTGTACTATACATAGATCGCCGATAGTTATTTCGATCGGTGAATTCAAACGATGGAGTAGCGAAATGACAGAGAAATTCGAGAAAGATTTGTTGCGAGGAAGTCTGGACTTGATGGTGCTTTCCGTTTTGGCGGAAGGATCACAGTACGGGTATTCGATTCAAAAACGCTTGAATGCCGTTTCGCTTGGGAAAGTCAATCTCGCGGCGGGGACGCTGTACCCGCTTTTGCATCGCTTGGAAGCGGACAAGCTGATTCGATGTAAGTGGGACGACTCGACGGGCCGAAAACGGAAATGGTACGAGCTGACGGCCAAAGGAAAAAAGCGATTGAACGTTCAGGCCAGTCAATGGCAACAGTATGCGGAATGCATGATGAACCTGATTGATGGGTTTGGAAATGCAAAACCCGCTCGTTAGACGCTGGAATTATGAATGAAGTTTCTGATCGTCTCACGCTTCCAACATGACGAACTCAGAACCAACGGTAAGAACCTGGCCTGTTAAAAGGAAAGCCCGCATGTCGAATCAAGAATTCGAAAATTACGTTTCGCTAATTGGAAAATTGCTCCAACTACGGCGTGATGAACGCGATCTGATCGCTGGCGAGCTTCAGGATCATTTACAAATGCGAGTCGCTGATTTGACAGGCGACGGAGTTTCGAGGGATGACGCCGTTTGCCAGGCACTTGAGGAGTTTGGGGACGCGGCGGTCATGGCGAAGAATTTTCAAAAGGTACTAGAACTTAAACGGCGGAGGTGGATGATGCGATTTGCTGCTTTTTCAACAGCTGGAGTGTTTTTGTTTGCGGTTCTAACCATGGCGATGTGGCCAAGTGACGCTAGGTTTGGAATGCCCAGCGCGTCGCTCGCTCAAGAAGCTTCAGCAGGCGATAGCGATGGCGATACGAATGCGACTGCCGATGACGTGTCTGGAATTTCGGAAGCGACGTTACGCGATTTGAAAACAGAGGAAACACTCAAACGGATTGTCGATCTTGATTTCGACGAGATTCCATTTTCTGAAGTGCTTGAAGTGTTGAGCGAAGAAACAGGATTGAATTTTATTTTGACCTACAGTGCCAAGGATGATTCTTTGACGGAGGATGAACCGATTAAATTCAGGCTCAAAGGAATGCCACTAGCCAAAGGGCTTGACCTTATGCTGATGGATCGTAACGCAACGTATGCGATTGACGAGGGTGTCGTATTGATTATCTCTCGTGATGATACGGCAAACTCGGACTACGAGCGAATCAAAATGTTTGATTGTCGCGAGTTGGTCGCGGTTCTTCCAGAAACAGCGATTCGAGTTAGTGGCGGTGTTAGCCGAGGCGGAGGCGGCGGTTTCGGAGGAGGAGCTGGTGGCGGCGGGGGAGGCGGGATGTTCGCGGTTCCATCTGCACAGCCTCAATTCGGTGGGCCTGGGGCTGGACCGGGCGAATCTGGGGCAGGACCACAAGGGGCCTCGCCAGAAGGCGGTGGTGATCAAAGCCACGCAGCCGGAAGTGCCGAAAATCAGAAACCTGAGGTCAAATACGAATACAGTCGCGAAGAAACGCTTCGAGCTCTCATCACCAACGTGGTTAACCCTGATTCTTGGGATGAAAACGGCGGGATGGCTCGAGTCGAGGTCGTTGGCGGTATCGTGGTTGCTCGGCATGCCGAAGCTGACTTGCGTGATCTTCAAAATATGCTCGACGACCTCGAAGGGAATTTGCTCGAAGGAAAATCGAAGCGTAGAATGAAACTCAAAGAGCTTGGGTTGCTTCAACTGAAAAAGCCATCGAACGCAATGAAAAAGAGTGTTCAGCCAAAAAGTCGTAGCAACCGCCAAGATGATTCCGAAGATCCTTTTGGCGGGTCCGAGGCTCCAAAGAATGGTTCCAAAAAAACAGATTCGAACCCATTTGGTTAGTTTAGCCGTGCTGGCTGATCGAACTTATTCTGGCGACGAAGTTCTCTGTAACGAATCCACGGATTGAGCATTGCGAAATGTAAGATCCGTTTTTTATGCGCTGGTGATTTGGGCGTCAGGTCAATGAGACTTACAAACTGTTTGACGGCGCGTGCTAAATCGTTATTTCTCCGATCTGACGGTACTTGGGAGCACTTATTTCCACTCATCGAGCAATCGTCAGGATCAAATCCTGTCATCTGGTTTATCCTGTCGACAAAAATAACTGGGCGACCTTCGCAAACAAATCTTGTCCATCCAGTCAAAAAACTCTTCCATCGGATTGACCAGCTGGAACACAATGGCAAACTGTTTGCTAACGAATCGAACGTTTAGAGCCCCTCAACAGATGATCCCAATCAAAATGAAAATCCGATCCACATTTTTTGCACTGATGACGATTTCGTTGCTGGCTTGTTGGGGGTGTAAACCGACAGTCAATCAGGAATCATCAACATCTACGATTTCCAC
>CAZQQR010000382.1:2954-4494 GCA_964595515.1 uncultured Pirellulaceae bacterium
GCAGAAGAAAACGCAGAAATCCCGGAAGCCTCGGATACAAACGCTGGCGAAGTTGCTTTTACCGCAAACACTGTCACCAACGTTGAGAATCGGGATTCTGAGTCAGACTCGATGACTATCAGTGGCGAACTTGGCTCGGTCGATTGGCAATCCATGCTGGGCAAGGAAATTTCCATCACGGGAAAGTTGGTGGTGGTGGACAACTATGATCTGGCTCGTCGAGGTCAAGTCAAAGTAGCTCGGGACCGGCTGTACATTCCCACCAACCGAATTGACCCAAATGATTCGGATCCCAAGGCAACGTCCTTCGAAGGCGGTAGCAATGTGGCGAAAGTGATTGCCGCGGAAAAACAAAACGATCAAGCAACTGTCATTATCGACGACGGATCAGCGGCCGAAAATGTCTTTCCGCCAACGCTGTTTCCTGGTCTTGGCAAAACTCACCCAACCGTTCGCGTGGGTTCGGAAATCAATGGAGTGTCGGGAAAGTTGGTGAAGGCCGGAAGAGTTTTATTGCTGGTGCCAAGCAAACCGCTGGAGTGGACGCCGGCTCAACGGCCGGAGCGACCTAATGTTGGTGATGCAAAGATCACGGCTGCTAGTTTTAATGTGCTGAACTATTTCACGACCATTGATGACGGAGACAACGATGCTCGCGGAGCTGATTCCGAAGCTGAACTAAAACGACAAGAAGCAAAATTAGTTTCCGCCATTATTGGTTTGCAAGCCGATGTGATTGGTTTGATGGAGCTTGAAAACAACCTCCAATGTGAAGAGCGGTTGGTTGCCGCGTTGAATCAAGCAATTGGAAAAGAAGTTTTCAAAGGTTGTGGGCTTCCCGATGGGTTTCGCGAAGCGCCCGGTGGCAAGAATGCAATTCGCGTTGGCGTCATTTACCGAACAGATCGCGTCTCGCCAGTGGGCGATGTTTCGATGATTTCCGATGAAGCCTTTGCTGCAGCCAGAACGCCGATTGTCCAAAAGTTCAAGTCGAATACAGTTGACGCTCCATTCGCTTTTATCGTCAACCACTTTAAATCTAAAGGCGGCTCGAGTCGCGCCGATGTTGCTGACAAGAATAAAGGCGACGGCCAAGGTGCCTACAACGCAACTCGGCGTTCGCAATCGCTGGCGATTTGCAATTACATTGACAAACTCAAACAGGATCAGGGTGGAGAGGCAGCACCAAGAGTTATTGTCGTCGGCGATTTGAATGCTTACGGGCAAGAAGATCCCGTCGACGCCATGCGTGCCAATGGCTTGGTTGATCTACACCAGCGTTTTGGAGCCAACGACTCATCCGCAGATCCGGGTGGCCAGTA
The DNA here is from genome assembly GCA_964595515.1 of uncultured Pirellulaceae bacterium. Lineage (GTDB taxonomy): Bacteria > Planctomycetota > Planctomycetia > Pirellulales > Pirellulaceae > Mariniblastus. The sequence goes on from CAZQQR010000382.1 coordinate 4,277, forward strand.
TTCATATATTTACTACGGCCAAAGCGGGAGCCTTGACCACGCATTCGCGACAGAATCAATGGCTACCAGCATTACAGGAGTTGCGACTTGGCATATCAATTCCGATGAGCCAAGGTTTCTTGATTACAACCAGGAGCATAATCCTGAGTCGCTTTACAAAGCCGACCCATTTCGCAGCTCCGATCACGATCCAGTTTTAATTGGAATCGGAAATTGAA
>CAZQQR010000383.1:0-4492 GCA_964595515.1 uncultured Pirellulaceae bacterium
CCTCCAGCACTGAACATTGGTCCGTTGAATAGATTTCTGGAGTCTAAACGTGACTCGAAAACAATACGTCGTCGTATTTGGGTATGTCGTTTTCGTCTTTCTGGCAGCACTTCCACTCTTGCCGCTGCTTGAGTTAAGCAATGGAATGCAGGTCATCGCGGTAGGATATGCCATAGCGCTTTCGACGTTTGCCTTTGCGGGTGCTTGGGGCGGACTTGGCAGCCAATCCTATCTAGTTCGCACTTTGGTTGGGGCATTGGTGGTACTGGCTCTGTTCCTTGGGATTGCTACGTCTCTTTTTTTCAATCAACTTTCTACAACCGTCGTAGTTACGGAATTCCCTTATGCCATTGTCGGGCTTTCCATGGTAACGATGATGGTCGCCGGACAGATTCCATTTCTGTTCTTAAACTGGTTTGCAGGCTGGCATCTTTGCCCCGAGGACCTTCTGGACAAGCCGACGTTTTCGATTCAAAGCCTGTTTTCGATCGTTTTCGTATTTGCACTTGCTCTCGCCTGCTCGCAATTCGCCAAGCAACTGATCATCGACCAGGCCGTGGCAAATATCATTGTCGGCCAAGAAACCATGGTTATCATTCCTGGCAGCAAAACTGGAGGCATGATGCAGACCATGTCTATGGAGACGGTTGATGTAACGCAGAGCAATGTTGAGGAGTTGCGCCGAAATGCGAGACGCGAGAATAGTGGAGAATCAGCCTTGGGCGCGTCAGTCTACACGATCATCATTGGGTTAATGGCGATACCCATTTTGTGGTTCGCATTTCGTCATTCATACATTCTCAGTCTGGCATATTCACTGATCTACGCCTTTGGAATTATGGGGGCCGTGACCGTACCCTTTGTTTTCGTCGGGGGCCTAAGTTTTGGAAGCTGGGAATTTGCGTTAATCGCTTTTAGCGTAGGATCGACGGTCCTGTTGATTTGGGCTCCGCTTGCTTTGCTAAAACGAACTGGAATAGTGCTTCGAACGAATTGGACGAACGTAGAAAAAACAGGACCCGCAATTACGTAGCGCCAACGCCATCAACGTAGCGCAACGCCATCAAAACCCTCACCGGCCCTTTCACTTCACCGTGATCCAGAGAAACGCTTTTCCGTTCTCGTCCACTCGAATCTCCTCCGACAAACGTGGTTTGGTTTGACGAAGTAACTTCGAAATTGCGACAACCATTGAAACCTTCTTCTGCACGAACGTGACTTTGACTTCGTTCATGTCGATCCCTTCACGAGCCATCGTATTGTGGTCGTAGAAAAACGGCACGCCAGTCAGATCTTCGACAGCCTTCATTGCGATCGCCATCGGATAATCGCGGACTTCTATTTCTCTTTTTTTGAACAGCTTAGGCTCGACCGAAATTGGAGATCGCTCAATGGGCCAACCGATTGGCCAGTGTTCCGTGCTTGATTTGGCGTCAATCAGTTGAATCTCAAGCGATTTCCCCTGCTCTCGCCGAGGCTGAACCACCAATCCCAGCGGGCGAAGAATTGTGGCAAGCGAAGTTCCCGTCGAGATGCCCTTTAATTCTTCCGCAACCGTTTCCTTTCCATTAAGAGCAGCCTTGGCCGTTCTATCCATGACAAATTTCAAACCCGATTGCGAAGCCAGAATTTTGGAAACCACGTCACTGACCAGCTGGCCGCGAGTTGAAAACGAAATGGGTTGCGAGAACTTTTCATGCAGCCCGACCAATTGCTGGGACGTCAAACCGAACGCTTTCTTTTCAGCCATGGCGACTTTGGCGCCATCATCTTTCAACCGCGTCAACAACTCTCTGATTTTCGTTTTGTCTCGAATTGAAAACGAACCGCCGGGAAGTTTAAGCTTGTTACCCACAATGAAGCCCGTCACGGTAATGATGACAGACCGAGTGGTTTCGTCTTCTTGAATTTTTGGCGTACCAGTGGGAGCCGTTTTTGAAACGACTCGATCAGCACCCACGCCTTGAAGCATCTCCATCCATTTCTGCTGCGTCCCAACGAGTGCTCGCGAATCCGCAGAGACTTCCAGAAAAACCATTCGCGGCTTTTGCTGCGCGGAAAGGGTTGCCGTAAAACTCATCAAGCATAGAAAGCAAATAGCAGACCGCACCGAAACCATGCTTGAATTGTTCATCCCAAACCCGTCAGAAAATTTCGAAACCAAGAAGATGCATCGCCGACTCAAGCCGCCACATGCATTTTAGAAGGGAGTCACAAAAATCAAGTGCGTGATCACGATCATGCTCGCGACCATGATTTCATCCCCGAAATAACAGAGCTGTTCTTCAGCAAACAAAGCAACTTAAACTCTTTAACCAAGGCGTTGGCGGTCAAGAAATCAGATGACGCGTAAACTGTGCCCTAATCAGCGATCCCATATCGTCCGATGCAATAAATCGCATTGAACAGGTCTTTGATACCAATCTTTTTGCCTTCATCATAGCCACGGCTGTCGTAGGAGATTGGAACTTCGACAAACCGATAGCCAAGCCGCGCCAGTTTAGCCGTGATTTCTGGCTCGATACCAAACCGCTCTTGCTCAACATTGATCGCTTTGATCACATCCCGATTGAACGCTTTGTAGCACGTTTCCATGTCGGTCAAATTGAGCCCGCTGAACAAGTTCGAAGCACCCGTCAAGATCGCGTTACCAGCTCGATGAATCCAAGATTCATCCTGTAGCTCTTCGCCTAGAAATCGCGATCCATAAACAACATCCGCCTCGTCCCGCAAAAGCGGTTGGATCAATTGCGGAATATCGCAGGGATCGTATTCCAAGTCCGCGTCTTGGACGATCACGAAATCGCCAGTGAAACTTTCAAACCCGGTCCGAAGAGCAGCACCCTTCCCTGCATTCTTGTCTTTTAGAATGATCTGAATTCCGGGCAAGCCTTCCAGGTTTTTCAGTACTTCTCGAGTCCCGTCCGTTGAACAGTCATCAACAATGACCAACTCTTTGTTGAGCGGTAACGCAGCAACACGACTGATCACACGAGAAACCGTATTGATTTCGTTGTAAACGGGAATCACGATCGACAGCAAATAGTCGGTACGCGGGCTCGGGTTTTCACCGGTCGGAGCCTGCATGTAGTTCGCCAATTCCGATTCAACCAGATCGGTGCAATAGTCCAAACGATTCAGGATCTCCTGAAGATTCGTTGATTGAGTTGCCAGCTCTTCCTGTTTGGGAACTCGTCGAATCAAGCCCAGTGCCGGTAGCATTTCCGAATTGAGAGAACTGCTATTAGGTTTGGAAGTTTCCATGGAGACCTCGGCGTTGCGAAAAAGAAGGGGATACTTCTATTTCGAACATTTCAGGCCGTTGGCATGACCGAGCCCAAGTTGCTATCAATTAAACCGCTTCAAACACGGGTTCAGTTGTCGCAATTGCGCAAAACGTCAAAGTTTAACAGGCCATTTCATCGCATTCAGAACTCTTGACGAGTTCCGCTACATCTCCTGCTGGGGTCTCCATTTCGGCACGGAGCTCGTCCTGATGCTCGAGGATCTCAACCATGAACTGGAACTGGATTGCGTTCCAAGGATCATAGGAAAACGAAAAAAGCCACTTTCGAAAAAGTGGCTTAGTCGTTTCTATCAACTTAGTCGTCGAACACTAATCCCAATCCAGTTTGCCACCGGTTTGGTACTCAGTCACTCGAGTCTCGAAGAAGTTCTTTTCCTTCGCCAAGTCCATCGTTTCACTCATCCATGGGAACGGATTAGTGCTTTCGTACTGTGTCGGCAATCCAATTCGCTCGAGACGTCGGTCAGCGATAAACTGAACGTAGTCACGGAACAAAGCGGCATTCAACCCCAACACGCCGTTTGGCAAACAATCGTGAGCGTAAGCGATCTCAAGCTCAACCGACTCACGAACACGGTCAACCATTTTTTGCTGGAACTCAGGAGTCCACAACTCAGGATTTTCTGATTTGATTCCATTGATCAAATCGATCCCAAAGTTCAAGTGAATTGACTCATCGCGAAGAATGTACTGGAACTGCTCGCCAATTCCCTTCATCAAGTTCCGGCGGTGGAACGACAGGATCATTACGAATCCTGTATAGAAGAAAATCCCTTCCATGATGATGTAGAACCCGATTAAGTTCTTCAGCAACGCCTGAGCACCTTCGAACGTTTCGGTCGTAAAGTCAGGATCAAGAACTTCCTTGGTCAACTCCATCTCGAAAGCGTCCTTGCGAGCGATCGCAGGCACTTCGTTGTACATGTTGAAAATTTCGCCTTCGTCCAGACCAAGGCTTTCGACAACGTACAAAAACGTGTGGGAGTGAACCGCTTCTTCGAACGCTTGACGAAGCAAATACTGGCGACACTCAGCGTTGGTGATGTGTTTAAACACAGCCAACACAAGATTGTTTCCTACCAAGCTTTCCGCAGTGGAAAAGAAACCAAGGTTTCGCATGATGACCAAGCGTTCGTCATCGGTCAAAACATCCGACTTCCAAATCTCGATGTCTTTGTTCATCGC
>CAZQQR010000384.1:0-4490 GCA_964595515.1 uncultured Pirellulaceae bacterium
AACACGGGCAGATAATTCAAAGGCATTTGCAAAATGATACAAGCCATCGCCGCGCCGAACTCAGGACCGGCCTCGCTTGAACGCCAAGAACCCTCTGGCGTCTGACTCTTGACCAATTGATCTCGGATCAAAGGATACCATTCGTTCCATTGCTTGCCGCCGGCATGCCACATCGCTTGGACCGCATAGTAATTTGCATAGAAGTAATGCCCTCCGGCTTGTTGAGCACCATTGGGTTTGAACTTCATCAAATACTCAAGCGCCTTAGTAACCTGATCGCCTTCGTAAATCCCGGCACTATACAACGACGTGACACCGGCCGCCGTCATTGCAAACGTTGTGTGGCCGCCCTGCATTGTGTAACGAAAACTTCCGTTCTTGTTTTGACTTTTCTTGACGTAATCAATACAAGCTTTTCGAACATCGTCGGGGACATCGATTCCAGCATCACGAGCACCGCGAAGCCCCATGATTTGACAGACAGTAATTGATAGGTCAGCGTCGCTTTTCTGAGGACGGTATCGCCAACCGCCTTGATTGTTTTGGCACTGACAAGTGAGCTTAACCGCCTTGCGAAGCTTGTCCCCAATCTCTCGCTTTCGTGTCATCCCGTAAGCTTGAGAAAGAAACAACATCGCAAAACCGTGGCCATACATATTCTCGCGGGCACCCTGATTCGTATGAGCGATGTATCCCGAATCTCGAACGTGTGACATCACAAAACTGGTGCAATTGTCGATCGCCTTTCCATAAGGCCCATGGCCGGGAGCGTGACCGCCACACATCATTGCCAATCCGGCAAGCGATGCAGTTGCGACGCCGGAAGAGATTCCACCGTTTCCAAACGCGCCGCGGTTCCGTCCTGTTTTGACTTGGGTCCGAAGCAAATAAGCCAGACCTTTGTCGATCGCTTTCTTGGCCGTTGGTGTCACCAGCTCAGCCGGCGATTTTTCATTCTTGGAAGCCTTGCGGTCCCAACCGTTCGCGGCTGGCACCATCGAGCCCAACAAAGAAGCCGCTCCCAATCCACCAACGGTCGCTCCAACCATGCGACCAAACGACCTTCGATCAAGGCGTTGCTCAGATTCTTGATCGTCTGTTCGCAAGACGAAGGAATCCAAATCTGCCAATTCAGTTTTATCGTTGGGAGTCATTTCTGTTCTTTCAAAATTAACCACAAACAATTTATGGTTCCGGCAAAAAACTCACGATACTTTTATCGACCGAATTCCCAAACAACCTAAACTGTTCGTCAAAGTCGACAATTGAACGGTATCTCTAGCCACTGGCGAGACCCAAGGATGGACTATCTCACTTTGGGCACTCTCCATCTTAGCCCGGTACCAAAATCGGGTCAAAGCCGTTCAAAGCCGGTTTGGTATTCGACCAGCAAAAACATTGGTTGATCACGATTGACCCAGTCATCAATCCGTCGATAATTTGCGTCAACAAATGTGCCCTAATCTGGACAAGGTAAATCAATGACAGCGTCAGCAGTGGATATCCAAGAAACCGCCATCAACACCATTCGAACTTTGTCGATGGACGCCGTTCAACAAGCCAACAGTGGGCACCCTGGTACTCCCATGGCTTTGGCTCCGCTTTCGTATGCATTGTGGGCGAATCACATGAACTACGATCCCGCCAATCCAAATTGGGCAGCGAGGGATCGGTTTGTGCTTTCTTGCGGTCACGCATCGATGCTTTTGTACTCTCTCCTACACTTGGCCGGCGTCGCGAAAACAGACGCCGACGGAAATCCGACTTCTGAACCTTCCGTCTCCATCGAAGACATCAAGAATTTCCGCCAGATGCACAGCCCGTGTGCTGGCCATCCGGAATTTGGATACGCGGCGGGAATTGAGACGACCACCGGACCACTCGGGCAGGGGCTTGGAAATAGTGTTGGAATGGCGATCGCCGCAAAATGGATGGCTGCGACATACGACCGTCCTGGTTACGACTTGTTTGGTTTCGACACCTACGTTGTTTGCAGCGACGGTGACGTGATGGAAGGAATTGGGTGCGAAGCCGCTTCCTTGGCCGGACACCTCAAACTTTCAAACCTTTGTTGGATCTACGACGACAACAAAATCACAATCGAAGGCCGAACTGATCTCGCATTTAGCGAAGACGTTGCCGGACGGTTCGAAAGCCTCGGCTGGAACGTGATCAGCGTCAGCGACGCCAACGATCTTGTTAGCTTGAACGCGGCCTACAAACGATTCAAAGAAACGGACGACAAACCAACTCTGATCGTGGTCAAGAGTATCATCGGTTACGGTGCTCCCAATAAACAAGACACGTCCGGCGCACACGGATCTCCGCTTGGCGAAGAAGAAATCTCACTCGCCAAAGAATCGTATGGTTGGACGTTGGATAAATTCGCTGTTCCAGACGAAGTCATTGAACATTTCCAAAATACACTCGGCTCCCGCGGGTCAGAATCGTATGCGGCTTGGGCGGAAAAGTTTGAAGCCTACTCAAAAGACTTCCCCGAAGAAGCCAAACAGATCGGGCTGATGTTGGCCAATGAACTTCCAGAAAACTGGGAAGCTTCACTGCCCACGTTTGAAGCGGACGCTAAAGGCATGGCCTCACGAGCTTCGTCTGGAAAAGTCCTTAACGCGGTCTGCGGTGCGATCCCGTATTTGATCGGTGGCTCAGCTGACCTTGCTGGATCCAACAAATCAAACAATGACGCCGAAGGAGCCGGTCACTTTAGCGCCGATGACTACTCTGGCAAGAACTTCCACTTTGGAATTCGCGAGCATGTAATGGCCGCGGCCGGAAACGGAATGTCGTTGTGCGGCATTCGGCCTTACGTCGCTACGTTTTTTGTATTCACTGATTACCTTCGTCCTTCGCTTCGTCTCAGCAGCGTGATGCACCAACCGGTGTTTTACATCATGACCCACGATTCGATTGGGCTGGGCGAAGACGGACCGACGCACCAACCGGTTGAACACATGGCGGCCTGCCGGAGCATTCCTGGTGTTCTGGTCATGCGACCTTCGGACGCAAACGAAGTCTCTCAGTGTTACAAAGCCGCGTTCAATAACGGAACTCGGCCGACCGTGATGGTCTTGAGTCGGCAAAACTTGCCGACGCTTGACCGAACGAAATTTGGAAGCGCCGAAGGAGCCAATCAGGGCGCTTATGTTCTTCAAGACACCGACGGAACACCTGACGCGATTTTGATCGGAACCGGTAGCGAAGTTCAATATTGTCTAGAAGCAGCCGAGACTCTGGCCGCCGAAGGCATCAAAGCCCGCGTCGTCAGCATGCCTTGCTGGAAACTGTTCGACGAGCAATCGGACGATTATCGTGAGAGCGTATTGCCGGCTGCCGTTTCAAAACGCGTCGCGGTCGAAGCGGGCCTGAAAATGGGCTGGGAAAAATACCTCGGCGCAGCGGGGGAATTCGTTGGAATGAACGGGTTTGGAGCTTCTGCACCAGCCGAAGAACTTTACCAGCATTTTGGAATTACCGCGGCAGGAATTGTTGCCAAAGTAAAAGCCATGAAGTAGCCGATTGATTTAATTTCTCCTGTTTCGCCAGTTAAAGATGTTTCTTGCAGGGTTATCGTGGTCGTGTTTTCAACCGCGAATCCCTGAAGATTCGAAATTGGAACAAGCGAGAAATCTCCATCGTTTAAACTTTCTTTTGATTCGGAAAATCTATGCCAGACGTATCACGAGACGAACTTACCAAAGCGATCGAAGAGATGCGTCCCTGGCACCACGACGTGGAGTTGTTCGACGATTTTACCACCGGACGTGTTTTCTCTCCTGACGGCAGACTCGAACGAGCCGACAATGATGGTGTCAGCCTTATTTCGCCTCGCCAGAAATTTGTCAACCAGTTGAATCAGCTTTATCCAGACGGCATGTCCGGCAAAAGCTTTTTGGATTGCGCCTGTAACGGAGGTGGATACTGTTTCTGGGCGCGAGAATTTGATCTGGAACGCGGAATCGGTTTCGATGTCCGTGACCATTGGATTCGGCAAGCCAAATTCGTGCAGCAACATCGGACGTGCCAGCCTACCGATCGACTGGAGTTTCACACGCTCGACCTCTACGACGTGCCGGGCAAAAATTTCGAGCCCGTCGACATGACTTATTTTAGCGGCATTTTTTATCATTTGCCCGATCCTGTGACCGGGTTAAAAATCGCGGCGGACCTGACCAAAGACGTAATCGTCCTCAACACCGCAATGATGGTCGACGAAAACAATCCCCGCGCGATGGTGATGGCTCGTGAGAGTCGAACCAAAGTCATGTCCGGGGTTCACGAGTTGTCGTGGTTCCCAACCGGCAAGGAAACGCTGCGAGACATTTTGCGATGGCTAGATTTTAAAGAAATGAAGGTCACGATGTTTTCGCAAAAGAAAGACGTCCTTCGAAGCCGAATCGAGATCATCGCTGCAAGAGAAAAGGGACGACTCGAAGCGCTCGATGGGGAACTATTGTCTTGATGCTGCCAAAGTT
>CAZQQR010000385.1:0-4449 GCA_964595515.1 uncultured Pirellulaceae bacterium
CGAAAAAAGCCCACTGCTTGGAATACAGTAGGCTTGGAGTGGAAGTGGTGGTTCGTCTCTTCAATTAAGTCGTCCGAGGCTACGCCGCCGAACCGGCATTGATGACCGGGTTGGTCTCTGACTCGCTACAAAGGACAACCATTAGGTTAGAAACCATTTGGGCCTTTTGTCGATCGTCCATCGTGATGACTTGGCCTTCTTCGAGATGATCCAAAGCCATCTCGACCATACTGACGGCACCTTCAACGATTCGAGCACGAGCGTCGATGATCGCTTCGGCTTGTTGTCGCCTTAGCATCGCACCGGCGATTTCGGACGCGTAGGCCAAGTGGCTCAAGCGTGCCTCGATCACGTCGATGCCGGCCATCGCCAATCGATCGGTCAGTTCTTGCTGAAGTTCGATGTTGATCTCAGCACAGTCACCTCGCAGCGACGTCTGGCCTTCGGTGGCAGAATCGTAAGGATGCTTGGCCGCAATCTCACGAAGCGCCGACTCCGTTTGGACTTCGACATAAGATTCATAATCCTGAACATCAAAGGCGGCTTGGGCAGTGTTGCCCACTCGCCAAACAACAACCGTTCCAATTTCAATCGGGTTACCACGCAGGTCGTTGACTTTCAATTTTTCACTGTTGAAGTTGTTGGCTCGTAACGAAATGTCACGTTTGGATGTCAATGGATTGGCCCAATAGAGACCGGGTTTTCGAATTGTTCCGTAGTACTTTCCGAACAGACAAAGCACTTTACTTTGATTCGGCTTGACCAAAATGAGGCCACAAAGGATGACCAGGCCAACGCCTAGCGGAAGGGTTAACAATCCGATGACCAGCATCTTAACGCCGTCCATTGGCTGAAGTTCGATTTCCTTGGTTGCTTGAACCGTTCTCAAATTTTTACTCCCTGTTAAGTTTCCAAAACCGTTTACCCAAGCAAAACCGTTTGCTTTGGAGGGTATTCGCTGCGGAGTATCTTCTATTTGCAAAAACTCGATTTTGTCAAAAAGCCCCGGTGTTTTCCCATCAAACACAGTTGTTGAATCGCTGCGTTAATCACTGGGCTGCACGAACACAACGTTTTACAGTCTGACAGTCTGTTTTGAATCGTTGTCGTTTTACAGGGTGGTCGCTCACCGGGCCTTTAGAGCCTGACTGATCTCTGGCTTTTTGAATCGTTGTCGTTTGACAATTAGCGAAGTTTTTGTCTTTGTGTGCGAGAGTCTTGCAACGCGCAAAAAACACCCTCCTGCTTGCGGGAGGGTCGGGCTCTCAGGCCCGGGGAGGGTTATTTTTGATGAGATTGTTTAAAAATAGTCTTCATTGCATTGCCAGATTTTCGTCGCAAGCTCCTCGATCACGGCCTAACACAGTTAGTTAATTTTCAAATCTGTGATGGCCAACCGACGATGCTGCTTACGAGCGCAGCCAAAGCGGCAATTCAACGTCGTCATACTCGATGACGGTTCCTTCAGGAGCGTCGTTCTCTTTCAGGATTGCCACAACCAATTCCAATCCTGAAACAAAATCGTTGAGTGTGATGTCGATTCCATACGATTGATCGATTCGGTAGCAACGATCAACCTGTCCCAATTCGTTTGTTAATATTTGTTTGGCGATGGGAGAGAAGAATCGTTCTGCAACCTCTTCATCTTCAAAAGCCAACGGCATGACAACGTAGATCGTTTTCTCAAGTTTGATCTCGCCGTCAAAGTACTTTCGAGCAATCACATCTGAGACATTTCCAGCTACGGCATTTTCAAATTCTCGATTCGTTGCATGTTTGCGCTTCTCCGCAAAGTACTTTCGTAGCGTCTGAGACTGAGCATAAACCCACAGAACTGCTCCGATCAAGCAAACGACATAAAACAGGATTTGCATGACGTTCATGTCAAAAAGCCAACGCAAGAGAATTCAAAAAACTTTTGGATGTTGCCGAACCAATCAGGGAGTATACCGTCTTTCTAACAACAAAATTGGACGGGAAGCCATCAGCTTGGAAGCTTTTTGCGACTCGGACAGGAAACTGTCAGATAAAAAATTTGTTGCAGGTTCGAATCCTGCCTCGTCCTCTTGCCTTGTCTCCAACATGGAGACGATACATACATTAGCTCACTTGGATAGAGCGTTAGATTGTCAATCTAAAGGTTGCTGGTTCAAATCCAGCATGTAACACCAAAACGTCTTTGGACTTAGACAAGGCATCATTCAAATCAAAAAATGGTGATCACAAATGATCGGTTGCCAATTTGCGATTTACAAATTTCAAGCGTCCCCAACTTTTAAAACTTACAAACACTTGCGGGTTCGATTCCCGTCGAAACTTTTGGTTTTGAAGGCAAATTGGTAAGCCAACAGCTCTCTTAAAGCTGTCGAATAGTTCGACTCAGTTTTTTTAACTTGGACGCTTGATTTTAATTTAGATACACCGCGATTTTATCGCCGTCGATCACTGCGATCTTATCGCGTTACAAACTTTTCGTCGTTGGCCAACGACATTTTCACAAAGGAGCAATCATGGTTGTACACGTTCGTTACGATGGACGATCGGTCGATTTGCCCTTCCATAACCTGGATCTGGGCGACCTTTCTTCCGACCGAGAAGTCAGAACTGCAGTCGCCAATCGTCTGAATCAACCCGTTCGAAAATTCGATCACTACACGGTTGATCGAAACAAGCGATCGGGCGATATCACACTGCGTCCACAAGCAATTTTCGGCTAAACGACCCGTTTGGTTTTACCAACGGTTCGCTCCGATCAATGCATATCTGACCGCACAAGCGGCTTTCATTCTCTCGCAGCCGGGACTTACTCGGGCTCCGTTTTCACTTCCCGGAGTCCGTTTCCAACCCCGGTTGTTTACTTTTCGTAACACTCAAGGAGTTTATTTATGACGAACCGAACGACGCCAGAGCAGGATCGGCGTCTGGACATTTTGAACACGCTGTTGACGACGCCGCACCGGAACCTGGCAAGCGTTCACGAGACTCACTCGCGGATGCTGGTAGCGGATCCGTTGTTCTACAGCCGACTGGCATCCTGGTACTTTGTGAACGGTGAAGTCCGTGACCACAAGGAAATGTTCATTATCAATCTCGCTCTTTCCGGTTTCGCGGGTCACCGCGACGTGGGTTTGGCGATGTTGCGTGAGCTTCCTCCGTACCAAGTTCAGCGAGTCGTTGACTTTATCCATGGTCGAAAGAAGACGTCCACGTTGACGGATTCCAAGACCAAGGAAACAGTCAAGATTACCGAAGAGTTCGGTCTGTTCAAGAACGTTCCGCGTTCGGTTAAGACGGAAGTCACGCGATACCTCCGTGATCGTGAAGCAAACGCTGAATGGTTTGACAGCACGGCGCTGATCGCTCGCAAGTCACTGAAGCGACTGTACGCAGTCCTTCATATCGAGCCAAGCGAACGTGCACAAAGCATTCTGTTTGACGAGAATCCTCCAACGGGTTCCAAGGTTGCCGCAGTCAAGGCGCTGCGGCTGGCCAAGGACGCGACGGAGCAGGCTCGAGCGATCATGGAGCACAAGATTCCTTACCGAGTCGCATCAACCATTGTTTCTGCAATGACCCCAACGGTCATCCTGGCACTGATCGAAGTGATGAGTGATCAAGAGTTGATCAACAACATGGGTTCACTGCGACGACGGGGTGCGATGGACAATGAAGACCTGAAGCAGATCATTTCAAAGCGGCTTGAGTCAGCACAAACGGGAACCCGAGTTGCAGCTCTGAAGTCGATTGAAGCGGCCAAGGCTTCTGGTGTTTCAGACGACTTGCGCAAGCAGCTTGAAAAGGTTGCTGATACGCAGGTCAAGTCCAAGGGGCGGATCAAGCGGCCAACGGCTTTGCTGATCGACAAGTCAGGTTCAATGGACCAGGCAATCGAAGTCGGAAAGCGGATCGCAAGTCTGGCTTCGACGATCATGGACGCGGATTTGTTTGTATACGCTTTCGACAATATCGCTTACCCAATCGAGGCTCCGGCTTCGGCTGAGTTGGCCGATTGGGAGAAGGCGTTTGCCGGAATCGGTGCAAGCGGTTGCACGTCATGTGGTGTCGCGATCGAAATGTTGCGACGAAAGAAGCAGCGAGTCGAGCAGATCGTGATGGTTACGGATGAAGGCGAGAACACGTCGCCGCCATTCTTGACCACGCTGAAGAACTACCAGAAGGAACTTGGTGTGGAGACGCACGTGGTGTTCGTGAAGGTAGGAAACGCAAGCGATCAGCTGGAAGGTCTGTGTCAGCGGAACGGTGTTTCTTATGACGCTTACACGTTCAGCGGTGACTACTACTCATTGCCAAACTTGATTCAGTACCTGACGCGACCATCGCGTTTGGATCTGTTGATGGAAATCATGTGCCACCCGCTCCCAGAGCGAAAGGCAGCTTAGGCTTGGCAAGTATTTCAGGCGGCGACTCGTATGGGTCGCCGCCTTTTTC
>CAZQQR010000386.1:0-4392 GCA_964595515.1 uncultured Pirellulaceae bacterium
TTAAAAGATGCGTTTCGTGCCACAGCAAACGCAGCGCGAGGGACGAATGAAGACGATGGTCCCAAACGTGATAACGAAAACGAATCCGTACAGAAAAGGGCCCATTTTGACATCAAAATGGAAGTCGTCCCGCCAGCATGAGCGGCAATGCTTGATACGCCCACGAGATTGGCTAGCTTCGTGGGGCTCAGCAGTTTGGACTAAATTGATTTGAGACATAATGCGACCGCTGGTCCTCAAGGATGCGAGGAAAGTTATGAACTATTCTGATTTCGGCGGTAAAAATGTCAAATCTTGAGGGCGGTAACCCTTATCTGCTTTCGTAGATTGCGTAGAGTCGTATTTTTGGGCAAATTGTTTCGGTTAGAGCCAAAAACGCCATGGTTTGGTGAGTATGTGCACTTTGCAGGAATTACGCATTTCAGGTATTTCGGCCATTTGATTTGTTGGTCACTTGGGGAAATCACCGATAAACCAAGAGAACTTTGAGTTGAAAATGTTGGCTTTTACCAGTTGTTTTCAATGGGGTTTCGCCCTGCTATCAAAATTCATTGAGTGTTATAATGCTGCGTTTAAAGCTGCGTTTTTAGGACCGAAGCAACGTAAGAGGAATGAGCCTCACTCAGCCATCATTCCCATTTTCAAATAAGCCAGAACGGCCACAGGAGTTTTGTTCTCAGTGAACGCCAAAGACTTGTTAGCGCCATACTCGCCACCAGAAACTACATTTCTTGAGCGGCTGCGCTATTGGGCCGTTGCCCAGCCTGACAAAATTGCCTTTCGATTCCTCGATGGTGGGGAAGAAGAAACAGCCTCGCTAACGTTTTCACAACTTGATGAACGTGCGCGGGCGATCGCGACCAAACTTGTTTCGATGGGGTATGCGGGCGAGCGCGCGCTGATGATGTACCCTCCAGGCTTGGAGTTTGTGACTGCCTTTATGGGGTGTCACTACGCTGGGGTTACGCCCGTTCCGGCTTATCCGCTTCGCCGCAACCGAAACATGGCGAGAATTTGTGCCATCTCGGACAACGTCAAGGCAGCCGTTGCATTGACCACTGGACCAAAAATTAAAGAAGGCGAACGCTGGATCGCGGACGCGCCCGTCCTAAAAGCCATTCCTTGGGTTGCGACTGAAAACATCCCCAACGTTCTCGCCAACGACTGGGTAAAACCCAAAATGTCGCCTGATGATCTGGGGCTCATTCAGTACACATCAGGTTCGACGGGTACGCCCAAAGGCGTGATGCTTACGCATCGAAACTTGATCGCCAACTGCCGGTTAATCACCAGCGGTTTCAGCGTCCGCCCCGGCGATAGTTGTTGTAGTTGGTTGCCATTGTTCCATGACATGGGATTGATCGGCGGGATCATGGAACCAATTTATTGCGGCATGCCCAATGTGTTCATGTCGCCCGCCGCATTCATGACGAAACCCGTCCGTTGGCTCCAAGCGATCTCAAAGTATCGTACCGTCATTAGTGGTGGACCGAACTTTGCGTATTCGTGGTGTGCGATGAAGATCCAACCAGAAGAATGCGAAGGCCTGGATCTTTCGAGTTGGAAGGTAGCTTTTAATGGTGCCGAGCCGGTTCGTGCGGATGTGATGCGATTGTTCGCGAAAAAGTTTGAGCCTTATGGTTTTGACTACAACGCGTTTTATCCATGCTACGGGATGGCAGAAACGACTTTGATTGTTACCGGAGGTCAATCTGGAGCCGTGCCCGTCGTTCGAACGTTTGACACAAACGAATTGGTTGAGCACCGGGTTAGCCGTGTTGATGCCGACCACAAGAACGCCAAAGAACTGGTTGGTTGCGGTAGCGTGTTGGTCGAAGAAGAAGTCTTAATTGTCCACCCGGAAACACGCCGATCACTGCCGGATGATCAAATCGGTGAGATCTGGATCAACAGCCCGAGTTGCGGTTTGGGTTATTGGAAACGAGAAGAAGAATCGGACGAGTCGTTCAAGGCCCGTTTGAATCCCGATAACGGGAAAGTTTACGTTCGTTCGGGCGATCTCGGGTTCATGGATCGTGGTGAACTCTTTGTCGCTGGTCGTCTCAAAGACATGATTATTGTTCGTGGTGTTAATCGGTATCCCCAAGATATCGAGTCCACGGTCGAGCATTGTCATCCACTGACGCGAGCTGCTGGAGCCGCTGCGTTTGCGGTAACGCGCTGGGACAGAGAGCATCTTGTGGTTACCTGCGAAGTCGAAAAAACAGTTTTTGATTTCAAACGAGGCGACGACGAAAAATCAAAATTAGAGTACGACAGAAAAGTCAAAGCGTATTATCAAGAAGTTATCGAAACGATTCGCAAGGCGATCATTCTCGAGCACGATCTTCCGCCGGATGCGATTCTTTTGGTTCGCGCGTACAGTGTTCCGAAAACTTCTTCGGGAAAAGTTCAGCGTCATGCCTGCAAAAAGAATTTTGAATCCGACGAAGTAGCCAATGTGATGGCACGCTGGTGTGCGTGGGAAGAATCCCATAAGGCGGCAGAGGCAAGTTCAACCGCTGGTGATGCGGTCAACAGTGACTCAGTTGCCGATTCTGACTTGTCTCCAGTTGTAGTCGAAGCGGTCATTTCAGAAGTCAAGAAGATCGGGCAAGAACGTGCCCAAAATGTAAACCTTGACACGAATATTGCTGTCGAACTGAACCTTGATTCGCTTGAGCGCCTCGATATCGCCCAATCGCTCTCGACTATGTTTGGTGGAAGGCTTCCGGATGAAGTCTTGCAAGATGTGGAGACGGTCCGTGAGGTTGCGGAAGCCATTCAGGAGCATATCGGAACTGAGTTGGTGGTCGACTATCAGGGGGCTCCCAAAAAAGGTGCTCGCAAATTATCCGGTCCAATTCCGGAATCGTATTACCAGCTTGAAAAAATGCCGGAGTTCGTCAATCTGCAGATGATTCGCCAAAAAATTGAATCGTCCGGGTTGCGTAATCCGTTCTTCAGTGTTCATGAAGGCCGGATTGGCGACACGACACGGGTGGATGGTAAAGAGCTGATCTCTTATGCGAGTTATAATTATCTCGGGCTGTCGGGGCACCCGGACGTTAACGCTTCCGCCAAAAATGCCATCGACCAGTTTGGAACAAGCGTTTCCGCCAGTCGAATTGTGTCCGGCGAGAAAACGATTCACAAACAGCTAGAGCAAGAGCTTTCTGAATTCCTTGGTGTCGACGACGTCATTACTTTTCCCGGCGGTCACGCTTGTAACGAATCCGTGATTGGGCACCTTGTTGGCAAAGGCGATTTGATTGTCCACGACAGTCTGGCTCACAACAGTATTGTGCAAGGTGCACTGCTCTCGGGTGCGACACGCCGGCCGTTCAAGCATAACGATTGGCGTGACTTAAATCAGATTTTGCGTGAGACTCGTTCACAGTACGCCCGCGTTCTGATTGCGATCGAAGGGCTCTATAGCATGGATGGAGACTATCCCGATCTGTCGCGGTTTGTTGAGCTTAGAAAGAAATATAAAACTTGGTTGTATGTTGACGAGGCCCACTCGATTGGAACGCTGGGTGAAACTGGTCGTGGACTGGGAGAAGTCTATAACGTGGCTCGTGACGATGTTGATTGCTGGATGGGTACGCTTAGTAAGTCTTTTGGCAGTTGCGGTGGATTTGTCGGCGGCAAGCAAGAGTTGATTGAGTACCTGCGTTACACGACGCCGGGCTACGTGTTTGCGGCGGGGATGCCTCCTGCGAATGTCGGAGCAGCACTAGGAGCGTTGCGCGTGCTCAAAGATCAGCCTGAATTGGTCAAGAAATTGCAAACGAACTCGCAATTGTTTTTGCAGTTGGCCAAAGAAGCTGGCTTGAACACGGGGCTCGGTCAGGGAACTGCGATCATTCCAATCATTACCGGTGACGAAAATCGAGACGAAGCCAACCGAAAGGCGCTTCAGTTGGCCCAGGCTTTATTCCATAACGGAATTAATGCTCAGCCGATTTTGTATCCTGCGGTCGATCAAAAAGACACGCGGGTTCGAATTTTCATGACCGCGATTCATACGGAAAAACAGATTCGCGATTCCGTTGAGATTTTGGCGAGAGAGTGGAAGCTAATCGAGTCGGGCGAAGCGAGTTCAAATGCTCATTCCCACTCAAACAACGGTGCTTCGAAAAATGGAGCGGCCGGTAATGGAGTTTCGAAAAACTCTGCCTCGGGTCAAGCTTCGTTGCCGCAGTCGTAGTTGTGGACGCGGGCGCTCTTGAAAGTGTAGATGGCCTGAGAACATTACGCCGCCGGTTCATGCGGCTTTTTGCGCCTACCTACGCACCTAAGTCTGGTTCTTGTGCCTTTGTCATAGGCTCGTGGCAAAGTCGGACAGGATGAATGCTCTTACGCCAAAGTATAGCCTGACTAGCGGCG
>CAZQQR010000387.1:0-4373 GCA_964595515.1 uncultured Pirellulaceae bacterium
GCGGACGCAATCACATCACGATCAAGGCGTCGAAAGATGGAGGAAAGACATGGCCAATTGAGCATCAGTTGCTGCTCGATGAACAACGCGGCGCCGGATACTCTTGCATGTCGATGATCGACACTGAGACAGTCGGAATTTTATATGAAGGAAGTCAGGCTCACATGACTTTTCAGCGTGTCAAAATCAAGGACATTTTGAGCCCGCCCGTGAATCAAAAAGCCAACTAACACACTTTCGATCGTAACCCCACGAACGCATGACCCTTAGCAACTGTCCCGAACTAGATTTCGTTTTGGGCGTTTTTGTAGTGGACGAGGCTACGAGTCTGCACCTAGTTTGGTAGGCAGGGACTCGTAGCCTCGTCCACTACATTTGAATTCCGATATCTGAAATCGGGAAGTTATTTCGGGACTAACCCTTAGGAAAACAAATTCGCATGAAACATGAAACCGTAGTTGCCGAAATGCGAGGCGCCTACTCGGCGATCTTTACGCCGTTTGACGATTCGAACCAAGTCAACTTCGACATGCTCGCGGAAATTGCAAACTTCCAAATCGAGCAGGGTCTCCAAGGGTTCTTTGTGACCGGATCAACCGGCGAAGGCCTTCTACTCTCTTATAAGGAACGATTGGCAGTCATCAAACATGTCGTCGACGTTTCCGATGGTCGAGCGACAGTCATTGCTCATGTTGGGCATCCCAGTACGGACTATGCCTCCCGATTGGCGGTCGATTCGGCTGCCGCTGGGGCTGATTGGATAGGTTCCGTGGCGCCGATCTACCACGGGACAACGTTTGAAGGCGCGATGCGACACTACGACGCGATCTCAAACGCTACGGACTTGCCGTTCATGATTTACTCGCTGGGAGCCGTTGTTGATCCCGTAAGAGACGTTGCATTCTTCGATTTGCCGAACGTCTGCGGGCTCAAATACACCGGTGCCAATTTCTTTTCGGTGCAGCAACTTACTCATAATATTCGCCGTCCTGTTGCGACGATGAGCGGGTTTGACGAACAATTTGTGGCTGGACAGTCGTTTGGTTTTCAAGGCGGAATTGGATCGACATTCAATTTCGCGCCAAAGTTCTACGCAGATATTTACCGGCTCTATCAAGAAGGAAATATCCAAGAGGCAGCGAGAGTACAGGCTGAAATTAACCGTGTTACGAACTTGATGATCGCAAGCGAGAATTGGTCTTATCGGAAAGCGATCATGAAGTACATCGGCTTTGATTGTGGAGCGTCTCGCTCGCCATATGCTCCACTAACGGACGAAGAATATCAGGTCTACGCGGCTCAATTAGATGCGCTCGACGTGTTGAAGAAACGCGGGGAAGCCATTTAGCCTGTCACGCCATTAATCGACAGTCTGGAAGCGTAGGCCACTCACTTGTGCCCAACTCCTGTGTCCAATTCCAATTGAAGCAGCTCATGAACTACCTTCTACGATGCATTTTGATTCTTGGGTTCACTGGATCATGCTTGAGCAATGCCTCAGCTCAAGAATTGGATCACCAGCGTTTGTCGTTTGAGTCCATTCCGGCCCTTCCTGATGACCTTGGCGTCGCCGGGCCAATCGTGGGAGTGATTGACGACGCGATGATTGTTGCTGGAGGCGCAAATTTCGCTGCTGCAAATGATCCAAAGCTGTGGGACTTGCCCAAAAAGTACCACAGCAAAGTCTGGGTGCTCGATCGCACCGAACAGAGTGGACTCACATCTTTCAGTTGGAACCAAAACGTCGTTGGTGAACTCAGTCGCGACGTTGCCTATTCCAGCGTTGTCAGTACGCCGCTGGGCGTCCTTTGTTTGGGTGGAGAAAATTCTGATGGCTCGACCAACCGTGCCTTTTTGTTAAACGTCGCAAGAGAAGGCAACGAAGGGTGGGCTGTCGTCGAAAATGACTTGGGCGTTCCAGACCTACCAGAAAAGTGTACGGCCGGAGGAGCGGCGAAAGTTGGTGATCATGTTTACTTGGTTGCCGGACAAGTTCAGAAGGTCAATGACAACAAGGCGGCCAGCCGAATCGTATGGAGGCTGAACTTGAGCAAGCTTGCTGCCGATTTAGACTCCGATGTAAATGCAAAAAGCGATCGTTGGGAACGCGTAGCCAGTTGGCCCAGCGATGGGCCGCGGCGCATGTTCCCGCAAGTCGCCGTTCAACATGATGGCTTTGGTGATCGGCTTTACGTGATCGGTGGACGGCGATTCCTCGACGGGTCGGACACTTCCAACCTTGAAAACCTTCAAGCAACAGCCGATTGCTGGTCATTCGATCCATCAAAATTCGATCGCAACTTAATGGACGCAGTGTCAGGAAAATACTCCGGCGTCAATCCTTGGAAACGTTTGGCCAACGCACCAACTCCACTTACCGCAGGCTCGGCTGTGCCTTACGGGCCAGCACATATCATCGTTCCTTCGGCAGCAACAATGTCAATCTTGCATCAGGTCGTCAATTCGGGCGTCGAGATGAAGGACTTTGACCATCCCGGATTTCCTCGCAAGACATACGCGTATCACACGATCACTGACACGTGGACTGAGATGGGTGAGAATCAGGGCGCACAAGTCACCACGCCCGCGGTTCGTTGGGGCGATGACATTTTCCTGGTAAGCGGCGAGGTTCGCCCCCGAGTTCGCACCAACAAAGTCTGGCGGATCTCCGTCAAAGAGAACAAGCAACCGTTCGGCGCGATCAATATGGGCGTCGTGATTGTGTACCTGCTCGCCATGGTTGGCATCGGCGTCTTCTTTACGTTCCGCAACAAATCAACCGACGACTACTTTCGGGGCGGCGGAACGATTCCCTGGTGGGCTGCCGGCTGCAGCATTTTCGCGACCATGCTCAGCTCGATTACTTATATGGCGGTTCCCGCGAAAGCGTTTGCCCAAGACTGGGTTTACGCGATCGGTGCGTTTTTGATTCTAGCCGTAGCGCCGATTGCCATTTACGTCGCACTTCCGTTTTTTCGGCGCATCGACGCCACGAGCGCTTACGAGTATCTGGAGAAAAGATTCAACCGTGCTGTACGATTGATTGGCTCAGGAAGTTTTAGCCTATTCCATATCTTCCGAATGGGAGTCGTGTTGGCGTTGGCGGCTCTGGCGCTCGCCAGCATCACGCCTTTGACACCTGCCCAGTGCGTGATCGTGATGGGAGTGTTGTCGATCATCTACTGCACCCTTGGTGGCGTTGAAGCCGTTATTTGGACGGACACAATTCAGACATTTATCCTGATTGGAGGCGCTCTCCTATGTTTGTTCTTCGCCATCCAAGGTTCTGATCCGGGCAGTCTTGCTGCGGCAAAGGACGCGGGTAAATTGCACATGGTCAACATGGACTTTGGATCGACCTCATTTACAACGATGGCGATTTGGGTCGTCATCATTGGCGGCATGGGGCAAAATCTGGCCAGCTACACCGCAGACCAAGCCGTCGTTCAGCGGTACATGACGACGCCCGACGAAAAGTTGGCGGCCAAGTCGATTTGGCTTAACGGACTGATGGCGATTCCCGCTTCGGCGATCTTTTTCGGAATGGGAACTGCATTCTGGATGTTCTACCGTTCAAATCCAGACAAGCTCGACCCAACGATCGCGGCCGATCGAATCATGCCGTTGTTTATTAGCCAAGAGCTACCAGTCGGACTAGCCGGTTTGGTGGTTGCAGGAATTTTTGCAGCGGCCCAGTCGACTGTGTCAACCAGCATGAACTCCGGTGCGACAACAGTCGTGACAGATTTCCTTCGGCCTGCGAATTTTTGCAAAACCGACGAAGGATATTTATGGTTGGCAAGAGCCATCACGCTGGGAATGGGAATTCTAGGAACAATCACGGGCCTGTTCTTCGTCGATCCAACAATCAAAAGTCTGTTTGATCAGTTCATTGGAATTCTCGGCATGTTTCTCGGCGTTTTGGCTGGCCTATTTGCACTTGGTGCAACGACACGACGCGCAAACGGCCCGGGAAGTTTAGTTGGTGCGTTGGTTGCGATTACTTTCATGACGTGTATCGTTTTCGCGGCCAATGACAAGACCATAATCGGAATCAACGTTCGTTCCATTTTCGATTCGCTAGGAACGGAAATCTATCTGGTCAGCGGCTATCTTTACGCATCTATTGGGATCACGATTTGTTACATCGTTGGATACTTGGCTAGTGTCATCATTCCGGCAAAAAAGAAGAATTTGCAAGGACTGACACTGTGGAATTCGAAATCGAGTCACTAGTCCGATTTGGCCTGCAGGACGAATTGGTGCTCTACGATTTGGACACGCTTACCAAATTGCATTATCTTAGGTGGCCTGTGGTTGATTGATTCTTAAACTGAAGCCCGAAACGAATTCATGCAAAACGTAAAATGTGC
>CAZQQR010000388.1:0-1637 GCA_964595515.1 uncultured Pirellulaceae bacterium
GTTCTAGAACGCCCAATGGATTAACTAAGGATACCCTTGACCACATGCCCATGCACGTCGGTCAGCCGATACCTTCTTCCTTGATGTCGATAGGTTAAACGTTCATGATCGATGCCCAGCAGATGCATGATGGTGGCTTGAAGGTCATGAATGTGAACTTTGTTGTCGACCACGTTATATCCATAGTCGTCGGTTTGTCCCCATGAGACTCCCGGTTTGATTCCGCCGCCCGCCATCCACATCGTGTAGCAACGCGGGTGATGGTCACGTCCAAAATTCTTGCCATTGAATTTGCCTTGGCAATAATTGGTTCGCCCGAACTCACCGCCCCAAATGACAAGCGTATCCTCTAGAAGCCCTCGACGTTTCAGGTCGTTGACCAGAGCAGCGGACGGTTGATCGGTTTCTTTACACTGACGTTTGATCCCGCCAGGTAGTCCGCCATGCTGATCCCAGCCTTGATGATAAAGCTGGACAAACTGCACGCCTTTTTCGACAAGTCTTCTTGCCATGATGCAATTGGACGCAAAAGTACCCGGTGTTTTTGCATCGGGACCATACTCATCAAAAACAGATTGTGGTTCGTCCGACATATCGGCGATCTCAGGAATCGACGACTGCATTCGGTAGCCGAGTTCGTATTGGGCGATTCGTGTTTCAATCTCCGGGTCCGGACGTTTTTCAAGTTGGATTTGATGAAGGGCCCCCAATGAATCAAGCATCTTCCGGCGGCTGGCTTGGTCAATTCCATCCGGGTTTCCAAGATACAGCACTGGGTCTTTTCCAGCTCGAAACCGAACGCCTTCAAATCGCGAAGGCAGGAAGCCGGCGCCCCACAGGCGGGCTTGGAGCGGTTGTCCGCTTTTGCCGCGAGTCAGCATGACAACGAATGAAGGAAGATTCTCGTTTTGACTGCCCAGCCCGTAGTTCAACCAAGACCCGATGCTCGGACGTCCGGGTAATTGAGATCCCGTCTGCATGAACGTGACGCCAGGCCCATGATTGATCGCTTCGGTGAATACAGATTTTACGAAACAACAGTCATCGACAATTTGCGAAGTGTACGGCAGTAGGTCACTGACCCAAGCGCCCGAATCGCCGTGCTGAGCAAACTTAAATGGTGAGCCGACGAGAGGAAGCGACGCTTGATTGCCACTCATTCCAGTTAAGCGTTGTCCTTTGCGAACGGAATCCGGCAGCTCTTGCCCCTGAAACTTATTCAACAGTGGTTTGTGGTCAAAGAGATCAATCTGTGATGGGCCACCTGATTGAAACAGAAAAATGACTCGTTTTGCTTTGGGCGGATGATGATACTCATTGAGAATACCTAGTTTCGAAACACCATCCTCAGGCGTTTGTGCACTGGCCAATTCTGGCCCGAGCATTCGAGCAAGCGCGACTCCACCCAATCCCATTCCAAATCGGTTGAGGAAATTTCGCCGAGATTGAATTGGGAGCGGATCAAAGCCCGTGCATTTTTGGTTGATTGGTTTCATGTTATTTTTCAAGCTCTTCATAGCGGCGTGCGGGAACTGTAGCGACTTTTTTCGTGAGGCTACTTTTGAATGTGGCTATCTTCTCATCACGCATTCATCAAAACTAAACAACGTGTTGGCGACAGCGGCCCAAGCTGCAAT
>CAZQQR010000388.1:1737-4349 GCA_964595515.1 uncultured Pirellulaceae bacterium
TGCCAGAACGTGTAAAGGCTTCTGCGATAGAGCCCTTCGCCTTTGTCGGGCTTGGAAGGCTTGAATGATTTTTCCAATTCGTAAGGTCGAACTGGAGCTCCACCGATTTTTTCCACCAGCAATCCGCTCGTTGCCAATACGTTGTCGCGAATCATCTCAGCTGGCAATCTAAACGTTGGCGCGCGGGCTAACAATTCGTTATCAGGATCCAGTTTCAACAGCTCCTTCGACGCCGCCGTTGATTGACGGTAAGTGTTGGACATTACGATTTGTTTCAGTAGTCGTTTTATGTCCCAATCATTTTCCTGGAAATCGACGGCCAACCAGTCAAGCAGTTCAGGGTGCGTCGGCTGTTGACCTTGGCTTCCAAAATCTTCTGGAGTGCGAACAAGCCCTTCCCCGAATAGAACTTGCCAATAGTGATTCACCGCCACGCGCGATGTGAGAGGATGATCGGGCGACGTCAGCCAACGGGCAAATCCAAGCCGATTCGCGGATTCCGAGTCTGGCATTTTTGGGAAGACTGCTGGCGTCGCTGCAGCAACCGGCGTGGATGGGGCATCATAGGCTCCGCGAGCGAGAATGAACGCGGCTCGCGCATCTGGCAACTCCTTCATCACCATGATTTCTTCAATAGCGTCGATCGTTTGGTTTAGTTGTTGCCTTTTGTCAGCAAGTTCTTGCAAAACGGTTTGGTGTTTTTCGTCGCGAGCGGCGAGATAAAATTCAAAAAGCACATCCTGCTGAGTGTTGGAAATTACATCCGCAGGTTGTGCCAGCAATTTATCTAGCACGCCCGATTGGTGAAGTTCGGCAACTTCGATATCGGACAACTTGCGGTCGAACACAGTCAAGTCTGCGATTTGACCGTTCTTGAATCCAATATCTCGAAAGCGAGCCCCCAATGTTAAATGACTCGTTCCGTTACCTTTGATTTTCTTTTCAAGATTGTTTTTGACGATGATCACGTCGACAGGTTTCCCATCGATCAGAATCTCGATGCCCTCAGCCGTGCTACTTCCATCGTACCGAAACGAAACATGAAGCCATTGCTCGGTTGGAATGGGTTCTTTCGTTTCAACACTGATCGCATTACCCGGCCAAAAATGTATCAGCGACGCACTCAATTTGCCGTTTTTGATCAGCAGTTGATAACCGCGACTTGCGGAATCAGTCCAAGCTCTGGAACGATGGTAGATCACGCAACGCTCAAGAATTTTCTCGTCGTCGGGAACGTTGATTCTGGCTGCGATTGTGAACGGCTGATGCCTGCCAAAGTCGCCAACCGCGAGTTTTACTTCGTCATCACCCGTGAGTTTTAATCCTTTCGTGCCGGCTGGTCCGTCGACAACTGTATTCGCACCTTTGTTGGCGACCAGGTCAGCGTTCATCAAGAGGCCGGGAGGTTTTTCCGGTTTTTGTTTTCGAGTATCGAAATCGACAAACCATTTTTCAAAGTCATGTGTGGCTCGCTTCAAATCCTCGTCGACCAGTGCCTCCTGAGCCGCGACGTTTTTTCGGAATTGGACCAATTGGCGTTCTTGTTTTTCATTGGGCAGAAGCATGGATGGCGAAGGAATCGCTTCGGCATCAAAGTACGAATACAAACCCGATTCATCGATGTTGTTAAAGAACGAGAAAAGTTCGTAATACTCTTTTTGAGAAATCGGATCGTATTTATGGTCGTGGCAACGGGCGCATTCCACTGTCAAACCCATGAACGCCATCCCAGCGGTCTGCATTCGGTCGGCAACATACTCGACGCGGAACTCTTCGTTCACGCTGCCGCCCTCGACCTTTTGGGGGTGCAGCCGATTGAAGGTTGTCGCCAGAATCTGATCGCGGGTTGGGTTGGGAAGAAGGTCTCCAGCAAGTTGCTGGGTCACAAATTGGTCGTAACTTAAATTTTCATTAAAGGAGCGGATCACCCAGTCGCGCCACGGCCAAACGAACCGATTGCGATCGACTTGATACCCATACGTATCGCTATACCGAGCCACGTCCAGCCAGTCAGCGGTCATTCGTTCACCGTATCGCGGAGATGCAAGCAAACGGTCAACCGCACTCTCATAGGCCGAATCCGATTCGTCGGAAAGAAACTGGTCTAGCTCCGACAACGTTGGTGGAAGGCCGGTAAGATCGAAAGAAAGTCTCCGAAGCAATTTCTCTTTGGTGGCTGGCTGGGCTGGCTTTAACCCGCTGGTTTCCAGTCGCGCAAGAACAAATTGATCGATCGGATTCCTAATCCAGTCTGCTTGCTCGGTTTCAGGCGGAGTACGTTTTTCCGGTTTTACGAACGACCAGTGTTTCGCCCAAACGGCACCTTCGTCGATCCAACGTTTCAGAATCTGTTTTTCTTTTGTGGTTAAAGAAAGATTGGAATCCTCCGGAGGCATCGGATCGTCCTCGGACATAATTCGATGGTACAGATCGCTGTCGTCCGAGCTGCCAGCCTCGATCGCGACGGCGGCACCTTCTTCGGTGTCCAAGCGTAGATCGGCTTCCCGAGTTTCGGCATCTGGGCCGTGACATAAAAAGCACCGGTCTGACAGAATCGGTTTTACATCTCGATTAAAGTCAATTTTGTCTTTGGCGGTTTCCTGCGCAAATCC
>CAZQQR010000389.1:0-4334 GCA_964595515.1 uncultured Pirellulaceae bacterium
CCCTCTCCGCCGCTGAGACGGCGACTCTCCCAGAGGGAGAATAATGTCACGAATAGACTCTTATTGAACGGTATTAAGTTTAACGGCAAGCCGAAGGCGACTGCGTTTCTGTCCGACCAAACGCAGTCGCCTACGGCTTGCCGTTAAACGAGGAACATCGGTCACAAAAAACTTCGGTCACGAAAAAACTTCGCTCACAAAAAACTTCGATTACAACGAACATCGGTCACGAAAAAACATCAGCCAAAAAACATCGATCACAAAGAACTGCGAATCCTCCGAGACCCTACGCATCCGCCTCTCACTCCGCTACTCCCTCGCTGGTGGATCCCGCCGAAACACCGCAACAATGTCTTCGGCGGGGACAACAAACAACTGATTATCAGACTCAAAATCCACTGGAATAGCGTTGCCCGGATGGAATAGGACTTTGTCGTATTGTTTGAGCGGCAAATCCTCATCGTGTTCGATCGCTGCGGAGATCGTCACAATGCGACCGGTGATCGTGGGGATTTCAGCTGAATCGGGCAGGGCAATGCCGCCCTTTGTCTTCTTTTTGGGTTCGTCTTTTCTAACGAGAACACGTAGCCCGATTGGCTCAACGTATTCAAATTTCTGAGCACGAGCTTTCTTGCTTGGCTCTTTCGCCATCCTTCACCTCTCTCTTGGTAAGCGTCTCACCTACCGCTTCACGATTCGTGTTAAATTGGGTTCTGAGTGAAATTGGGTAGCTTCGACATCAACTTTGTCGCAAAATCGAGCTGTGAGATCGAAAAAGCCAGGCGCGTCCACTCAAATCATCCAGAAGCAGCGTATTATTGCGAGTTTTACGACAACGTCGAGAGATTAATTAAGTGTAAAGCCGGAATCGATTGAAATCTCGGCTCCAGAAGTTCGAAAAAAACACTTCGGTGACCAGTGCAGCCTCGGATCAGTGTCCAGTCTTCGCGGATTCGACCCCTGCTTTTGAAGCGGTAAAAGGCAGGGGGAAAAGCAAAACTTGGGCTTGTCATCGTTGGTAATTCTGTAAAAATGTTCGATTCTTGAAAGCTTTGCATGGGTGGGCGGTTCGCTTTGTCTGTGCTTTCGCCTTCGGTCAATCTCTCACGAGTTGATCGAATTTATTCGACGGAGTCGAAACAGGCGCATAACAATAATATTGCAGGTTAAAAACAGTGGCTACAGATACACTTAACGTTGAGAAACGTGAACAAACGGGTTCGCTTCGGATGAAACGAATGCGACAGGCAGGACAAATTCCGGCTGTGCTTTACGGACACGGTCAGGATACGGTGATGCTGGCCTTGAGTGAAAAAGAACTCAACCGGGCAATCGACCACGGTAGTCACATCGTTCAGCTTAAAGGAGCAGCCAACGAGAGCGCTCTTATTAAGCAAGTTCAATGGAACGCGTTTGGCTCACGAGTCCTGCACATCGACTTGACCCGCGTTGATGCCAACGAAGCGGTCGAAGTCACCCTGCCGCTTGAGCTCAAAGGCGAAACCGAAGCACCCGGTGCTCGCGCTGGTGGCGTGATCAACTTTGTTCAGCATCAAGTCACGATCCTTTGCCCGGCGAACGTGATACCGGAAAAGATCGAAGTCAAAATCAACGAGTTGGAAGTCAACCAAATCATTCACGCCAAAGATGTTCCACTTCCTGAGGGTGCATCGCTGGCCGAAAACGAACACAACGCCATTGTGACTTGTGCCATGCCTGCTGGTGAAACCGAAGAAGAAGCGGTTGCCACTGAGCCTGAAGTCATCGGCAAAAAGGATGAAGAAGAGTAATCTTCTGGGCCCTACGATGAAACTTGTCGTTGGACTAGGAAATCCAGGGAAAAAATACGACGGAACCCGTCACAATGTTGGATTCGACGTGCTCGCATGTCTTGCTCAGCGTTTTGATGTTGGGCGACCCAAAGCAAAATTTAACGCCGAAGTCGCCGAAGTAGTTATTAAGAGTGAAAAAACGGTCCTGCTCAGTCCACTGACGTTCATGAACCTTAGTGGCCAAAGCGTTCGAGCAGCGGTCGATTTTTACAAGTTACCTTTGACTGATTTGCTGGTCATTTGTGACGACATTAACCTCGATGTTGCTCGCCTGCGTTTTAAACCAGGTGGCTCTGCCGGGGGACAAAACGGACTGAAAGACATCATTCAAAGACTGGGAACCAAAGATTTTTCCCGATTGAGAGTTGGAGTCGGTCGTCCACCGGCTGGTTGGGATACAGCAGATTTTGTGTTGGGAAAGTTTTTGAAAGAAGACCAACCCACGATTGAAATTGGTGTCCAGCGAGCGGCAGATGCTGTTGAAGTATGGGTCAATCAGGGAACCCAAACCGCAATGAATCAATTCAACGCGGATCCTGAAAAGAAACCGAAAAACAAACCAAAGAAAAAGACTGAATCGAAAAAGGCTCAGGGGCCTTTATCAGATTTATCAGAATCAATTGAATCAGACGACCAATAAGGGAATCCAGTGGCCGAAAACGTTTACGAATGCATGATCATTTTCAACGCGAACGCGTATGCACGAAATCCGGCAGGTGCCGCCAATACCGTTGATGAAATGGTGAAATCAGTCGATGGTGAAATGCTTGCCAGCCGACTTTGGAACGAGCAAAAACTTGCTTACCCAATCAAAGGCCACCGCAAAGGTGCTTACTGGTTGGCCTATTTCCGAGTCGAAGGCGAAAAACTGGTTAAATTTAACCGGGCATGCCAACTCAACGACATGATCCTTCGTCACTTGGTAGTTAAGCTTGATCCTCGTTTGGTTGATCCGATGGTGGCGGTTGCTAAAGGCGAAGTCCCAGCGGAACCTGAGGAAACAGAAGCTCCAGCCGAAGAGAAAAAAGCAGAACCGGCAGCAGCTGAGTAATATTATTTTTTGTTTCGTGACCCAACGTGTCACTTAACCGGAACAAGATGGTATTCGGCAAGGTTTGCTGAGTGCGGGACAAGGATTGTGTAGCCGCAAGACAGCTCAATTTTGGAGAAAACATGGCTAGTTACAATCGAGTCGTTCTAGTTGGAAATCTGACTCGGGACGTTGAACCCCCTCGATACACCAAATCGAACACCGCAGTAATTGATATAAGTATCGCGGTCAACGAGAAAGTTAAACGCAACGAACAGTGGGCGGACGAAGTAAGTTACTTTGACATAACCCTTTGGGGACGACTGGCTGAAGTGGCTGCTGAGTATCTTTCCAAAGGTTCGTCTGTACTAATCGAAGGACGGCTAAAACAAGATCGCTGGGAACAAAAAGAAGACGGCCAAAAAAGGTCGAAAGTAAAAATCGTTGGCGAGAAAATGCAGATGTTGAGTCCTCGGTCAGGTGGAGGCGGAGGAAACGCTTCGCCATCTTCCCAGTCCAATTCAACTCCTCATTCCAACTCGGCTCCTGCAAACCAAACGGCGGCTCCGGCCCAAGGCCCACCACCGGACGATGAAGTGCCGTTCTAAACGAAACATTTGAACTGAACAAAAACAATTAACACCTGAACAGCAACCAAGCAAGATGCTTGGAAGCTCAACATTCATAGTGAGTTTTCGATGACTACCGCAAAACAGAAAAAGCTTAAAAGACGCAAAACCAAATACACTCGTTTACCTCGCGGTGAAAAAGGTGGTATCGAGTTGTTGCTGATTCAGTCAGTCGACAACCTTGGAAAACAAGGCGAAGTCGTCGAAGTCAAAGCCGGCTTTGCCAACAACTACTTGCTACCCCAAGGCCTGGCCACCGTCGCCAGTGATCATCACAAGCGAATGGTCGACAAGCACAAGGCGAAACTCCAGGAAATCGAAGTCGGACGCCTCAAGGACTTGCGTTCATTGGCCAAGACGATCGCCAACCAAAGCATCACGATCGAAGCCAACGCGAACGAAGAAGGCCACTTGTACGGAAGCGTCGGTGCACCGGAAATCGTCAGCGCTCTCAAGCAAAGCGAGATCACGCTCACAACGGATCAAATTCGACTCGAAGGTGTTCTCAAAGAATTGGGACTTTACACCGTCAAAGTTCACCTGCATCAGGATGTAGAGACCGAACTCAAAGTCTGGGTCGTTCCAACCGTCGATGCCGACGTGACTTAAGAGAGAATTACCGAACTCAATCTCGCGGATGCGATCTTCGAGTTCGGAAACGTCGGTGCTCAAGCACGCTACGGTCGATGGCAAGGTGCTCGCCGGCGCGGATGTCAGACAATCAACAAAGGCCCATCACATGATGGGCCTTTTTTATTGCTGCGACTCGTATATTGCACACCACCTTTAACACAGTAACATGCTCAACACAGTAACATGCTCAACGCAGAAAAATATCCAACG
>CAZQQR010000390.1:0-4327 GCA_964595515.1 uncultured Pirellulaceae bacterium
ATCAATTCGTTACACCCAATTTTCGCGCTGCCGCGACACTTCGCCAAGCCGAAAAAGGCTTCAATCAGCTTTGCCCACCAATCATTGTCAAACCTGTCGATTCATCTGGAAGCAAAGGCGTGGGGCGAATTGACAACTTGGATGAACTGCCCGCTGCGTTTGAACAGGCACAGGCTTTTTCCCGCTGCAACCGTGTGATTTGCGAAGAGTATTTTGAACGGGTTGGCCATCAGATTACCGGTGACGGTTTTATTGTTGACGGAGAACTTGAATTTCTTTGTCTTTCACATGAACACTACAACCTATCACTAAGCAGCATTGTCCCTGTTGGCGAGAGTTTTCCATGGCGTGCCGTTGATCCGGAAAAAACAAAAGAGCAAACGGCGAGGATTCGTGAACAGTGCATACGATTAATCAAGCTGCTTGGATTGCGAGTTGGAGCTTTCAACGTCGAGGTTCGTATCAATTCAAAAGGGCAAATACACTTGTTGGAATTCGGGCCGCGTAACGGTGGCAATTGGATGCCCGAAGCAATTCGCGAATCAACAGGTGTGGATCTGATCGCTTACAGCGTCGAAGCCGCCTTGGGCAACGACTGCAGTGACTTGGCTCAAACACCAGCAACGACTCCAGTTTCGACTTATATGCTGCACACCGAAAGCGACGGCCAATTTGAAAAAGTCACCATATCCAATGAGCTCAAGGCTACTGTCCTACAGCAAGAAATGCTGATCCAGCCGGGCGATGAGGTGGGGCGTTTTTGTGGATCGCACAAGACGCTCGGCGCTTTGCTACTGAAATTTGAATCGGTGGACGTGATGATTGAGCAGATGGATCGCATGCGAGACTTTGTTCGGATTGAAGTTTCCTAGTTCATGCCGTGAACATTTCGCTTTCGCCTTTCGCACTACTCCTTTTCAGACTCCGGACCGTATTTCTTTGCGTGAACCCAAGTTTTCGATAGCTGCAATGATTTGATGATCGCCAGAATCCAGCTAAACGCATGATACGGCATTCGAATGGCCAAACCTACCAAGTCACCGATCCCGACCCCAGTCAAAACGCACAACACCGATACGTGAAACATCTTGAGCAGCATCAAACCAACAGCTATTGAAATAGCAGTTAGATTGCCAGTCAGGAGGCTAATGGAAATTAGGAGCATCCCATAAAGCAACTCGACTGTGTGGCCGATGACGAAAAAGTTTCCAACCATGGCTTCGAATCGCCACCAGTCAAGATTCCGAATTGCCGACCAAAGCAATCGGGGAACGTAGTACCAGAATTGTCGACAATAAGTGATGTACCAACGCGACCGCTGACCCGCGAAGTTTTCCAGTTCACGGGGAGCTTCTTCAACAACGATTGCGTTTCCCGCATACCCAATCGGTATTCCTTTCTCGATGAACCAACCGCACATCTCTTCCGCGGTATTTAGGTGTTTTAAGCACTTCCAATCGAATGATTTCCAAATGTCGCGATGGACCAAAGTCGTGTTGCTCGAAAAGCGAGCTGCAAAGCCCATCGCAAATCGAGCCGTCTCGCTGATCGCCACGCAGCGCAATCCGAAACTATTGATCCACGACAAAGAAGCTTTTTCTTTTGGCGTTTCTGGGCGCCCCATCACGACTGGATATCCGGCCTGATGAATTCGGTTCATCTCTGTCAGATAGTCACGATTCAGTTTTGCATCCGAGTCCAGCGTGATCGTTGCATCAAACTCTTCGCGCACATCCGCCAAACAGTTAATTAAATATTGAACCGCGAACCCTTTGCCCAACCCGCCGCCTTCGCGTCTTTCGAACACAGTGGCGCCGCTTTGCCTTGCCAAATCCGCGGTTGCGTCAGTGCAATTGTCTGCCAGGACAAACACCGAATACTTATCAGTCGGGTAATCCAGGTTGGCAATGCTTTGAAGCAAATCCGGAAGCACGACTTCCTCGTTGTGCGCTACGAGTAAAAATGCATACCGCCCTAAACGCACGTTAGACAATTCGTTCGAGTCGCAGGCACTTAGTCGTCGTTTAAAAAGAAAGTAGCCCGCCAAGACAATCAATTCGTCGACCACGATCAATCCAAAAAAGATCAAAAACGGGACGAACAAAAACCATCCGACGGTGCTAACAATAATCGAGCTAACTATAAACGACACAATCGCCTCCGAATAATCCACCACGAGTTCCTGTTTCACGAGCAATCCGCAGACATGACACGCTCTTGAATTCAAGTTCGCTCAATGAATCCAGCAAACCCTGCAGGGAATCGGGTCGGGAATACGTAACAACAGAGGTGGTAACAAGTCGCTGGGTCATGGTTGGTGAGAAGCTCCCCTTAGTGGGCGAACGGATCCGCTTTGCTCGAAACGCTTTACAATCTCTTTCGCATGCGTCGCAATCGTATCTAGAAGATCGCAAATTTGGCCAATCTGGTCACAATCTACTGCACTCCCCGTTGGCAATTGAAGGACATGGCCACAAAGCGCATCGGTTATAGGCAGCTTTGGCGGTTTTTCACCAGCTAGAAACGGGACACGGTGACAACCTGGCGAAAAGTACTTTCTGGCAAGAATGTTTTCTGCCCAAAGCACTTCCAACAATCGGTCTCGAGACATTCCAAATGCACTCTCGTTGACCTCGACGACTGCATACTGACAATTCGAGTCCGGATCCAACAGCCGAACAAGCAACTCCATACCAGGAATCGCATCCAATCCAACACGGTATTGTTCCAACGCCGCCCGATTGATTGCCAGGAACTTGTCCAAGGATTCAATTGAAGTAATTCCCATCGCCGCAGCAGCCTCGCACATTTTGGCGTTAGTACCAGAGTGGACGACTGAGTCGTAGTCGGCGAACCCAAAGTTCCGCATAAGCCGCAATTGATCGGCAAGTTGTTCATCGTTCGTCGTAATGGCACCGCCTTCGAAGGCGTTAACAATCTTGGTTGCATGAAAGCTGAAAACTTCAGCATCTCCACCGTTGCCAATGGGTAAGCCATTATGCTTCGAACCGAAAGCGTGCGCCGCGTCCAGCAACAAAGGAACGTTGTGACGACTCGCGAGTTCAGTTAGCCCATCGACGTCACAGGCCCGACCCCACATTTGTACGCCAACAATTCCGCCGATGTCTGTATTGCTTGAAATCTTTCGCTCAACATCCCGAAGATCGATGCAGTGCGTCTGAGGATCAACGTCGCAAAACACCGGTTTGATTCCCTGCCAATGTAAAGCTTGCGCAGTCGCGACAAATGTAAACGACGGCACGATAACCGAGCCCTTCATTCCGAGAGCTCGGATTGCCATCTGCAGCCCCTGAGTAGCATTGGTTACTGCAATCGCATGCTTTGTCTGAGTCACATCACAGATGCGCCGTTCAAATTCACGCACGAATGGACCGTTGTTTGTAAGTGTACGACTTTCCAACGATTCACGAATTCGATCAAGCACATCCTCGACATTTCCGATCGCTGGTCTTCCGACATGAAGGTGCTCGGCAAACGTGGGTGGCCCGCCAAAGATCGCGAGGTTTTCAAATTTTGCAGTGCTCAAAATTCGGTCCAAACTTAGCAACGAGTCACACCTGTTTAATCTTAGTTGCGACCGAAGAAATTGACACGATTTATCGGCTTGTGGCGGAATCAAATATGCGCAATCGCAATATAGAGGGCTAAGTTATTCCAATGGACCTCCTAAGTGCCAAATCAGCGAATGATCTTGGCGGTTTTTAGGTACCAATTTGCGATTTGTAAAAACCACTGATGAGCAGATTTACTAATGGCGATGAACTTTCACCATGAAAAACGATATCACACTCGGGCATCATCCAGATATCTACCACAAGTGATCAAAGAGGTAGTTAAAGACTGAAACAATCCAACAGCGGCCATGAATGCAAAATCTCTAGCTCGTTGAGATAGGCAACGCCTGACAAAAGTAAGCTCTACCCACCAGTCAACAGAATCACGATTCCAGAATTACGAATCGGATTCGGAAAAGCCCATCAAACGTTTGTCTTTTCGCTTCCCAGTGGTTACCTTTTTAATTGGGAAAACGAAGTTCCCACCAAGAATACACACCAATTTGTTGAGAGAAAAACATGAGTGGCCTACTCGATATCTTTGAAGCGATTCTCGCTCCCCCAGAAAAATCTCGATCACAAGGACGCCCTAGCAGCAGCCGCGGCAACGATTCGAGTGACCGGGTGAAGCTTCCTTCATTGGATCCAGTTCCGCAAACGGGAAAAGGCGGAATCGGCGACGTCATGCACTCGGTGGTTCAAATTGTCGCGATGCGAGAAGGCTTTCTCGGCGGCATGACTTCGGCTTGGAC
>CAZQQR010000391.1:0-4321 GCA_964595515.1 uncultured Pirellulaceae bacterium
TCGCGTGGGTTCTGAATCGGAAATAGATGAATCGCAGTTTGCCTGTTCGGCAAAATCCTGCGACTCTCTGATTCGTATTTCGAACCGTCCTTGAGCGTCTCTTTGGCGACGTCGAATCTGACTTTCGAACCAAGCGTGCGGGACATTAGTCACGCCGCTGAAGTCAATCACGATTCCAGTTTCTTCCGACGCTGCAACCTCATCAAGTTCTGCCATCGCCCACTGGCAGTCTTCGCGATCAACTTTCCCGCTGATGACAACAATGGGTTCCCCGCTGACAAGCATCCCTGCGTAAACGCATTTGTCGGACTGCAAATTCTGGTAAGACTTGCTGGCATACTCCATTATTTTTCCTATCAACCGTCGAGGAGGGGCAATGAGGTCCGAAAGACTGGTTGGTCTGCCAATAGCAAGGCGTCACCAAATAACGGGCTTCACTTACCAATACGATGCAGTTGAATTTTGTGACGCAAATTCTCAAGAAATCTAATGTAGTTGGTTGCTCCTCTGGTGCGCAATCCTACCAATGATTGCCAGGCTGGCTCCAAACGACGACTGCTGACTGAGCATTCATGTTTGTACGAACAAAACAACTGTGTGATGTGTGTGAAACGATTGGGCACAGGAAACTTCAAATCAACACACCAATACGGCAGCAGTCCGTACCGTTTTTCTAACTCGGTTCCTGGGAAAAAACGCGGGATTTTAATCCAACAACCAGGCCTTACTCTTTTTCGCTGATATCAAAGTTCGCTTCACTGCTACCACTCGAGGTGACTTCGAATTCCTCAGTTAAATCTTCGGACGCCGCCGGTCTTTGCAGTAGCACTTTCGCTTCGGCGACAGCCTTCTTGATCCTCTCAAACTCTGCTTTATCTTCTCCGTTGCGAGCTCCTGCGAGTTCGTCGAGCAAGTCCTCGTATGTGTCCGGATCCATGTCGTCGTACGCAAAAGAAACATCATTGACCCCGACGACAGCGCCTTTCTCATCGTAGCGAGTAACAAGGGTGAACTCCCCTTGTTCGTTTGTTATTCCGGACGACCACGGACCTGTGACGGCATCTCCTGTTTGTGTTCGCGGCGCAAAAACGACCCTGATATTTGCGATGGGGTTGCCATCGGCTGTAATTTTCCCCGAGACAGGAGCAAGTTGATAGCCTTTGTCTGAACAACCGATGAAAGACATCGTCGCCGTTGCAAAGAGAGCAATTAAGAGGCTAGTTTTATTCTTCATTTTTCGAACCATTCTTCGCATGAATAAACCGAGGTAAAAAAACGAGGTTCGAAACAAATTTCGGACCTCGTCATAACGTGTTCGTTTTTCAATTTCCTAATCCAAGGATCAAAATCCTGCAACGATCGCTCCATCACGCATTGATCTCATATCATTGAGCAGGGCAAAGGTGATGTTCTCATTTAAGAAATGCCCCGAGCCATCAGCCATTGCCACGGTCGCACCTCCGGGATGAAAACTTGATCCGATTGATTCATTTTGTCGCGTCCCATTAATGCCGAATCGTCTTGCATTCGTTGCGTTGTCGCTTGTTGAGCCACGCCCCAATGTGGCGTAGTCAGGAGTTAATTCCTGCCCGTTGGGGGCATCTGTCTGAGACCTAGCGATAATCCCTTGCCATAAAGCACCATAACTGACTTGATTGCTACTCGTTTCGCCTGCTTCAGCTCTGGTGCGACTGGCGCGCTCGCCAATAAGAATGACGTTGCTGGATCCGTCTGATATTTCGGCGAACGTCGTTTTGGAGTTTCGAGAAAAGATTCCGAAATGGGGGCGGTCATTTGGATCGTCCATGTCGCATGATTGGGTAATGCTACATGATCCAACAGCTCCAACGTAACATGACTTGGAAAAGAATCCGGCCCTTGCGGCAGTAATTACTCTATGGGTTCGAACTCTGTTTAGGTCCGAATCTTTTGACTCATCACTTGGGCAGATATACGCTGGGATAACTTTCGTAGCAAGATAATCGCCATTGGCGTCTTGGGCTAAAGGCCAGTTGCCGTTCCATCTGTTGGTCGCATCCTTGAATGCATCGTGAAGAATATTCTGTTCCATATACGGAAGAATATACATTCCCCAAGAATACGGGCGTCCTTGTGCTTCGTTGGAAGGGCGCGGAGTCACCGGATCGTTGGTACGACGGTTATTTCCATTTCCCCTGTTGGCGTTTACACCTGGAGGGAAACTCTCAAACGTGCTTTCGAAATTGTGACAGGACAACGCCGCCTGCCGAATATTGTTCATACAAGTCGTTCTCCTAGCTGCTTCGCGAACCTGCTGAACCGCTGGCAATAACATGCCGATTAGAATACCAATGATGGCAATAACGACGAGCAATTCGACCAGCGTAAAACCGTTACGGTCGGAGGTCGTTTTCATACTAGACTCCTTGAATAGATAATTGATTGTGAAGTAGAAGTGGAAAAATTATTTGGAAATGAGGTAATCGAATGCCATTTCTCCCATCCTAGATGATCCCGATTTTTTACTGGAATCCGAGGAAAATCAATTGTCGACTTGCGACACACTGTTTCGACGTTAACATCGAGAGACAACGCTAGAAGCTTCATTTTCGGTCGCCATTTGCGCGCAACAGGCAAATTAAGTGCGGAGAATTACTCGGTGCATCGGCGCTTACTCCCAAGCCGTCCAACAAACCATTAGCAACCGTTCAAACCACTTGCGAACCTGTTTCCCCAGAGCGACGACACTCAAAATCACCACTTGAAGCAAAATGGCTGAATCGCATGACTCGGATCTAACACTACAGAATCGATGACTTGCGCCAACGAGCACATGTGACTCGGGGCTCACTTGGCTGCCGCTTTTAGTTCCGCAAATCTTGTCCTCATTTCGCTCAACTGGTCCGCGAACGCTTGAACGCTCGCGAGATCATGCTCTTCAATCGGATCGTCTTTCAAATTGAACAGCTGTTCACGATCAAACTCTGGCCAGTAGAAATACTTCCAGTTCTTGCGGACCAATGCTTCGGATGCAGGAATGAATTCTGTGTTCTTGAGCATTGGATGCTCATAGAAAAACTCATCGCGCCACTCCGGTTTTTCATCAGCCAAATAGAGCTGACTCAGATCGTGTCCTTGCATCGTTTTTGGCGAATCGATTCCAGCGGCAGCAAGGATTGTCGGAGCGAGATCAACATTTAGCGTGAACTCGTCGTTGGTTGTGCCGTTTTTCGCTTTAGCCATCCGTGGATCGTCGATGATCAATGGAACGCGAATACTCTCTTGGTGGGGATACCATTTGTCAGCCAGTCCGTGTTCTGCGTGATAATACCCATTGTCTGTTGTGAAAATGACTAACGTGTTGTCCGTGGTGTCTTGCTTTTTCAACTCTGCAAGAATACGTCCGCAAGTCGTATCAACCTCTGTCGCCAAGCGGTAATAATTCTTCATCATCGTTTGGTGTTTTTCCGGCGTATCAAACCGCCAATGCCAACGGTTGCGACCTTCGTTCTTTTCGTTTCCAACAAATTTTGGCAATCGCTCAAACGACTCTTGCGTGGCGTTCTCTGGGACCGGGATCGTGACGTCGTTGTAAAGCTTCATGCTTTCCGGCTGAGGGAGAAACTGAAGCGGGTTCTTGTCCTCCGCGTGCGTCGCAAAAAACGAGACGGTCAGACAGAAGGGTTTGTCCGTTGGCCGAGTGCGCAGAAATTCCAAGGCGTCTTTCTCGTTCTTCTGTGTTACGTGGATTTTCGTACCATCGGGTTCCTTGATCCAATGCGTTCCATAATAGGATCGACTGAAATCGAAATGCTCTTTTGGAATCCTTCCGTTGTGCCATTTGCCAACGTGCCCAACGTAGTAACCATTTTCGCGCAGCAACCCAGGGTAAGTTTGCTCCCACGGAGTCTTCCAAGGCTTAAACGATCGGTTTCCGTGTCGGGACATCCACTGCCCCGTGAATAGAGTCGCACGACTGATCCCGCAGATCGAAGTCGTTACACAATTCTCAGTAAACCGCATTCCTTCGCTGGCAAGTCGATCTAGCGTCGGCGTTTTGACAACGGGGTTGCCAGCGACTCCCAGCGTGTCATGCCGCCAATCATCAGCGTATAAGAGAAGAATGTTCATTGGATCAGATTCTGCCTGCCTATCGTTTGCGCCAAAAACCCGACTCTCCCCGATCATCAAAGTGCACAACAAGATCAGGCAGCTGGAATAAATATAGGTCCGATTGATCATCTAATTCTCGAGGTTAGGTTTGTGTTACGTTTGGATTTAGGGCTTGTTTGTATTGGATGAAGCTACGAAGCCCTTTCGTCTTCCGCACTTCGTCTTCCGC
>CAZQQR010000392.1:0-4317 GCA_964595515.1 uncultured Pirellulaceae bacterium
TGTATTTCATGTTTGGAGATACGCAGCGAATTTTGACTTCAGACGAAGTCGACTCCATTTCGGCACGGACTGACTTTCTCTGTATCGAAAAATCGCATGGCTCGAAAGAATTGGGTTCCGCTGAACTGGGGGCGAAGCACGAGGCAGCCGCATTCAAAAAGATCAAGCCTGACGCGCGCGTGCTGTTCTATTTCAATTCTGCCTACGCTTGGCCGTTTACTTCGTACAACCAAGCATTCACTCGAAACAAAATCGACGCACATCCTGAATTGAAAAAGTTCTTGTTAGTCGATTCTGAAACGGGCCAGTTGGCTCATCGCAACAACATCTTCCAATTCGATGTGTTGAATCCTGAGTTTCGTCAGTGGTGGGTCGACACCGTGGCCAAAGGGGTTGAAGAATCTGGCTGCGACGGAGTTTTCATCGATCAAATGCATGGCTTTGCCTGGTTGCGAAACGAAAGAGCTAAAGAGGTTCAGCAAGCGATGGGCGACATGATGAGTGCTTTGAAACAGAAGATGGGTGCAGACAAGATCTTGATCGGCAACAACGCCCATGAGGCGATTGCCAAACAGGTTTTTCCGGCGATTGATGGAAGTATGTTCGAGCACTACAACGAAAAAAGCCTGAGCAAAGAGAGTCTGTTGCAAGATTGGAAAGACATGTCGCGAATTGCAAAGGCAGGCAAGATGTCGATCTTTCGAATTGGCGTCGAACATGACCACAGCCTTGGCCGCCTTAACCATGAGGTCGAGAAACCAAACGTACGCAGCCAAGAGTACTCCGATAAGATGGCCGCACTGGCCAAAGAGCGAGTGGAATACTATCTCGCCTGTTACTTGATTGGAGCGCAACCCTATTCCTATTTCCAATACGGATGGGGCTGGACTTTGTCGTCAGGGTCACTGCACGATTACCCTGAATTGCATAAGCCGCTTGGCGCTCCCAAGGGCCTCTATCAACGAACCACTCCGCAAGGTTGGGAATTCACACGCGAATTTGAGCGCGCCAGTGTTTGGGTGGACACCGAATCCAAGTCGGCGAAGATCAAATGGAAGAATTGAAGGATGGAATTGCGCCCGCGCGTCTGAGTTTCGCCAAAGATAGGGTGCTAGACGGTACTAAAACAGGCTGCTACGTGTTGGGGGTACCGCGGTTTTTGCCGTAAAACTCATCTCCACTTCGATCATAGCGACCTTTATGTCACCATGTCTGTCAGAAGTAAAGTCGATGGCGAGTTTTACAATAGATAACCATTCGAAAGGCCTCTCATGTTTTCGCGAAAAAGAACCTTTGGAATTCTGCTCCGACATTGTCTCGTAATTGCGATTGTGTCCCACATTGGGTTTGCTCATTCTGCTTTTGCTCAAGTCGAATGCGTCATCCTTACGGAAGAAAATTGGGATCAGTACGCGCCCAAGGGCAAAGAGGTCGACGCGATCTATGGCGATATTGTTTTGCGGAATAAGCATGTCATTGCTGTGATTGCCAAACCGGTATCCACTCGTCACGCGAATATGACAGTCAAAAAAGTTGGCGGGTGCATTATTGACTTGACCTCAACAAATGATCCCAACGACCAGCTAAGTTGCTTTTACCCGGGCGGAAACCTGCTCCAGTTCACGGGCGGAACGGACTCGATAGACTTCTATAGTGCTCAGCCCAGCGGCGCTGACGATGGCCAAGGCTTTGCCGATCCTCAAGCGGCCAGTCTGCCTATTAAAACAAATGGCTACGTTCAAATCACTTTCAACGGAACGACTTTACCCAAGCAAACGGG
Source organism: uncultured Pirellulaceae bacterium (assembly GCA_964595515.1). Lineage (GTDB taxonomy): Bacteria > Planctomycetota > Planctomycetia > Pirellulales > Pirellulaceae > Mariniblastus. Next base: position 1,781 of record CAZQQR010000392.1, read on the forward strand.
TACCACTGCTGCGGTCCAGTATCACCTCGCAAAAGGCGAACGACACATTCGCGTCACCACAACGGTCGACAACGGCAGCGAAAAAGTTCTTCCGTTTCCAATGCGCGACATGATTCGGGCGGACAAGACGTTTCGAAACCGAATTACAAGCGACGGTCAAATGATCTGCTTTTATGACGATTGGTTCCACCAAGCGTATGGAGTTCGGACCATCGGAGGGAACGAATCGACGATCGTTCAGAAATCGAAAAAGAACGAACGAAACCAGATTTGGACTTATCACGGCCACGACACAAACTCTTTAACCATCCCACAAGGGAAAATGATGGAATGGAGACGAGATGTGTTCCCGGCAAAGGATTGGTGGGAGTTAGAAGTTATCGCTGGAGAGATGCGTGCCCAACAAAACAACCTCAAACCCGTCACGTCGCAAGGGACAGTTCGCTTTTCTATTCAGGTCAAAGACGACGTCAATCCGATTGAAGATGCTCGAGCCACAATCTCACAGGCCAATAAAGAAATAGCCGTTGCCCGGACTGGTTCCTCTGGGAAACTCGAATACTTGTTGCCACGGGGAGACTACCAACTGAAAGTTACCGCCAACGGTCGCAAAGATGTGGTCAAGAAGTTCTCACTCAAGAGCGATCCTGATTCGGAAACAGCAAACTTGATCGAAATCCAAATGACGCCGCTAGGCACCGTTAGCGGGTCCATCACTGACAGCGCGGGCAATCCGATTGCTTGCAAAGTATCGTTTGACGGAATCGATGGTTCGCCCAATCCAAACTTTGGACCGGACAGCCGCGCCTTTGCGATCAAAAATGTGCGCTACAGCGAAAACGGAAATTTCGAGCAGCCGATCGGCCCGGGAAAATACGAAGCCGTTATCAGCCATGGGATTGAGTTTGATGCCGTTGTTGTCCCGATCACCGTCGTTGCCAATGAGACGACGGAACTGACTGCTAAGCTAAAACGGACAGTCAATTCGCCTGGTTGGGTCAGCACCGAATACCACAGCCACTCGACTCCCTCAGGTGACAATACGAGTGATCAACTTGGCCGAGTCTTAAACCTACTTGCAGAACAAATTGAGTTCGCCCCGTGTACGGAGCACAACCGCATCGATAGTTACATGCCGCATCTTCGGCGGCTGGACGCAGTTGGGGTAATGCAAACCTGTCCCGGGATGGAATTAACGGGCGGCCCATTGCCGATCAACCATCAAAACGCTTTCCCAATGATCATGAGAAAGCGAACTCAGGACGGAGGCGCTCCGGTAACATCGGGCAACCCCGTCGTGCAAATTGAGCGACTCAAGTTCTGGGACGACAAAAGCGAAAAGCTTATGCAAATGAATCATCCGAACCTGATGTCGGTGCTCGGTGACCAGGATAACAATAACGAAGCCGATGCCGGATTCGCGAAGATGTTTGATAGTGTCGATGTCGTCGAGATTCATCCATTAAAATCGATCTTTGACCGCCCAACCGAACTGGCTGCGCCCGGTAAACGTGGGAATGTCGCGTTCAACTGGCTTCAACTCTTGAACCAAGGCTACCGCATTCCGGGAGTCATTAATGCGGATGCCCACTGGAATTTTCATGGGTCGGGCTTCTTCCGAAACTACGTTATTTCAACCACCGATGATCCCGCGAATATCGACGTCATGGAGATGGTTCGTAACTCGAAAGCCGGAAAGATCGTGATGACCAGCGGCCCCTATTTGTCAGTTCAAGTGATGGGCGATGGGCTTGATGGCAAACCGGTCGCGGGCGAAGTCGGCGACGACGTTGCACTAAAAAAAGACTCGGTGGAGCTTGCAATCAAAGTCCAATGTCCAAACTGGATTGACGTAGATCGTGTCCAAGTGATTGTTAATGGCCGACTGGAAGAAGATTTGAATTTCACTCGCCGCACCCACAGCAACATGTTTCGCAACGGCACGATAAAGTTTGAACACAAGATTTTAGTTCCACTCAAAGAAGACGCTCACCTGATTGTTGCGACCAAGGGCGGCGAAGGTATGAAGCTTGGAAGACCGATGGGCCCCAACCACGGCAAGAAAACTCCGATCGCCGTTTCCAATCCAATCTTTGTCGACATCGATGGTGATGGGTTTAAACCAAATAAGGATCGGTTAGGAGCGCCAATTTTGATGCCGACGAAGTAACGCCAGGTCAAACACATGTTTACCTATTATCCCGTTGTATGTTTCAGCCAGACACAGATAGTGGATCCAAAGAATCATACATGGCGTTCCTCGTCGTTCACGAGCTGAAGGGGGAATTTTCTTCGAGTCCGCGTTCAGTTGCGAAGGAGCGCGAGGCGTCAGTCGAGTGCGATCTGAATCGCGTTGCCTGGACGCGCCGGGTAGAACTGGGCGCTTGCGTCACTGTCGTCTGGATTTGTGATCACGAGCCGGTGATTGCCGTTCATGACTGGGCCAAAGTCGAAGGCACCCTCCGCGTCGGTGTAGGCGAACATCTTCGCGCAGCTGCACAGAACTTCCGACTTGTCCGGTATGAACATATTGTTTT
>CAZQQR010000393.1:0-4308 GCA_964595515.1 uncultured Pirellulaceae bacterium
GTGTGAAGTTCAGCGCATAAAAAAACACCCTCGGCAACTTTGGGTTCCAGGGGGGCTTAGAACACCTCAGTTAGTCCGAGAGCGATTGGACGAAGTTCGACCTCAGCATCCTTGCCTTGATCGCCTCCAGAGTTTTGATTCCGCACAAGCAATTGATTCGACATCCGTGTCGTTCGTTTGCAAGTTGGTCGCAGAGAAATAAATCTCCAGTGCAGACCCGCTTCCACAAAACTGTCTCATTGGTTTTGTCATCAAACGCAACTGAATCAATCAATCTCGTCTGATGGATCGGAAGTTATGAGAACCTGAATTTTGGGTCAATAGATATTTTGAGTTGGATTCGAAAAACTTGAGAGAATTCAATTTGCTTTCACAAAATTTGTTTTAAAAAGCGATTGAGGCAGGTGCAGCACTGCATTTTGCCTAGCTGCAATGCTTAAAAATTTTAGTGCTATCAAGTTTCAAACTACAACCAAGTTAGTTTCGGATCGAATGGTCTTGCGTGGATTCAGATTCGAAGTCTTGTTGTTTATGTCGTGTTTTTAGCTCGTGTTCTGGCTGACGTGCTTACAGTTAGGCTGTTTCGGTGCGATCTTGGATCTTCAGATCCCGCGTGAGATGTAGTCTGCACTTAAACGAACTGAGCAGGGCTGGAATCAAGCGAAGCCACCACCCAGAAATTGCTTTCAATCGTTAATACCCGCATTGCTGGCGTCTCGAATTGGCGTTTCTCACAGATTGCCTTCGAACGGTCTCCAACCGCGAAATACGCTTTGCAAACGTTTGCGGATCCCGGTCGGATTGCGCCTTTCGGAAAAGGTGCGGCCGATTGAAACAGAATTCAATCATTAGCCTGAAGTTGCGCTGCCAAAGATGGAAGACAAGTTACTTAAACCAAAGCCAAAGACGAAACGGATCCTGGAATTGGATGCGATTCGAGCGCTTTCGTGTTTAAATTTGTTGTTGTTCCATTTCACTTGGGTTTACGAGCACAAACATGGCGGTTTTAGCTCAGGCGGTCCAGGTTTTACGTTTCCATACGGCAAGTATGGCGTGCAGCTGTTTTTTATGCTGAGCGGGCTGGTCAATGCTCTGACGATCACCAAGAAACGAAAAGCTGGCGAGTTCATCGTTGCCAGATGCATTCGTATTTTTCCATCTTATTGGTTGGTGATTCTACTCAATGTGTTTCTGTTCTCGACCGTCGCTATGTTTCATCATTCGGTGACCATGGACGAAACGGTGGCGAACTTGACGACGCTTCCGATTTTACTTGGCTACGAAAATATGGAGCCAGTGACTTGGACGCTGCAAGTCGAAATGCTGTTTTACTGTTTCTTGATGGTGCTGCTGGCGACTGGTTTGCTGGATAAGCCGATTCGAACCATGATGGGCGCGATCGCGATCTGTCTGGTTTGTTGTTTAAGTTTCGATTGGTTCAAAACCGCCTACCCGGGTTCGGATTGGAACAACCGGTTTTGGGTAATCGACCAATTGTTCTTTATGCGAAACCTCCCGCTGTTTGCGATGGGAATTCTTCTCAACGAGCTTCGTTGCAAACGCGGCAAGCCGTGGATGTTGTGGGTGGGGATGGTTGCCAGCGGGGTCGTTTTTCATGCGATCGATTTGCGGGGGCACAATCCAGTCGCAACGGTTCTGCTGTTCGGGATGTTGGTTGCCGGGGCGTATGGAAAGCTTCCGTTTCTGAGGTTCCGCCCGCTCATCTACATTAGTTTTATTTCATATTCGCTCTATCTGTTTCACAACAATCTTGGTTCTGCGCTGATGATGCAGCTCGAGACATGGGGCTGCTCGCCGATGGCGTCGATCTTGATCGCGTTTGTATTTTCCATCGCTGTTGCCAGTGCCGTGACTTATTGGTTTGAACAGCCGCTGACCAAGTATTTGCGAACTGTGTGGACGAGAATCAAAGAGTGGCATTCAACACAAAGCGAAAAAGCACAGCAAAGTGAAAAAGGCACCGTGCCGACCGCTTCAAAGTAGCCACTTGAATTGGTTTAAGATAAACTGGAAAAGCAGTGCGGGATTGCGACAACGCTGTTTGTTTCAATGCCCACCTACCTCCTCACTCGATTTAATTTTTTTAGCACCCGGACCCAACAAAGGTGATTTGATGCTTTTTACGAAGGCTCTTTCTGGCTCAACGATTTTGGCCTGTGTGGCAGGTTTGATGATCCTTTTCGGTAGTGTGGGAATCGCGACCGCTGCTCCTCAGACGGAAGAAGTCGAAAAGGCTGAGGCCGAGGCAGCTAAAAACGATGAGAGCAAGAAAGCTTCGAAAAAGAAGAAGCCTCGATACGAATTTACGATTGAGTACGACGCTCAAACAACAGAAGTCAAATCACAGGACGCCACCGGCACCTGCTGGAGTTTCGCAACCGCTTCATTTATCGAATCAGAATTGATTCGTCGTGAAAAAGGGCAGCACAATCTTTCTGAGATGTTCATCGTCAAAAATATCTACCGCGACAAGGCTCACAATTTCGTGTTGCGTCAAGGCAAAGCCAATTTCTCTCAGGGCGCGTTGGCGCACGATTTTATAAGATCAGCAGGCAAATATGGTCTTGTTCCTGAAGAAGCGTATTCTGGTTTGGACGAGGGCCAAAAGAAGCATGACCATGGTGAAATGGAAGCCGTCGTGAAGGGCTTTCTTGAGGCGGTCGTCAAACGTCCAAAGCTTTCGTCCAAGTGGATCACGGCAACGGACAAACTTCTGGATACTTACCTTGGCGAAACGCCAGAACGATTTACCTATCGCGATCGAAGCTACTCTCCTAAAGAGTTTTCCAAGAGTCTAGAGTTTCGCGGCGAAGATTACGCGAGCATCACTTCGTACACGCATCATCCGTTTTACGAAAAGTTCGTACTTGAGATTCCAGACAATTTTTCCAATGGTTCTTTTCAGAATTTGCCGATCGGTGATGTGGTCGAGATTATCGACAACGCGATCAAGAACGGGTACACCGTTGCTTGGGATGGCGATGTGAGTGAAAAAGGATTCTCGGCCAACAAGGGGATTGCAGTTTTGCCAGAAGATCCAAACCGGCGGGACTTGTTCACCAAGCCGGGAAAAGAAGTCGACGTTGATCAAGCGATGCGGCAAGAGACGTTCATGAAATACGGCACAACGGATGATCATTTAATGCATCTCGTCGGGATTTCGCGTGACACCGAGGGCAACAAGTATTACGTGATCAAGAATTCCTGGGGTGAGATTGGTCCGTTCAAGGGATACATTCACATGTCTGAGGCTTACGTTCGGCTAAAGACAGTTGCGATTATCGTTCACAAGGATGGAATTCCAAAACGGCTGCAACGAGATTAGTCAGCGTTTTTCAGCACAAAATCTCGCGCCGCTCGTGGGAATCCATCAATAGTCCCAGACTTGGCTGGAAGTGCATGCATCGCAGAAGTTTGGGGCGATTCCCAATCAACCAATGATTTATCGGTGAAGCAAGCAGTATCAAATTGTTGTTTTAGACTGCTTTAAGATTCATCTTGACGCACTAAGTCGAAATTGGACAATTTGGGCTTCATTCACGCTGTCGGGTGTTGGACTATCGACAGCGATATCCATGGAAGGATTTTGCTATGAACTCGTGCATTTCAAAATGTGCTTTGTTTGCTACTGCGTCACTTGTTATGACGCTATCTATCGGTTGCAACAAAACCGAGGTTGGATCCGTCCAGCCCACTGCTGTTTCGGCTAACAACCCAGAAACGAAATCGGATAAAGCGGAAACGACATCGGTCGTGCCCACTGAGACGGCAACGAATCTGACTTCTCCAGCGTCTGCGTCTGGTGAGTTGGATACAGATGCGACGGCGAAGGATGTTTGCGAGCAATTCATGCAAAACTTGCAAAGCGGAAATCGAATCGCGGCTGAGAACTTGTTAACCAGAATTGCTTTGACGAACACTTCAAAAGAAGGATTGGTTCTCGAGCCCATGGGCGGGCCGAATTCTGAGTGCAAATTTGGCGAAGTCAGATATGCGACCAACAAACAGAAATTGGCCCAAGTCGATTGCACCGTCAGCGAAAAAGCAGACGGCGAAGAATTCGAAATGGACATGACTTGGGTCGTTCGCAAGCAAAATTCTGGCTGGCGAATCGCAGGGGTAATGCTTCAACTTGAAGCCGACGCCGCCAAAGATCTGCTGAGTTTTGAAAACCTAAATGATGTCAAGCAAATGAAAGTCCTCGCCGGCGTGGAAGTCATTGAGCAGACGAGCCAACCTCGGCAAGCCGCCAACGAAACGTTGACCAGTTCGAAGATCAAATAGCTC
>CAZQQR010000394.1:0-4267 GCA_964595515.1 uncultured Pirellulaceae bacterium
ACGACGTTGCTTGCTGTTAGGCTGGCCATTAAGTCGGAAATTTCAAAGAACGAAAACTCGTATCCTGTTCCGTCTTCGTTTTGGTAAAGGCCGGTGAATCTTGTTCCAGCCTCAAAGTCAGGGTTGATATCGCTATGGCTTGCGATGGGGGCGTAAGTCGTGTCATCAAAAATAAAATCTGTGTCGTCAGCCCCGCTGTGAGACATGTAGAGAGCGTCTACTCGGATCCCCAATCGAAGCGGACCTTTGTTTTGTATGTCGAATTGGTTTTGTGATTGGGCAAACATGGGTTGTTGAAAAACGGGCTGCCCAATGATTGTCTGCGGCACGTAAACATTTTGCCCAACACGTTGTCGTGGTTGCGTTTGCATGACGACGGGTCCGCCGTAGATGACAGGAGTTCCTGGAGCGCTAACAAGCGGTTGTTGGATCAACGGTTGTGACATCAAAGGCTGTTGAACCATAACTTGAGCGGGTTGTGCCAAACGACCTCTGCCTCGGGCGCGATTGTGTAGGCGGTTGTCCTGGAATCCGTTGTTGAAGTCATTGCTTTGGAAGGTGGGCGTGGGGAATTGATGGGGCTGTGGGTTTGATTGGAAATTTTGATTGGGTTGCAGCACTGATTGAGAGACTGGTGAATGGCTTAGGCCCTGCGACTGGTTCAAGGTGATACCGTTGGGCAACGGCTCTGGAGCGTTCACTTCCGGTTGCCAGCCGTTGGATTGAGAATAGGACAACGTTGGGATGGGTTGGGTTCTTGATTGAGCTCCCTCGGGAACGGTTGGTGTTGATTCGTAAGTTTGTGCGGGAATCGAGATTGTGGGAACGTCGTTACCCGGAGCTGAGCCCGTTGGCACGGGACTGTTTTGTTTTTGAGCAGCTCGGGACGATTTTTGTTGACTCGTCGAATTGGGCTTGGTGTTGTCGACAGGAACTTTTTTTGTCAAATGGGGCGTAGTGGTTTCGTCGGATTTCGGGTTGGTATTACTGGGTGATGATATCTCGCCACTCAATTTGTTTCCTGGCGGTGTCGGCGGCTTGGGTGGAATTGGTTTGGCTGGCTGGAACGTATCAACGGCCGGTTCTGCACTCCATCCTTGTGTTGGCGGCGTGTTAAAAGGGTCATCGACGACCGGTAGCGTTCGAGGCAAGCTTTCGCTTTGCCACTGCGTGTTGGCATCAGCGTTTTCGAAGGCGGAGTTTTCCCATTGGATGGTAGACTCAACGCGAGTCGGAGGAACGGCAGGCTTGAGTTCGCCTTTGACGACTTCTTTGACTTTGTCTGTTTTGGGAGCTTCTTGGGCCTGAGCAATTTGTCCCTGCATGGTCGGGATGCAAATCGCGGAAAATAGAATCGCAACGGGATATTTACTTAGTAACGGTTTTAAGCACATTTTGGGCTCCAGTCTTGCCTGCCTTAGAGGGGATAACCCCACTTTTCTCTAGGTTTGCATCGACTCGCATTGTCCGATGCTGCACTAGTTTGAGTACAAGCGATTCAGGAGATACAGGCCGCAAAAGTTTCGGTTTCGGCAGTGCCGGTTGGGATTGTGCGGGCCAGGCAAAATTGCCGGGAGTTTTCAAAGAGCACGGATTCGTCAGGATTGGGATAATCGTGATTGCTTAGAGCCTTTGGGGGTCGGATTGAAGCAATTTATTTGATTCCAACTGAAATTTTGAATAATATCCGGCAGTAACTCTGTTTCTATTTTGGTGCGGTTGGCTGCACGAGAACGGTTTTTTGACCAAGGTGTTCGATGTCAGATTCTGTCTTTTACTACTATGCTCCTGAGATGGCCGTCATTCTCTTTTTGTCTCTGTTCATCGCTGGTGTGATTTGCGGCTATTTAATGTGGGCCACAAAACGGGATGATGCCATTGAGATTGAATCAGAGACGCTTGAATTAAAAGCGAGTCTGCAAGAAATGCAGAGTGTTCAAGTGAAACTTGAAAAACAGATTCGGATGACTGAGTAGTTCGAGTCCCGATTCCAGCCCGGCGCTCGCGTGCTCCCGCTGTGGGAACAATCGTGTGCCTATGTCTTTGTAGAAATAAACTTTGAGAAGAATATGACGAAAACGCAACTTGCACTCTGGATGTCAGATCCGGTCTTTCGGTTTTTTATTGGGTTCGTTGGTTTTTTGCTCGGATTGCTAATCGCCCGTTGGTTATGGCGGACTTATTCGGAGCGACTGAAGCAAGCTCGGTTGGAAAAAGCAGATCTTGAGATCCAAGTCGCGAAACAGATCAATAAGAACCAGGGCTTAAGCTCCAGTTTGGCGAAGCAGCGTTATTTAGCGAGCGAGCGTCAGTATGATTGGCGGGCGTTTGAAGGGATCGATAATAAAACAGCCCAGCAGCTACGAACGCTGGGCATTCGTGATCTTGACCATCTAAGTTCACTTTCGGCGGATCAAAGAAAAACTTTGGAGGTCGAGTTGGCAAATAACGGCGTTCAATGGGATTGGGGTCAGCTTGAACGAATGAAATCTCAGGCAGCAGCGGGCGTCGGTGTCGCTGGCGGTTCGAGTTCCTCGGCTGGAAATTCTGGAAGTGGTTCAACCAAATCGAGTTCGGTGAAATCCGATTCAGCGGATTCAGGTTCGGCGGATTCGTCTGGGGTAGGTATTAAACTACCGATGTCTGGCGGGCCGATCGTGGATTGGAGCGCCGTAAAAGGGATGGACCCTTCGGTCGCCAAAGAGCTTGATGCGATGGGGGTGAAAAACCTTGGCCAGCTAGACGGGCTCGAGCCTGCTGAACGCGTCAAGTTAGAGGCTCGTATGAAAGCCAAGGGCGTTGGCTGGGACTGGAGTCAGTTGGCCAATTGGAAAACGGCAACGGCGGCTTCGCTGGGTGTTGCTGCCGCGGGACTTGGGGCTTCAAAAATTGGTTCGGGAGAGGCTAAATCGTCAGAGGGTGGGGCGTCGGATTCGTCGTCAGCGGATAAGTCTTCTGGGGATTCGAATACAGGTAGTGGAGTTGTTTCAGGGAATGATTCGGGAACGGGCCAAGCCAAGGGGTCGTTTACGCTTCAGCCGCCTCGGGCAAATCCAAATGACTCAAGCAGTGATTTAGGGTCTTCGGGCGAGCGATCTTTGGGTTCGAATCAATCAGAATCTTCGGGAGCTCCCAATGTTGTGGCTGGGTTTGCGGCGGCAACGGGCACCGGTCGTGCTGTCGGCGATTCGGCTCCAGATACCGCCGAACCGGTCAAGGAAAACAATGATTGGCAGAGTGAGGCTTTGAGTGTTCAGCCAATTCCAAAAGAGTCAAACTACCAACCGGGTCAACCTTTTGAAGACAAATGGGAGTCGGAGGCTTTGAGCGTAAAACCAATTCCCGCTCAATCAAATTATCAGCCAGGGGTTCGGCATTTTGAAACGGGTTTGAGCAAAGCGAAAACCAAGCCGCAAGCTCAGGCTCCGGTTTTGTTCGACAAAGTTCCCGGTGTTCGAGATGACTTGACGTTGGCAGAAGGTATCGAGGGGCCGCAAAGCGTGGCGCTTCGGCGAATGGGGATCTATAACTTTCAGCAGTTGAGAACTTTGACTGCGGAACAGCGAGGTCAATTGGTTGGTTGGTTCCGGAAGATGGGGTGGAGCTTGGATTTCGAGCAATGGCGAATCGCTTCCCCGGGAAATACGAAGAGTCCGTCCGCGATTGAAATTCAACGCCGAGCAGCCGAGATTGCATCCCAGCGAGAATCCAGCGGATTGGATGGCGGAGAGTGGACCGATCGAGAGCAAGCCGAATGGGAATTGCGAGGGAATCCTATTTATAGTTTCGGCGTACCAGAGGATGTCGACAATTTTGCGTTGACGATGACTGGAGTGACACCAGAGGCTCGCGATGAGCTTTATCGCATGGGATTGTTTAATGCGGATCAGATTCAATCGTTGGATGGGTCGGCGCGGCGTGAGCTTGCAAAATGGTTTTCAGGCTCTCGATTTGGAGTCGATTTATCGAAGGCCTTTGGCTGGTTGGCTTCGTTCAAATCCGCCCCTGAAGGCATGGGGCAGAGCGGCGTATTCAGTAAAGCACCTGCCGCGGTTGACGATTTGAGCCGAATCAACGGGATTGGGCCTGCAACGGAAGAAGACTTGAATCGACTTGGCGTTTACCGCTACGAGCAAATTGCAAACTGGTCTGAGGAAAACGTGCGGGTGATTTCTGAGGCATTGGAACTGGAAGACCGTGTTGTTCGGGGCCTGTGGATTGTTCAAGCCAAAATGTTTGCCAGCCAGCGTCGTCGTTAGAGCGTTTA
>CAZQQR010000395.1:0-4267 GCA_964595515.1 uncultured Pirellulaceae bacterium
CCGTCAACAAAAACATGATTCCGTACGATGAGCGAAAGCCGATGGACCCCAGTGGTATTCGAATCGGAACTCCTGCTTTGACGACTCGCGGCATGGGAGTCGATCAAATGAAACAAGTCGGCGGTTGGATCGTAGAAGCAATTTCCAGTCCGGAAGATGAATCACTCAAGTTATCGATCCGCAACCAAGTCAAAGAGCTTTGTCAGCATTTCCCTGTCCCGGCGGCAGGCATGACCGTTTAGTCAATCATTCGCAGAGATCGTTTGTTGGGACTCTTTAGCCCACTGTGCCCCGAACACAAATGACGCCACTTTTTAATAAGGCTATTTGCATCGATTCAGTTATTGATTAACGTTAAAAGTAGTTGTTAGCTCTCTCTGGCCGCGAGTCAGAGTTGAGCTTTTTCACTTGCTGGGGAACGAAATTTCGCGGCGAATGTTGCAGCGGGGGCGCAATAGCAGACATGTCGGGATTCGAATCCTCACAACATGATACGGTCGGTTTTTCAGAAAAGCTAACCAAAGCTCGTAACGGATCCTCCGACGAGCAGGCGGCGATGCTAGAAACGTTTCGCGACTATTTGCGCAAGATTGCGAGCAAAACAATCTCAGACAATGCTCAAGCTCAGCTAAGCGTTTCTGATCTTGTTCAAAGTGCAATTATTGATGCCCATAAATCGTTTGCATCTTGTCGCGCCACTAACTCAGTCGAATTCAAAGCTTGGATTCGACAAATCCTCCTAAACGACATTCTTAATCGAAATCGAAATTTACGCCGGCAAAAACGCGATATCCGAAAAGAAAAACAGTTGAGCGGTCGCTACCTCGTTGAAGATATTGATTCGCCGAGCGAACAGGTTATTCGACAGGAGGATGAGCAACGGCTTGAATCGGCTGTCATGAAATTAAATCCCGAGTTTCGACAGGTCATTCGGATGCGACATCAAAAGAACATGACTTTTGTTGATATCGGAAAGGCCATGGACCGCACTCCGGATTCCACTCGCATGTTGTGGAACCGCGCGATCAAAGCGTTGTCGCAAATTCTTTCCGATCACTGATTTGGACGCTGAGCTAGAGTGAATTGAGTCGTGCGTTCCACTTCTTGGATTCCTCTTCAAGCGATAAATCACTGAATGATTTTGCGATCTGGCCAACTGTTTCCGCCAAGTCTTGTACCTCGACTGGGAGCGCGTCTTCGATCAATTCTGCCAAACCACTGAACGCGGAATCCAAATTGGAAACCGCAATATCAACATCGCCTTGAGCTAACTGAATTCGAGCCAATTGAAGTTCTACCATTCTGTGTTCCCACGAATTTTCACTCGCGTCTTCAAGAACCGTAGCTGACTCCAACAAGATTTCTTCTGCCTTTTCAACCAGCCCCAGGTCAAACGTCTCGCGTCCCAATTTCAACAAACGGGACCCGAGCAATCCTTGACCCATATCGCGGCGCAACACTTCCCGTTCTCTGTTGATCGAATGGTACAATTTCTCCATATCGAAAACTGCGAGATAAGATTTACGCAGCCCTTGTCGAAGCCAATCCATGCGTTTCAATTGGATTCCTGTTTCAAGCACGGCCTCAAGCAAGGAAATAGCTTCTTCTGGTTTGCCGTCGCTCTGCAAGTTTAATGCGAGTTGTGCCGAAACAAGTACAGTCGCCCGGTTCTCACGTCCCATCTCATTCGCAATCGCTTCAAAATAGGGCCTGAGAACTTCAATGGCATTATCATGATTGCCTTGATCGCCTAGTGCGTTTGCCCAAAAGACTTTTGCCAACACGGCATCGAAATCGAATTGATTGGAAATCGCAGCCAATCCTTCAAATGACTTTTGAAAGCACTCAATCGCTTTTTCGTGCTGCTTGTCGTTCAGATAGATGCGACCCAAATCACGAACAAAAACAAGAGACTCCCTAGTCAATTCGCCATCGCATAATTCAATACACTCTTGGGACAAAGATTCGGCTTTAGCAGAGTACCCGCAAAGACTGTAGATACTTGCCAGTTCGTTCAAGCGAAATCGAACGAGCTTGGGTGAACTCGGATATTTTTTTCGCGTGGACTGCACCGTCAACTCCATCATTGGGAGAGCGCGTTTTAAATCACCCGACTCTTGATACATCCGTCCAAGCAAAAGAATTGCCATCTGCGTGCGAGGATGATCGATCCCGCTGGTTTCTGTAAGTCCTGTGATTGCTTTGCTGAGACACTGCTCGGAGCGTTCAAATTCATTTAGTGAATAGGCCGTCAGACCAATCATTTGCAGGGCGCTATATGCCTCTTGGTGATGCTCGCCATAGGTTTCTACCGCCAGCTCGTAGGCTTCTTGGGAAAACGCTTCACCGGCTTGGCGATTGCTAGACATTCCATAGGCCCAACCCAAACTCGAGATCGCATTAATCAGTCTTGGATGTCCTCCTGGCAGCTGTTTTCTACATTGCTTGACGACTTCTTCAATCATGGGGATCGCACGAGTAGAGTCTTTATTGGAAAGCAAAACGTCCGAAAGATCTCGCCTTGCCAGCACCGTTTCAATGGCGTTTGTCCCAAACAATTGTTCTTTGATCTCGACAATTTGCTGGTACAAATCTAGGGATTTATCGTTCTCTCCAATGGCGTACCAAAGTCTAGCTTGGAGTCGATTGGTACGCAGCCATTCTGGATCTTTCGTATCGGTCCTGTTTTGACAATATGCGAGAATGGGATTCAGTGTTTCTTGGGCAGAACGGTTTTCGCCTGAGTTGTATAACGCAAACGCCAAAGTCAAACCTGATTGGCGTGTCAATTCGTGATCAATCCCGGCGATCCGATTGGAAACAGCATAGGCATCTTGGCTGATGGTCACAGCATCCTCGGGGAACCCAAGACTCAAGAGAGAATTTGCAAGCTTGACTTGCATCGCCGCAACCTCCAATGGATCACCTACTGACTCGCCTTCCAGCAATTTGGCGGCAGCTATCATTCGTTTCGCAACCTGTATTTTGTACGGCTCACCACTACTTTCAAACGTCCCAATTTCGAGATCGGAGAATATATTTGTCAGGATCTCATTGGCTTTCTTGGTTTGTGCAAACCGAGCAGTCGACTCACTTTCCGCTTTGATGATTCGCAAAACTCCCCAGGTAGCGACCCCGCCACCAATGATCATCGCCAGTCCTAACGTTGCCGCCAAAAAGAACGTCAAACGGTTTCGACGGCACATCTTTTTAAGTGCATGCCAACGAGAAACAGGACGCGCCACAACGACTTCGTTGTTCAAAAAACGCTGCACGTCGGCGGCAAGTTCTGAAACCGTGGCATATCGTTCCTCCGGGTTTTTCTTTAAAGCGCGGAGCACGATCCAGTCCAAATCGTCTTTCAGACTACTGGCGAATGCAGAGTACTCAGTCTGCCGGGCAGCCAGCAAACTCTTGAGTCTTGAGCCGGACTCTAATTGATTGCTAGGTGCTAGTGGCACATCCGACTGAATCGCGAGAAGTATGTCTCGAATTGATTTGTTCGCCAAAGAGTTTTTGTCTAACGGAATCGTGTCGACAAGCAGCTGATATAGCACCACACCCAAAGAATAAACATCCGTTCGAGTGTCGACCTGTTGGGAATCCATCGAAGCCTGTTCTGGACTCATGTACCAGACGGAACCCAGGACGCGCCAGAGGCGTGTGGCTTCCATGTTTTTTGGCTCAATTTCTGCATCGGGCTCGAGGATTTGTTTCTCCTCGTGAACTTCTTTCGCCAACCCAAAATCAATGACTTTAACCTGGGGTCGTCCATCGACTTCGCCAACTAAAACATTGGAAGGCTTTAAATCGCGATGAATAACACCTTTTTGATGAGCATGCTGAACTCCTGAACAAGCATCAAGAAACAAGTTGAGCCGCTCCTCTATCGTTAATCGATTTCGATTGCAAAAAGTAATCAGGTCAGGACCGTTGACCAATTCCATCGCAAAATAATGCTGGCCTTGTTCTGTTTCGCCGGCGTCAACAATCCGGGCGATGTTTGGATGTTCCATCCGGGCCAAGACATTGCGTTCGCTTTGAAACCTCTCAATTAAGTGTTCTGATGATTGACCAGGAGCAATTAGCTTGATCGCCAATGTACGTCGAATCGGTTGGTGTTGTTGGCCCAACCAAACTGCACCCATGCCCCCTTGGCCAATTTTTTCACCGATCGTGTAGACACCGATTTTTTCTGGTACCGCGTCGGTCGGCCACACTTTTTCAAGTAATGCAAAACAGTCGTAGACGTCGACTAGTTCTTCGA
>CAZQQR010000396.1:0-4243 GCA_964595515.1 uncultured Pirellulaceae bacterium
CGGATGACGGCCAGCCAATCTTCTCCATCAGATTTGCCAGAATCGATGGTTACTCTTCCGCCGCCGTTTACGGAAGCTGAACCGCTAACAAAAACATCACCACCCAATCTTGGGTCGAACCAGTGAATACTGAACTTGCCACTGGCGTCCGACAAATCCAATTCAGTACTGCCGCCTTTGGGAAGGTAAACCAAATAGACCGATCCAGATTTGGCGAAACAGTATTTGCTGTTGTCATGATTTTCGTTACCAATTAATTGGTCGGCCGGCAGCATTTCCCAAAATGGAATTTTGTTGTCTCGAAAGAACTCTAGCCCGATTCGGCAATAGTCCCAGCTTTGATCTCTTGAACGCCAGTCTTCGCAAACTAAATCATTTTCAACATATTGGTAACCGAAATAGTACTCGACGCCAGCGCCGCCACCCATTAACGTTCCCCAAAGAGTGGCTCGTCTGACAGCGTGTTGATCGTAAGTCTGCTTCCCGGTTTTGTCTTTACCGTCGAACCCGCGGTAGCCAAGGTCAGGGCATTGACCGTGCTGAGCGGTTCCAGATTCATCAAAGGCGATGACCCATGAGCGTCCACTTGTTTCGGATTTGTTGACCCATTTTACGGTGTCCGAATGCGTTTTAAAGATCGAACTGTTCTGTAGCGATGCACCTGTTAACGATGAACGGTCACCAATCAGAGCATCGTAAACGCGATTTTGCTGATCGGGGTAAGTGTGAATCACGACATGGTGATCGTAGGGATCCTGCTGCCGGATGTAGTCGATCATGGCGATCTGCTGTTTCGTCGACTGTGTGTTTTCCTCACCCAGATTCCAATTGAGAGCCAAGTTGTGACCGAACCGAGCGACCAACTCGCGGATGTAAAGCTTTCGTTGAGGGCCAAGGTTTCCACCATCCAAACAAGTAGGAACGAACGGGTTTGCTTGTTTGTTTTTGTGGCCTTTGCGATGGTCATCGTTTTCTGTCTCTTGCAGTTTGAAATGGAGATACATTCCCTTGGATGTCGCGTGATCCATCACGACGCCCCACTGATCCAGCTTGCTACAGTCGTAGTGAAGTTTGTCATCCCGGTCGATGAATGGCCAAACGTTGTCGCCATCTCCCCCAGCGTTATACGTCAAAAATGAGAATGCGTTACAGCCTTTGCCTGAGAGGTAATTGATCGCACCGATTAGTCCCTTGCCTTTTCCGCTTTGCCAAGTCGGGTCTCCTTGGTTCCAGTCTCCAACGTGCGTGGCGAATTCCTTCAATGGGACTTTGGCTTTCCTCGCGACCGTGCCGTCGAAATCTTTGTAGCCAAACAATGTTTCAGGCGCATCGGCGCCGGCCTTGAGAAAGTATTCGCCGGTGCCTTGGTGCTGAAGGTAACGCTTGCCAACATAAGCCAATCGGCCCTTGCCGCGAAAGTCTCGACCCGTTTTGTCACTGGCTGAGATGTTCAGCTGGCCTGTTTGGCTGAAAACTTCTGTTGAATCTGCGTCACCATCGATCGAACAGTTTTGACCTTTGTTAAACGTCAATTTGTACTTCCACGTGCCAGTGTGCGGCGGCGC
Organism: uncultured Pirellulaceae bacterium; assembly: GCA_964595515.1. Taxonomy (GTDB): domain Bacteria; phylum Planctomycetota; class Planctomycetia; order Pirellulales; family Pirellulaceae; genus Mariniblastus. The sequence continues at coordinate 1,566 of CAZQQR010000396.1, forward strand.
GAAATGGGCGATCCATTTGGTCCCCGATTCTGCCGACGTTTCACTCGCGTTTCCATCGGCTGCGAAATAGCCAGGAACACTGAATGTTCCTTTCTCATGCGTAAGTTGAACGCTTAACCGATAATCGAGAAACGGGTTGGGCGAATTGTCTTGCTCGTGAGCGTAAGGTCCATCGAGAGTGAAGGTTACTTTATGCCATTGTTGTTGCTCGCCACTGAGCGTTACCGATTGATCGCCGTCGGATTGGCGTGGAAGTCTCAAAGGATCGTCACTTACCGATTTCGTGGGACTCGTAGATCGATCGTGGTTGTCTTGATGATCTGCCTGAGGCTTCGGGACGACAGGCGGCGCAGTGTTGGGAGCATCAACATAAGCGTAAACGGGTGGTTTTGGTCCTTCGTTGGCGGAATTCGGCCCGACGCTATTGGCAGGCTTAAAGTCTCGATTGGTGGTCATCAAGAATTTGTCAAACTCGAATCCATCTTCTCGCATGGAAAAATGAATGGTGTGCGTTCCCGGTTCAGGGATGTCAATGAATAGCTGGTGAGGCACACCGCAGTGTTCTTTGGCGGTTCGTTGTTTACTTTCCCACCGCCAAGTCCGTTTGCCTTCGCACCACTGCATTCGCTGACCGCTTTCTGGCCAAGTTCCATTAAGTCCGACGTGCAGTCCGTTGTCTTCGGATCCCGTTGAATGGGCACGTACCCAAACGTAATACCGTCCCGCAGTTTGAAACTTGATCTTGTAGTGAACGATTGCAAGCTTGCCCGGCACGTTGGAGAAGTTCTCACCACCAATCAGTTTCTCACCGTGATTGCGACGAGTGTCTGGCAGGATTTCCAAATAGGCTCCGTTGCTGGCGGCTCCAACATGCGGAGGATCACCATCCGATGACGCTTTGTACAAATCGTCTTTTGTTGTCAGATAAAACGCGCGTTTCTTGGTTTCAGTTTGGTTGAAGAAGTGTTCGGCCTCTACGGCGACCAAGCCTTCCTTTTCGACAAAGACAGTTTTACTACTTGTTTTTGGCTGAGAAAGATCCGTCGCACTCGCGAGCGCAGAACAGGTCGCTAGTAAACAAAAGAAAACCAATAGTGTTTGTTTTGACATCGATGAACTCATTTTTCCGTTGCGTGCCTTGTGGCCCTGTCTCACATTTTTCTTCGATCAGCATTGTAGCAGCTTCGTCGAGAGTTTTAATTTTGATAGACTTCAGATTCCGTTTATTGGTCGGATCAATCCTGCTGGAAATTTTTGATGCAAAACCACTTTCAGAATAGCCGCTTGCTCAAAGGCTCCGTCGTGTGCGTGTTCTTTATTGCACTGTTGGCATTTGTCGAAGTTTCAACAAGAAACCAAAACGTATCCGCCCAAGAAACGACACAAAACCAAACGGGGCAAGCGGAGCCTGAACAAGAAGAAGCTGGAAATGCAGATTCTGGATCCGCCCACGAAGCAGATTCGAAACATGCAAAGCATGAACCGCTCATAAAAAATGATGCGGTGATTTTCGGAATATTGATGATGATTTTGGGCTTCGTTTTTTACACCTCCAGTAGTTCAAATAAAAGCTTCAAAGCGTTTTACAAAGTCGTGCCGATGCTATTGGTTTGCTACTTCTTGCCCTCGCTGCTGACATTTTTTGGCGTGGTGGATCCGCAACAATCGAATCTCTACACCATTGCGAAATTGTATTTTTTGCCAGCGACCTTGGTTTTGCTGACGTTGAGTATTGACCTCAAAGGCATCATCGGTCTCGGACCAAAGGCCCTGATCATGTTTGTGACTGGCACGATCGGTGTGGTGATTGGCGGTCCGATTGCTGTGTTCGCGGTTTCGCTGTTTTGGCCTGAATTGATTGGTGTAGATGGTCCAGCCGCAGTTTGGCGTGGTCTCAGTACGGTTGCTGGTAGCTGGATTGGAGGCGGAGCCAATCAAGTCGCGATGCAAGGTGTGTTTATGACGCCGCCACTCGATGCGTCTCCGGAGCTTGAGTCGGAACTCAACAGTCTATTTAGCGTCATGGTCGCCGTTGATGTTTTCGTTGCCGAGATGTGGATGGTGTTTCTGATTTTGGGAGTGGGCAAGGCAGATGCGATTGACCGATTCTTCAAGGCGGATTCATCGAGTATCGAAGCACTCAAAAACAAGATGGAGTCATTCAGCAATAAGGTCGCTAGAATCCCAACAACGACGGATTTGATGATGATTGGTGCGATCGGTTTTGGTGGGACGGCGCTGGCTCATTGGAGCGGCGGATACATTTCCAGTGCGATTGAAAGTCTTATTGAGCGAACAGAAAAAGCAGGGGCTGAATCGCCTTACGAATTCTTGGTTGATTTTGGTTTAACCAGTTCGTTCTTCTGGTTGATCGTATTGTCGACCACTATCGGTGTTCTGATGTCTTTTACGAAGCTTCGTAATTACGAGGGCGCAGGCGCATCGAAACTGGGGACCGTGTTTATTTTTATCCTGGTAGCCGTGATCGGGATGCGAATGGACATCAAAGCGGTCGTCGAGTATCCCGGGTTCTTTTTGATCGGTGGCATCTGGATGTTGATCCATGTGGCTTTGTTGGTGTTAGTCGGTTGGTGGATACGGGCGCCGTATTTCTTTCTGGCAGTTGGGAGCAAAGCAAATATTGGTGGTGCAGCGAGCGCGCCCGTTGTTGCAGGCGC
>CAZQQR010000397.1:0-4203 GCA_964595515.1 uncultured Pirellulaceae bacterium
TCAAGTTTATCGATGATGACTTGAGCACGACCATTTTCATTGCCCCGATGATAGGAGACCTGTTGCTGAATTAGCAACGTCCCCATCGTCCTTTGCAGATCAATTTCAGCTGACTTCAAATCCAGCTCGGCTTGTGAGAACACAAGTTCCGACGACGCTAGTCGTTCTTGTGAGTCTAGCAACTGATCCAGGATCGTAGTTGGCGTTTGCCCATCTGCAATATCGCCTTCGATCAAGGCGAACGATTCCCAGCGGCGTGTGTTTTGTTCCAAGTCGTATCGGGCTGCGTCGATTGCTTGGAGAGCAGCGTCCAAGGTTTGTTTGGCGGAAGTGATTTGCCGAAGCGAAACCTGTGATTCGGCGATGACGTTTTGGATGACTTCATCAATCTCGGCTGAAATTTTTGCGAACTGCAGTTTACGCTGGGCCAAGCGACTATGGGCCGCCCGGTTTCTCCAAGGCATTTCAAACTCAAGCCCAAACGAGTAGCCGGGCTTGATGCCGCCAAATTGATCCCCGATGGCTTCAAAGACTTCTGACTCTCCCCGCAACGCGCTAATATAGGTTCCAAGCAATAGGGATAGCTCAGGCATCAACTCATTCAAGCTCACATCTCTTTGGATCGCAACGACTCTGGCTCGCTTCATCGTTTCCTGAATCTCAGGGCGATGCTGAAGCGCCGTGGTGGCAATCTGCTCAAGTTCCAAAGCCATCATTTCGTTGACGGGCGTTTCCATCGGAACCATTTCGATGAACTGATCCGTTTTCCAATTACGTTCTGCCGTTAGCCTTCGAATTTCCGTCTCGGCATCACGAACGTCACGCATGGCGTTGGCTAAATCAGTTTTCCGTGATTGAACAGCGGATCTGGCCCGTGCGATCTGACTTGGAAGTGAATCCAGGTCACGTCTTCCTTCGAGCATCGCAAGAATGCTTGATCCACGTTCGACGCTTTTTTGTTTCTGCAGGAACACGCTTCGGGCGTAGTACAACTGCCAGTAGGCGACGACTGTTTTTCGTAGTTCGTCTTGCAGCTCGCCAGTGAAAGTGTTCCAAGAAACTTGTTCGGCGGCTTGGGCGATCAAGATTTGACTTTGGTTGTAGTACTTTCCCCGTCCGCGAAGGAGTGGCTGTGTGACATTCAAGGAAAGCGTTGCTGTACCCTGGTCTTGTGGATTGAAAAAGTTCGAGTTGCTGTTTCGAAAACCGATTTGTTGCCCGAGTTCGTAAGTTCCTCCGGTGCGAGTCTTTTTTCTGATCCCTGCATTGCCAGTCCAGATATGGTCTTGGATGAACGGCGAACCGTCAGCGGTAATGCTCAGGCTATCGCCAACAGGATCGACTCTGTCTTGAAACTGTGACGTGACAAAAGACGTTGGGTCAAACTCGGAATCGGCTTCGATAACTTGCATTTCTCGAATCAGAGGATCCTGACTGATCGCTCGAATTCGCGGCGACTTTTTCAGTGCGTTGTAGACCAAAGAGTTGGTGTCAACCGGCGTATTTCCGTTGGGCGAAAAGATCGGGCTGGTGACTTGGTTTCGCCACCAAATCATATTTTCAGGCGTGTTTCTGGCTTGAAAGTTATTTTGGAATTCGGCAGCCTGTCCATTATCAAAACTCGAAATTGACATCCCTGCAGTCTGAAGTGCGGGAACACTTGACTGGATTGGTTCGATGTTCTGGAGACCACCATTGAACCCCTCGGTTTGCGGTTTCGTTCGCCCCGAATTTTGTGCTGTTGGTGGAGAGTGATTGGGCAGAAGAAAAGAGTTCTCGTCTCGGTTTGTATCCAAAAACTGAACCACACGATTCGTTTGGGTTGGTGGCGATGACAGCGGGTTTTCCCACTGAGCTGTTCCGTTCTGGATTTGCGGCTCTCCGAGCGGGTATCGACTCAAGGGCGAACTGGTTCCGGTCTTGGGCGCTTTTGCGGACTCGTTGTTCCGCGGCGAAACATTTGTCGGCAACCTGTGCGTTGGTTGGGTGAAACTTGGTTGTTGAAAAACGCTCGGGCCGATAACGGGGGCCGTCAGTTCAGGGGCCGTCAGTTGATTTGCCGGAGGTCCAAGTGGAGTGGTTGGGGCAAGCCATCGTTTTGGCTGGGCTTGCTGACGGGATTTCACTGGAACCTGATAGGCTTCTTGAAAGGCTTTTGAAAGTTCAGCAAGCGTGTTTTGGTTGTTTTGAGCGGGAGCTTCTGTTTGCTGAGTTGGGCTCAGAGTAGGCAGCGAAGCGAACTCAATTTCGTGAGGGTTTTCCTGTCCTGACACTATATGAGTGCAGAACAGTCCCGCAAGTAACCAAACGAGCGGTAAAGCTCGGCTTTTTGGAAATTTGCGGATTGTCGTCACGACTCACCTTAGTGGGATAACTGGTACAGGCAGTTCTTTAATCGCCTCGTTGCGCCCCATGAATGAAGTGTGGTTTGGCTAGGCAGGTATTTTTTGCCCTGAGTCGGTCCCACTAGCCGGAGCAATCCGCAGATCTTCCCAGAATTAACAACTTCCAATTACGTGATGATTGAGTCTTTTTTGGGTCAACCGAGATTTTGGTTCAACTGCAAAAACTGGTGAGCAATTGTCCTTTGTTTCGTTTGTGAGGCGCTTTAATCCAGCGCGTGGCGATTTTCTGAGCGATATTTCCCTTGAAGCGTAGTTGGTAAGTGCTGCGCGCACTCAGGTAAAAAAAATCCGCAAAAATGAACAGTTCTCTCCAAAATCTACTCTTCCGACTGGGACAGTTGATTCGCCCTAGCGGCGTGGAAACTGTTCAGCCTGTTTCTTTGCAAGCTCTCGAGGAGCGCGTTCTTTATGACGCATCGCCGCTCGGCGGAATTGTTCAGGATATTGATCAATCCTTGTCAGATCTGTACGAAGCACAAATTGAACTAGATGATTTTCTGTCGGAAGAAACACCCTTCGTCGAGACGATTGGACTTGGTGAAAGCGGGAACGATGCCACGTCTGAATTCATTTTGGGCGGTGACTACGAATTCAAGGAATCGCGACAACTCTTGGTCGTTGACGACCGCATCGAAGACATCGACGCACTCATCGAGGACGTGCTGGCTTCCAATTCGATATCTACCAATTTTGACATTATCCGGCTCGACAGTTCGACCAACGGTATCGATCGGATTTCGAATGCCTTGAGCGCTGGCCAAAAATACGATGCGGTTCATATCGTTGCTCACGCGACGAATGCTCAGTTACAACTCGGGTCGGTCATTCTTGATCAAGGTAATATCGCTGAATACGAATCCAAACTCGCCGGTTGGACGTCAGGCATGGCTTTGGGTGCCGATATTTTGTTGTACGGCTGCGAAGTTGCCGAATCAGAAGATGGTCAGCTCTTTGTTGAGCAACTCGCCGGTATCACGGGTGCCGACGTTGCCGCAAGTGATGACTTGACGGGACATTCCGATCTCGGCGGCGATTGGGATCTTGAGTACGTCTACGGAACCGTTGAAGCGGAATTACTGTTCAGCCTCGATGTTCAGGCGAATTGGCAAGGGACGCTGGATATCACCAGCAATTTGGTTGGCCACTATGAGTTTGAAGAAGGAAGTGGCAGTACGATTGTTGATTCGGCCGGCAATCAAAACGGCAATCCTCTCAATAGTGTCACTTGGTCTGGTGATGGCGCGGTTGGCGACGACTCTCTCGACTTTGGCAGCGATGCGACCAACAGCAACAAATATGTCGAGGTTGCCAACAACGTGGCACAGGATTTTGGAAGCGGCGATTTTACCGTCAGTCTCTGGTACAACCTCAGCGGTAATCCATCGGGCGATGCACACTTAATTGGCGATTACGACGGGCAAGGCGGATCCGCCGGTTTTCGCATTTACATCAACAGCAGTGGAACAATTTACTTCGAAAGGTCCGACGGTGGGGGGGGATCCAGCAGAGCTATTGGCGGTGCGATCACCGACGGAACGTGGCAAATGCTGACGGTTGTTCAGGACGGTGCCGACACCTTTTGGTCACAAAACGCCGGTACTCAGTCATCAGCCAATAGTTTTGGCCTCAACGTCAATTCATCCGATCCGCTGCGGCTAGGAGCCATCTCGGGGACGACCGGTGACTTTGATGGAAAGCTCGACGACGTGCGGTTGTACTCACGAGCGCTGAGCACCTCGGACATCAACGAACTCTACTTACTTTCGATTGAGCCGCAGACTTATACGGTCACCAACAC
>CAZQQR010000398.1:0-4186 GCA_964595515.1 uncultured Pirellulaceae bacterium
GGCCCTTCATCGAAAGACACTGCCAACAAAAAAACTGAGATCAAGTCATCCACACATCGTCGAAACAACACCGACTACAGGCAAGCCACTGGTCTTACCTCCAGCCTATTTACGCGACATTGAACGGCCATGCCGGATGAATACCCCTCTTTAGAATTTAGTCATTCCACGGCATCGGGCTCTCTGATATCATCGTCCACTTGGATTTTCCCTACAAATTTGCGTTGGAGCTGACCGTGAGACGTCCGTTGATTGCTGGCAACTGGAAGATGAATTTGAACAAAGCCGATGCTGTTGCATTGGCCACTGGACTTGCCTCCGCGAATTTGGAATCAGACGCTGAAGTCTTGGTTTGCCCGACTCCGGTCTACGTAGATGCGGTTGCGGCCGCTGCTTCGGGATCAAAAGTCGCGGTTGGCGGCCAAGACGTTTACTTCGAAGGCAACGGAGCGTTTACTGGCGAGACCAGCACCGCCATGCTTTGTGATTTGGGTTGCACATTTGTCATCCTTGGACACAGCGAGCGTCGCAATGTTATGGGCGAATCGGACGCTTTGATTAATAAAAAAATCCACGCTGCGTTGGCGGCCGGCCTGACTCCGATTCTTTGCGTGGGCGAATTGCTTGAGGATCGGGAAGCCGGAAAAACTCAGGATGTGGTCAAATCCCAGTTTGAGGGCTCTTTGGAAGGCGTAACCGAGGAACAAGCTCAAAAGATCGTTATTGCTTATGAGCCAGTTTGGGCCATCGGAACCGGAAAAACTGCCAGCCCAGAGCAAGCCCAGGAAGTCCACGCTGATCTTCGCAAAATGCTGTCTGATCGGTATAATTCGGCCACTGCGGACACGGTGCGAATTCTGTATGGCGGTAGTGTTAAACCGAACAATGCTGCCGAATTATTGTCTCAAACAGATATAGATGGTGCCCTTGTTGGTGGTGCCTCACTAAAAGTTGACAGTTTCGTCGCGATCATTAACGCGGCGACTGTGACTGCTTGATCCATTCTCGACGAATAGTCGGTAACCTTGCTGAGTACAAAATGTTGGCTTTGATTGATTTTGAAATGTTGTTGGTAGGCGAGTGGAACCTTGGGCTTCTGGTAATGCAGATGTTATTGTTCTTCTCTTCTATCTTTTTGATGCTCTTGATCCTTGTTCAGCGCGGCAAAGGCGGCGGTCTGACAGGTGCACTTGGTGGAATGGGCGGACAAAGTGCGTTCGGCTCGAAGGCTGGTGATGCGTTCACCAAAATTACCATCATCACGTCAATCATTTGGATCACGCTTTGTATGCTTACGATTGCGTCGTTCAACCCGCCTCCGATTGCGGACTCTGCAGCCAGACCTGCCGATTCAATCACCGCGGGTGCTGGTGACACGACCGAGGGCTCCAGTGATACGGCTGGCAGCACAGCTGCTGACTCGGAAACAGACACTGATTCTGCAGACGCACCTGGCGAACCAGATTTGAGTTCGTTGGCCACGCCAACTGATGGGGAAACTCCTGACTCTGGCGAAGGCGCGACTGAATCCAATGAGTCGACTGAAGAAGGCTCAGCAACCGATTCTTCCACCGAAGGTTCGCAGCCTGAGGGTGACGGCAACTAACTTCGGTTGCAGTTTCTTTTTGACATCACACTCAAACTTTTCCTGACTTTTTGGTTGGGGAGGCTTTCTTGTTAATCAGCATGACGGGCCACGGACAGGCCTCGGTACAAAACGAGCAGTTCCGTGTCGTCGCAGAAGTGCGATCCGTCAACAACCGCTTTTTGAAGACTTCAATCAATTGTGACATGGATGCTGAGCATCAAGCCAAGATTGAAGCCTTGATAAAACGGAATGTCTCACGAGGAAGCGTCAACTTTCGTATCAAGACACATTTCTTGGGTAGCGGCCAAGTCGCCAAGCTCAATGAATCGGTATTGCGATCCTATTGGCTACAACTGTCTGAAATTGCCGGCAACAGCCAATCGATTAACCTCGAATCGATTTTGACGCTTCCTGGAATCGTCCAAGACAATATCGACGAAAACATCTACCGAGAAATCTGGCCGATCGCAGAACAAGCAATCACTCAGGCTTTGACCCAACTCAACATGATGAGGGCCGAAGAGGGAGTGGTTATGCAAAAAGACATGCAAGCCAACTGTGTCGAAATCGCCAAGGCCCTCGAAGAAATCAAACAACGTGCTCCTTCGGTCATCGAAAACTATTCCAAAAAGATGACGGACCGAATCAATAAACTTTTAGAGTCTTACGACGTTTCGATTCAAGTCACGGACATCATTAAGGAAGTCGGAGTGTTTGCTGAAAAATGCGACGTCTCCGAAGAAACGGTTCGGCTGGGCAGCCATATCGAACAGTTCAACAAAATCATTCGCGAGGTCGGCAGCAACGGAAAAAAGCTTGATTTCCTTGTTCAGGAAATGCTTCGTGAAACCAACACCATTGGTTCGAAAGCCAACGACGTCACAATCGCCGGGCATGTGGTTGAGATTAAGACAGCGATCGAAAGAATCCGCGAAATGGTGCAGAATGTTGAATGACGCCGAAAACGGCTCTACCTCTCCTTCGTCAGGTGATTCGATGAACCGAGAAACAGGCCTTGGAAAACTGATTATTATTTCGGGCCCTTCCGGCGTTGGCAAAACCACCGTTCTGAAGAACCTCTTCGCCGACTGTCCGCTGCCGTTGGTCGAAAGCGTTTCAGCCACCACACGACCCAAGCGTCCAGGTGAAACGGACGGACAAAGTTACCACTATTTGACGCAGGAAGAATTTGATCGGCGTCGGGAAAACAACGAATTCCTTGAATCCTGTGAGGTCTTTGGGCGAGGGCACTGGTACGGCACTCTGCGTGAGACCGTGAACACTAGTCTGAAGCAAGGAAACTGGATAGTCTTAGAGATCGACGTTGAAGGAGCAGGCAAAGTCTTGAAACTGCACCCCGACGCAATCACAATCTTCATTCATCCCGGCAGCCTGGAAGAACTTGAACGTCGGTTACGGGGACGAGAAACCGAAACAGAACAATCGCTAACGCGTCGGCTAGAGGTCGCCAAAAGCGAACTTGATGCGTCCCCCGCCTACAGCCACATCGTAACCAATGAGACCGTCGAGCAGACGGCTAATGATATTTGTAAGTTATTGCAAAAACTGGAGAAGAACTGAATGTACGACGAACTTAAAGAAGAAGAAATCGTCCGCAAAGTCGGCGGTCGATTCAAGCTTTCAACCTTGATTCAAAAACGCATGGTGCAACTGAACCAGGGCGCTCGTCCATTGGTTGAAACAACCAAAGAAGACAAAATGGCGATCGTTCTTCAGGAAATCCTTCAAGACAAAATCTACCTCGACACAAACGCGGATCTACAAACGGCTTCGCCTGATTTCGAAGACACACCAGAATTGAACCTCGACGATCTGTAAACCAGGACGGTTCCAAGTTCAATTTTGCAAGCACCAATGCGGGAATCAAAGTACGATTCCCGCATTTGTTTTATCGGATCCAATTTAATTTGTCCTTGCACCAGTCCCAACCAACAGTGTGTATAACACGATGGCTCCAAAGCAAATCATCATTGCGGTCTCTGGTGGAATCGCTTCTTACAAATCAGCGGCATTAACCAGCCTGCTTGTTCAAGAGGAGTACTCTGTTCGCGTCGTCATGACGGAGAACGCGACCAAGTTTATTGGGAAACCAACCTTTGCAGCTTTGACCGGCAAGAGTGCCGTGACCAACACGTTTGATCCCGAGTTCCCATTAGGGGCTCACATTCAACTCGCGAGAACATCGGATCTATTGTGCGTTGCTCCTGCAACCGCAAATTTTCTAGGTAAGTCAGCCAATGGGATTTCAGATGACCTGTTGAGTACGCTTTATCTTTGCTTTGAGGGTCCAGTCATCGTCGCACCGGCAATGAACTCAGAAATGTGGAGCAAAGCAGCGGTCGAGCGCAACGTGGACCAACTGAAAAAAGACGGTGTTCAATTCGTTGACCCCAAAGAAGGTTGGCTAAGCTGCCGAGCCAAGGGCGTGGGACGAATGGCTTCGCCCGAAGAAATCGCAAAAGCCATTGTGAAGACTTTAACTTAATTGCCGCAAGCTGTGCAGACAAAATGTTCAGGTCATACTCTCCGCATACGAAACGTGTAGGTCATGCTGGTGCATGACGATTGAACCGGGAA
>CAZQQR010000399.1:0-4181 GCA_964595515.1 uncultured Pirellulaceae bacterium
GCCAAGGCTTGTTTCTGAGCCATGAATTTCATGTAGGCAACGAATTCTTTGGACCGGCGATTGATCAGGAAGTGAATCAAAGCCCATGACTCGGCGTAAGCATCAAGACCAGCGTCCTGATTCTGATGTCTTTCGTTGGATGTGATCAGAGTCACCAGAGAGTTGGCCGGTCGTTGCCCGAGGTAATTACGAAATCGTCGTAACCGCTGCTCAAAGATCATGCCGGGGCGCTGCCAACCTTTTTTGCTGTTGAGGTTGGGAGCTTCGAAGTACATCGCCAGGCCTTCGTTGAGCCAAAGTGGTGAGTCAGAAAGTCTGATTTGCAGGCCACGATTGAAAATCAACTGATGCGTTGCTTCATGAATCACGGTCGCAACCATGCCAATGGCGGCGGGATTCCGCAAGACTTCTTCGATGCGCCGCTCATTCAGTTTTAAATTTGGGTTGCGTTGATCAGCCGTTAGGTCGAACATCGTGACCCGGTTATTTTGAAGGTTGTAGTAAGCAATCATCGTTTGCCCAGGACCCAGTTCGCGGTCCACATGCATTTGGTAGGCGGCTCTTGAACCAAAGACCACTGCTACCAGTGGGAATTTAGGCTCAGACAATGAGACCCGTTTCTTTTTTTCCCAGAACATGTCGAACGCACGATAAAGACGACCTTCGTAAAGACTTGCGACCCATTTCACGTAGGCGAGTTCGGTTTGGTAAGCGATCACGTAATGCTTGGTTTCGTAAATCCGAAAGCCAGCGGGAAGTTCCTTAAGAAGCTGCTCTCCAATTTCTTTGGAGGACTTCGGTTTTGGATCAACCTCTTGAGCGACTTTGTTTTTGATCTGGTCTGGCTTGAGTAGCCAAAGTTTGCCGTCTCTTGATTGAAAGAAGAGCCCGTCGGCCTGGTCGATTAGAATTTGACCGGAAAGCTGAAGCTCCTTACCGTCTTTGATGATCGTCAATTCATCGGCAAACGAATGATTGGTCAAAACCACACTCAGCGAAACGGCACATAGCGCCGCGGCAAGGACTCCAGCAAACAGCCTGGCACCATGGGACTGTTTAAAACTTGCTCGCTGGAAACTGATTCTCATAAGACTGCCTCTCGATTGCCCTGTAGTTCTATTGTCGGCGACCGCGGGCACGATTCAACCAGATAAAGCTCCAACCCAACAAAGAAATAGCGACAATCGTAAGAGCTGTGACAATTGTGATCCCTGCTGTCAGCTCGTTGACACCCGCGTGCAAGTCACCAAGCATTTTTCTGGGGACCGTGTCCATCCCTGCGGGGCGAACAATTTGTGAGGCAGACAGCTCGCCAAAACAAACAGCGAAAGTGACCAGAAAACAACCGATCAATGAAGTGATATTGGCGGCGATTCCGAACTGCCAAACTTGGGTGCCCTGCCCTGCTCCATCGAGGTTGGAACTTTCGATGGCGTCTTCAGGAATTTTTCGGAACAAGAACCATGTCAACAATGCTCCTACCGGCCAGCAAAAAAGAAAGTTTGCCATCACGGGGGCGGTGATGGTGTAGTTGTACAGCCAGCGTACAAACTCATTTTGGTTGTCGGCAAACAGGCTTCCGATCATTGTGCCGATCATCGGACCCGGAATCGCGCAAGTAATTGCAAGCGTTGCCGCCAATATCCATTGCCCAGTTCGGGACCTCCGGGCTACCGTGGCAAAACAAATCGAAAGCAACAGAATGACCGTTGCCGACGTCAGTGCAATTAAGAACGACCAGATGAATTCGTTCTGATAGTCAGCCACCGATTTTTGCACAGCACGAAACAATTGTTCAATGGAATATCCTTGCGTTGGGACGCCGTCGACCGGCCGAACATAGAAACACGCGCGTGTGATCACGTTGGCTGAGGGGACGACGACTAGAATCAACAGCAGTAGTCCTCCAGCAAATTGCCGGAGAATGTTTAGGCCCCTGGGCGCGAGTGTTTCTGAAAATTGCGACGGCAAAATATCGCTGGATCGAAATTCGAGGCTTGTAAAATGGATGAACAGGATCAAAGCCGTAAACGAGAGCCAAGCCGTAATCGTGATCGCCAGCCATGGCCCCATCGATCCGGCTTCCGCGAGTTGTTCGGGCGTCCACGTTCCTGGGATTGAATTCAAACCTAGCGAGTAACCAAGGTATATCTGTTCAGACAATGTTCCGATCTGATAAAGATCGGTTACTCCGATTTCGCGAGCGCAAGAGATCACAATCCAGACGACGGAAAGAATTGCCAAGGGGCACAGTCTTCGAAACGTGACGTGCCAAAAGACTTGTGACGGGGCGGCGTCGAGCAGTGCTTGCTCTTCAAATACTCGTTTGCCCGAGCCAAGGCCGATAAGAAATATCACCGCGACTTGGGGTGCGGCAGCGATGCCATGAATCCAACTCGCCGCATTCCATCCGGAGACAAGCGGTTTGAGAGCTTCTCCTTTGGTGGCCGTCAACCAACCGAGTTTGCCAAATAGCGCGTCCCAACTACTAACGTGGATGAACATTGGCACTAGTAGCAATGCGAACACAGAGAACAGTGTCATTTTGGAAATGAAACCACTGCTGCGGCAAACCCAGACGATTAATCCGCCCAGCGGCAACGCAATCACAGACGCCGACAGACCCAGTGCAATCGTTCGTATGGCAACGATTCGGTCCTGTTGAGTCGCGGGAAGCAAATACAAAAGCAGAACGCCTACGGCAAGCGCGACCAATAACCAAACAAAGGTGACGTTGGATTGAAATTTTGCTGGTCGTGACTCTGGCATCAACGAAGTTTAGCATTCCCGTTGCAGATGAAAAAGCGAGTTCTCTGATTGAAATTAGCTTGTATCACTTTCAAATCGAAAAGTGATGGATGACAATGTGAATCCGTGAAGCCTTGAACGATGAACAAAGGAAGAATAATGTCAGACTCAAAAACGTGTTCCTTGATTTCAGTCATGCCGAATTTGCTTGGAGCTCAAATTAGATGCGCCAGCGCTCGGTTGGCGTTTGTTGTACTTGGACTGTTTTCCCTGAGTGCAGTTTCGGTGGTGGCTCAAGAGCCAGAGATCGTTCAAGGTCTCAAAGCAGCCGGTGCGGAGATTCAGGCCTACAAATCGGCAGCCAATTCGGATGGTGAAAAAGTAGATCTCAATATGTATATTTTCAAACCTGAGGGGCACAAGGCGACCGATCAGAGACCGGCGGTTGTTTTCTTTTTCGGTGGTGGGTGGAAAGCGGGTAAACCGTCTCAGTTCCAAGAACATTGCAAGTACCTTGCCGGGCGCGGGATTGTCGCGATGACGGCAGATTATCGTGTGTCGAGCCGGCATGGAACAAAAGCGGTCGCATGCGTGGCTGATGCAAAATCTGCTGTGCGTTGGATTCGCAATAACGCTAAAACGATGGGCATTGACCCTAGCCGAATTGCGGCTGGCGGAGGTTCGGCTGGCGGGCATGTGGCCGCTTGCACAGGCGTCATAAAAACCAATGATGAGCCGAATGAGGACTCAGAAATCAGCAGTGTTCCCAATGCCATGATTTTGTTCAATCCTGCTTTGGTTTTAGGAAATGTCGAAGGCAAGCCGGAACTGGACGAAGTAAAAATGAAGGGCATGAAAGATCGTGTCGGGGCAGAACCGATCTCGATATCGCCCTATCATCAAATTGCTGCCGGTGCCCCGCCGGCGATCGTTTTCCATGGCAAAGCGGACACGACGGTTCCGTATTGGACGGCGGAAGTCTTCGCAACCAAAATGAAGGAGGCCGGGAATCGATGCGACTTGATCGGCTATGAAGATCAAGGGCATGGCTTTTTCAACACGGGTCGCAAAAAAGGCAAATCCAAAGAAACGATCGAAGAGATGGACAAGTTTCTCGTCGATCTTGGGTTCTTGGACAAACAAGCCGAGCCTGCCTATATCACCGTTCAGCATATCTTGATCGGTTTCGAAGGTTCCGTTCGGGGCAAGAACATCACTCGGTCCAAAGAAGAGGCCGAAAAGTTGGCAAAAGAAATTTTAGCCAAGGCGAAAGAAGGCGGCGATTTTCTTGCCCTCGTCAAAGAACACACCGATGACGCGGCGCCTGGGATTTATCAGATGGCGAACTTTGGCGAAAAAGGTGATATGAGCGGTATCAGGGCAGAGGATATGATCTTTGAACGTGGCAAGATGGTGCCTGCGTTTGGCAATAC
>CAZQQR010000400.1:0-1083 GCA_964595515.1 uncultured Pirellulaceae bacterium
AAAGAACTTAAATCTTGCGGAGTTTTGTCATCGTAATTTGATTGCCCGTCATGTTATGGGCGACTTGATCCATGAAGGCTCGAATGAGAAACAACCCTCGGCCGCTCAGTTTGTGAAGATTCTCTTCGGAGGTGGGGTCTTCTATCTTTTGAGGATTAAAACCCAGACCATCGTCAGAAATCTGAACACAGATATGGTCGTCCGAAAATTCAGCTTCGACTCGAACACGTCGATGACAAAACGGCGAAATGTTTTTTCGCATCCGAATCAACTCGTAGTAGCGGTTTTCGTCTTCGCTTTCTCGCAAACTGGAATCGACCTCAAGGTTTCCATGATGCATTGCGTTGACGAGCGCTTCGTCCATCGCCATTCCGATTTGCAATCGATCCCGATCTGACCAGCTGGGCAAATTCTCTTGCAAGTGCTCGATCGTTGGACCGATCAAACTCGACTCATTCTCAAGCACGAATGCAACCTGTTTGGGCGCAGGAAACTTTTCCGTGTCATGCGTATACTTCATCCGCCCGGCCATTTGCAGGACTTGCTTTACCGTTCGAACCAAATCCGTTTTCAAAAGTGATTTGGGCGTGTAGTTAACTGCCCCTGCTCGTAGTGCGTCAAACGCGATTTTTTCTGAGCCATGTGACGTCACCAAAACCACTGGCAAACTTGGACGCGAATCTCTCAATTGCTTAACCAGCTGCAATCCATCCAAGTTAGGCATTTGGAGATCCGTCACAACAATATCGGGATCAAAGCCATTTGGTTGGGCAATCCGGTCAAGTGCTTCCTGCCCGTCACTTGCAAACTCAACATCAAGACTCGCCTCTTTTGCGAGCAAACCGCCCATCAGCATGCGATCGACGGAAGAGTCTTCAACGACCAGGATTTTTGCCACAGAACTGCCCGTTCATGTTTGTTTGAAAGTGCATTTGCCTGCATGAATTGTTTCCGATTCGGCAACCGCAGGCAAGCAGAAAGCCAACAGCACCCAATCTTGCCGCCAAAACAGACACCTTGAAACAGCTTCTCTTCACCTGAAATTTAGATAAACGTCTCACAATGGCGAGTGAGACCGATCTC
>CAZQQR010000400.1:1183-4177 GCA_964595515.1 uncultured Pirellulaceae bacterium
TGAAAGGTCTTTGAGGACACCACTTGAACGGCTGATCCTAAGCCTAACTGGTAGCTGGATTGGCTTCTCGCTCACTGGCCAGCCACATTTTTCGAAACATCAAAGAAGCGAGAGCGAGCAGCACCAAAAACGAACCCAACAAAATAATGACAGGGAAGAAACTTGGGTCATAATTTCCAAGCGTGTCAAATTTCTGAAAGTAAGTCGCTCGATCCTTGGTAGGACGACGAGCGTAAATTCTCACGCGGTTCAACTCATTAAACTGAAGATTAAATCTGGCACCGGTACGATTGAGGAACTTGCTGAGTTGGTATCGTTTTTCGCCTTGAGCCGGAATTGTCTCGATGTCGTAAACTTGATAGTGCCCGTTGACCTGAATGTTGAGATGAGTCCAATCAACGTCGCTTTTGTTTTCAACGATCAAA
Source organism: uncultured Pirellulaceae bacterium (assembly GCA_964595515.1). Lineage (GTDB taxonomy): Bacteria > Planctomycetota > Planctomycetia > Pirellulales > Pirellulaceae > Mariniblastus. The sequence continues at coordinate 1,609 of CAZQQR010000400.1, forward strand.
AAACCGCCTTCGAATTCCGGACGCTTCTCATAGTCGACTTCGTAAAAATCCTGCGATGGCAAGCCTTCCGCATAAACGTTGGCGAGTAACTGGCCTTCGTGAACGGGCGGCAAATATTGCCAGAGAACGAGAATCGTAGTGACTGGGATCAAACACATCACGATCAACAATCCCGTCAAGCCTCGATGGCTGAGACTAGGGGACAAACCTTGCTCAGGGGAACGGTTGGCCATACTAGACAGGTTTTCATCGCTGCTAATTTTGCCGGAAACGTCTTCAGGTTGTTGGGGATTCTCAGTCACAATATTCATCACTGTAGTATAACCGTTTTCTATTTTTGGCAAACGCATGTCCGATTCGATTCGATTCACAAACCCTGCTAACCAGCACTACCTCAATGCGACATGGCTTCTTAAGCTACGCTGGGTCGCGGTAATTGGTCAGTTGGGAACGATCGCGGGTGCAATATTTTTCTTTGACCTCCGAATCCCGACGGCCTGGGCAATGGCAGTCGTGATCCTGCTAACGGGTGCTTCGAATCTGTTTCTCACAATTTGGTTCAAACGATGGAAGCAAATTGACGACCGACTTAACCAAGACGTATCGCCGCTTCCGTGGAACCTAATCTTAGGTCTGGTTCTCGTGATGGACATGCTGTCACTGACGACTTTACTGTTTTCAACTGGTGGGCCAAACAACCCGTTTTGCTTGTTCTTTTTCGTGAACTTGAGCCTCTGCGCCCTGATGCTTAACCGCCGTTGGGCTTGGGCGATTAACGTGTTAACCATCGTTTGTTTTGCCGGGCTAATGTTTGAACACCACGACATGGACAAACTCGATGCGGGCCTGGAAACGATTCGTAGTCGCCAAGACGTTTCGCTGCAGCATTTGGGAGTGCTGGCAGCGTTCGCGACCTGTGCGAGTGTGATCGTGTACTTTATGACCCGGCTCACGGATGCGTTGGCAGTCCAGCAAAAAGAGGTGAGGCTTGCCCAAGTGCTCCGGGCCAACACGGACAAGATCGAAGCCCTCGGAACTCTGGCTGCTGGAACTGCTCACGAATTGGCGACGCCTCTCAGCACCATCGCGATTGTCGCCAAAGATGTTGAACAGGCCTTCGAAGAACATCCTCCAGATTTCCCAGGCGCCGAAGACGTTATCGAAGACGTGCATCTGATTCGAAGCCAACTAGACCGATGCCGATTGATACTTGATCGGATGGCCAGTCATGCTGGCCAAGCCATCGGGGAGTCGTTTCAAGAAGTCTCAATCGAAACCATTTGCGATTCAACGCTAGAAGGCGTGAGTCAACGAGCCCGAGTCAGAACAACGATCCCGGATTTAGCCAAATCTGAGAACTTAACCGTCCCGCTAGACGGATTAAGCCAAGCCATGCGCGGTTTGATTCAAAATGCGATCGATTCTGATCCCGACGAAGGGCCAGTCCATTTTGAAGTTACCTCCGACACCAGCGACTGGATCTGGTCGATCCGCGATCAAGGCGAGGGCATGACTACGGAACAGCTTGAGCGCGTCAGCGAGCCTTTTTACACCACCAAAGCTCCAGGCAAGGGCATGGGGCTGGGCGTTTTCCTCGCGAAAAATGTTGTCAGGCGTTTGGGCGGGTCTGTTGAGATCAAATCAAAAATCAATCAAGGAACTACGGTGACTGTGCGTCTACCCAAAGCCAGAGAGTAAAATGAAGCAACGCATCCCCAGTTGGGATAGCTTCAACGAAATGCAGTAAGCCAAGAAACCGTTGAACGAATCTACAAGACGTTTTGAAATGACGTGTTATACTGAGAACAGCAGGCAACTTTGAAATAGCATCTAGCCCACCCCCTTAGTTAATTACTTTTCGATCCCTTGCGTAACCGATCTGAACACGATGACTCAAACGCAAATTGATGAAACCATTCTTGTGGTGGACGACGACGATGTGCTTCGTAACCGGCTAGAAAAATCGTTTGCCCGGCGAGGATACCACGTCGTCGTGGCGGAGGGTTTCGAAGAAGCCATCGAAAAAGCCGTCGCTCACAAACCGGACCGAGCGGTGCTTGATTTAAAAATGCCGGGGCGAAACGGCATCGAAGTCCTTCGTGATATTCGCGCGGCTTCGCCGGACACCCGCTGCGTTATTTTGACTGGCTATGGCAGTATCACCAACGCAGTCGAAGCAGTGAAACTGGGTGCAGTCGGCTACATCACCAAACCGGCTGATGCCGACCAAGTCTTGGCCGCCTTCGAAGATAAACCAACGCCCACTCCGACTCCCGAAATCCGACCTCCTTCGCTTGCCGAAGCTCAATGGGAACATATCCAAAGGGTGCTTTCTGATTCAGGCGGCAACATCTCCGAGGCCGCCCGACGATTGGATATCCCTCGCCGCACGCTACAGCGAAAACTCAAAAAGAACGCGCCGTAATAATATTCAATACATTGATTCAATCAATTGTTGTCTCTGGAAACAGTTCGGTGCCGTATTGTCGTCGCAAGCTCCTCATACGGCCTACGTTTTTCTGCTTTAACGTCATACGAATCGGCAGTCAAATCGTTTAACGGCAAGCCG
>CAZQQR010000401.1:0-4175 GCA_964595515.1 uncultured Pirellulaceae bacterium
CCCATCGCGGCGGGCCGGAGCGTAAGGTAATAATGACAGAGTGCGATGGCAAGTGCATCCGCAACATCAGCCGGCTCTGGAATCGCGTCCAGACTTAGATGCCTGGTAACGGCAAGTTGAACTTGGTTCTTTGGCGCACGACCGTTTCCTGTCAAGACTTTTTTGATCTGTGTAGCTGCGTAACTATGTAGCGGCAGGTTCTGCTGACTTACCGCCAGACAAATAGCGCCCCTCGCATGCCCCATGATGATCGCAGTTTTGGGTCGTTCGTAGTGACTGTACAGCTCTTCAAGTCCAACGCAGTCAGGCTTGAGAGAATCCACCACATCGGCGATTCCATCGTAGATACTTTCCAGCCGCTTTCCAAAATTCTGAGTGCGTTTGCTGCGAATCACTCCGGCTTCGACCACAGAGATATCGTTACTGCAGATATCCAACACACCATAGCCGGTAATATTCAAACCGGGGTCCAATCCCAAAACTCGTTGGGAACCTGGTGGTCGTTGGTCTGATTGGTTTGTCGAATCCTGACTCGTCATCGCTTCTCCGTCGTGCGATTGGTTTGGACTAATGTAACATCTAATTGAAAGACTGGTTACAACGTTGGGCCGCTCAACGTTCGGCCGCTCAACGTTCGACCGACCACACTGCAATAACTTTCCGTCAATCAACTCGATGCAACAGTGCGACGGCCTGCGCCATCATGATTTTCTCTTCGCCAACGGGACCAACGCTTTCTCCCGTTTTGGCTTTGACGCCCACCTGACTCTCTTCCAGTCCAAGTATCTCTGCGATCCTCGCTGCGATCTGCCGTTTGTAAGGCGAGAGTTTTGGTTTTTGAGCGAAGACAATACAGTCAAGGTTGTTAATTTGAAATCCAGATTTTTGAACGGCCTCCCAAGCCAACCCCAACATGTCAGCCGAATCGCGACCCTTGTTTTCAGGTGCGTTATCGGGGAAAAACTCGCCAATATCACCCAGCGCTGCCGCTCCCAAAATCGCATCCGTGACTGCATGCAACAACACGTCCGCATCGCTGTGTCCCTCAAGCGAATGGGTATGCTCGATCTCAATTCCACCCAGCCACAGAATTCCGCCTGGTTTGAGGCGGTGCGTATCATGACCGATTCCGATTCTAAAGTTGGCTGCGTTCATATCCCTTTTGTACCTTGGATTACCTGCCGCGTGAATCGGAACTAGAAAACGCGGATCGTTTGGATAGACAACGTTTCGGGCCGAAGATTTTGGTTGGGCTTGATTCCCAACGTCTGCTTGGTTCTGCGTGCGTTATACACCCGAATCATCGCCCGTTTTGTCGGTCAAAATGGCCTTTAACATTCACCCATACATTTGGCCCGGATGAAATAGCTGGTGAGCTTGTTAGTCGCCTGTTGAAGGTTGGGCTGCCGATTTATAATCGCCCCAATGCCAATCATCGAGATCAAAAATTTGTCCAAGACGTATCGTGTCTACCAAAAACAGGAAGGCATGATGGCGTCGATTCGCGGGTTGTTCCACCGTGAATATCGTGAAGTCCATGCCGTCAAAGACATCAATTTTTCGGTAGACAAGGGTGAGTTCGTCGCTTTCCTTGGCCCCAATGGCGCCGGAAAAACGACGACGCTCAAATTGCTTTCGGGTGTCATCAACCCTGATTCTGGTTCCGTCGACGTCATGGGGCATGTGCCATGGGAGCGAAAAAACGAATACCGCCGAAAATTCGCTTTGGTGATGGGACAAAAAAATCAGCTCTGGTGGGATTTACCAGCGATGGAATCCTTCCGGCTTAACCAACACATTTACCGTGTTCCGTTAGAAGAATTTGAAAGCACGCGAGATCAATTGACGGAAATGCTCGACGTGACTCGTTTGCTGGGACGACCGGTTCGCGAATTGTCGTTGGGCGAACGAATGAAGATGGAGTTGATTGCGGCGCTCCTGCACAATCCCGACGTTTTGTTTTTGGATGAGCCCACGATCGGCCTCGACGTGGTTGCCCAACACAAGATCCAGGAATTCCTCAAAGCCTATCAGGTTGAACGCAACAACACGATCTTGCTGACCAGTCACTACATGAAAGACATTGAGGCGCTTTGCAAGCGTGTCATCATCATCGCCAACGGTTCGATCTATCACGACGGTTCGCTTGAGGACATCGTTGACAAATTTAGCGGCGACAAAATTGTCACGCTGCAGTTGAAAGAAAGCAGATCACTCGATTCATTGATCAGTCTTCCGAATGTGATGGAAGTCGAAGCTCCAAAAATCAAGTTTCGCGTTGAGCGGGACGAAGTCGGAAAAGTTCTCAGCCAGATTTTGGGAGCCCACACAGTCGATGACATCGTGGTCGAAGATCCTCCTTTAGAAGAAGTCATCTCCAACGTGTTTTCTGAGGCCGAAAAAGAACAGGCAGCGGATCAAGCCCAGCAAATCGCCAGCCAGGCATCAAACTGAACAAGGAACTCCAGCTTTGATGTTGTCAGACGCTTTAACGTGGTGGACTTTTTTCAAGATCTCGGTCAACGAGCGATTGATTTACCGCGCTGATTTTATGCTCGGAACGTTGATGCGTTTCTTGCCGACCGTCACACAGATCTTTTTGTGGTGGGCGATTTACGACGTTATTTCAACACCGGGATCGGCAGAATCTGCAACCGGCCCCGACAAAGCGATCGCTGGCTACAAGTACGGCGACATGGTGGCGTACTATTTACTCGTCATCATCAGTCGAGCTTTTTCAAGCATGCCAGGTTTGACGCGTGGGATCGCCACCCAAGTCCGTAACGGTGAAATCAAGAAATTTTTGATTCAGCCAGTCGATATGCAAGGCTGTTTGCTGATGCAGCGAATTGCTCACAAATTGGTTTACTACTTGATAGCGGCGGCCCCGTTCGCGTTGGTGTTTTGGCTGTGCGGCGACTTTTTCGTCGAAGGCTGGCCGCCACCCAACGTGCTGGTAATCTTCTTTTTGTCGTTGATCTTTTCGTTCTTGCTTGGGTTCTTTCTTGAGTGCTGCATCGGGTTAATCGGGTTTTGGTTTCTCGAAGTCACCTCGCTGATGTTCATTTACATGCTGATGAATTTTCTGTTGTCAGGTCACATGTTTCCTTTGGATCTTTTGCCGGATTCGATTCGGGCGTTCGTTGATTTTCTTCCATTTAAGTATCTGGCCTATTTTCCTGCCGCAGTCTTTTTAGGAAAAATTCAAGGCTGGGAAATGGTGGAAGGTTTGATGATCGAAATCGGTTGGGTCGTGTTCTTTGTTGTGCTGTCCAGGTTCCTTTGGCATCGCGGCGTCAAGCGTTACAGCGGATTCGGAGGATAATCATGCACCCTTCGTATTGGAAAGTTTTCTTGACGTTTGCTCGCAATTCGTTGATTCGCGACATGTCGTTTCGAATGAACTTTATTCTGCAGTGCCTTTCGTCGATGTCTTGGGCTGCAATGAACTGGGGTTTGTTCAAAATCATTTACCGGCACACCGGGGAGATTGGGCGAGGGACTGGCTGGCACGAGAATGAGTTCTTTATTTTTCTGGGAACGATCTGGATCATCAACAGCTTGATCCAAACATTTTTCATGGCCAACGCCGAAGAGTTCAGTGAACTTATTCGAACGGGCAATCTGGATTTCGCGCTGCTTAAACCAATCGACACGCAGTTCTTGATTTCGTTTCCCAAAATGAATTGGGCTCAGGTTCCTAACGGACTATTGGGACTACTGTTAATCGTTGTTTCGGTGCGGAACTTGATGCTGGATCCAACCAAAGAGCTAGAGTTCAGCTTGCTAACCGTTCCCGCGTTTATCTTTTACGTCCTCTGCGGAGCAGTGGTGATGTATAGCGTGATGATCATGTTGGCTTCGACCAGTATTTGGTTTGGGCGGAATCAGAACTTGTACAATTTCTGGTTTTACATCACCAATTTTTACCGCTATCCGATGGAAATTTACCAGCGTAATGGAATCGGAATGGCGCTGTGGGGCACGTTTACTTTTGTGGTTCCGATCCTCGTGGTGTCGAATATCCCGGCCAGGATTCTCGCGCAGCCGCTGGGCGCAGTGTGGAAGTGGTGGGAATGGGGCTTGGCGGCCTACGCCGTGTTCGGATGTGTCTGGATGCTATGGGTCAGTCGTTGGGTATTCAGAAAAGCACTACTGAGCTACCGAAGCGCGAG
>CAZQQR010000402.1:0-1607 GCA_964595515.1 uncultured Pirellulaceae bacterium
AAGACTTAGAGTGCTTTTTGATCTGGTCAAAAAGCTCTACCAGAGGTTGCTTTAAATCATCTCCCGCCGCGATTCCGGCACTTGGATAGCGGTCATCATCGCGATTATCCCACTGGCTCCAAACCAAGCCGTAAACCGCTGGACGAGCCACCATCATCGGAAGCACCGTCTCCAGAAAAGTCCTTCGATTCTCGTCGGAACAATATCCGGGAACACGATTTCGATGTTGCTGACCACCGGGCTCCGACGTCAGCGTCATTGGTAATTCCCCAAATGGCGCTCGAAGGAACAAAATAATCGGCATCCCAAGCTGGCCCCAGATATCGACCAAGTCAATCCACTGAAGCGGATCACGAATTGCGCTTCCGTTGGGCCAATAATCCAGATTGATCTCCAGCCCCATCAACGAAATCTCAAGTCCCTGTCTCAACAAAGAATCCGCGATTTGCAATGGATGAACGCCACCCACGGCACCCGCCAGTCGCTCCGCCCAAGGAAAATCAAAACTAACCATCGTTGGAATCTCTACCCGCGACTCTTCCACCTGTCTCAGCAGATCAACCGTAAGTTGAAGCTGTTGAGGGTGCGACAAATGCCGATGCCCAATTCCGTTGAGGCCGCTGACAACATGTAGGACAGAAGTTTCCGGCGGCAAGTTCTGAAGATCCTCCCGTAGTTCACTTGCAATTTGATTCTTGCGAACCGGAAAATCCTCCAGGTCCACCAGTCGGCTTGGCATGCCTCCAACACTTGCGTCCAACCATGGCCCAACAATCAACCGCTTTTTTGTAGAGTTCGAATCTTGAGTGAGAACATTAGTGTTCTCAGGACCTTTGGGCGCCATTGCAAAATGGATCAGATCAAAACTCTGATTGGATTCAATCGCGCGAAACTGACGTTCGTCTTTGGCGTTAGCTGCCATCCAAAAGTTATTAATCTGTTTGTGCTCTCGCCGAAATTTGGAAATTTGAAAGCCAAAATCTGATGACAAATCAAAAATTGCATTCATCCCCAGTTCGATGCACTCTCGCGCGGAGTCTTCGCGCAACTCGATCCCCTTACCTAGAATCGAAGTTGCCAAAAGCTTCGTCGCCGCAGAGATTTTTTCGTAAACACCACCAGAGACCTCCAAACCGCCTTCTTCCCAAATCGATAGTTGATTTCGAAGCCGGTTGATGGTTCCCCTGGCAATTTCAGTAAGCAAATCGTAAGGCTCATCCCGAACTGGCAACGTGCCGGTGCAGATCAACATCTCGCCGCGGTCTTTGAACGGAAACAAGACGTACAGCCGACCAGAGTTTTCGTTGTTGCGCGAAACCGAAAGGATCGTTCGTGGATCAGGCTTGATTGGCTGACCGGTTGCGATTCGACAAGGCCACGGAATTCCATCCAACCCAAGCAGATGGATCGCGTTAGCGTGGTAGGAATCCAGATTCCAATCAGCTGGTACTCGGAACCTAAACTCGCCCATTAAGTCATCCTGTGATTTCGGTAATCAAAACCCGCTTGCGGTTCCAACCCTTCGTTGCACTTCTTTCAGCGGAAGCTCCATTGTGGCAAGTGAAGCCCGATTAAGGAATAAGGGAAAACAAAAGTGACCTATTGGA
>CAZQQR010000402.1:1707-4171 GCA_964595515.1 uncultured Pirellulaceae bacterium
ACCAAGGGACTTCCGACGTTAAGACGACTCTCATATATTTATGTTCTGCCAACCGGTCGAATGATTCCAATGGCAACATCCAGAAACTTCGGGGGAGATTGTGGTGGCAACGCTAGTCAGACAGGGAAAAGTCCGAGACGTTTACGATATTGGCGAGCACTACTTGATGGTAGCCAGTGATCGAATTAGCGCGTTTGACTACATTTTGCCGACACAAATTCCAGACAAAGGCCGTGTCCTAACCCAAATCAGCAAATTCTGGTTCGATCACTTGGACGTCCCCAATCACTTGGTTTCAACCGACGTGAGTACCGTTGAAGTTCCTGATCGCCTCAACCGGGAAGACCTTGAAGGTCGAACGATGATCGTCAAAAAATGCCAGGTCGTTCCGATCGAATGTGTCGTTCGAGGATACTTGGTCGGATCAGGCTGGCGTGATTACCAGTCGACAGGTTCAGTCTGCGGCATCGCTTTGCCCGAGGGCCTCAAGAACTGTGCCAAATTCTCAGGCGCACTCTTCACACCTGCAACCAAAGAAGAATCCGGGCATGACGAAAATATCTCGTTTGAGCGAATGGTTGAAATCATCGGTACCGACACAGCGACTGAGCTAAAAAATCGCAGCGTCGAAGTCTATGAAAAGGGACGAGAGTTTGCGGCCAGCAAAGGAATCATCCTTGCGGACACAAAATTCGAATGGGGCTTGCATGATGGTGAGTTGATTTTGATTGACGAAGTTCTCACTCCCGATAGTTCCCGGTTTTGGCCAGCCGACCAATATCAAGAAGGCCAAAATCAGCCTTCGTTTGACAAGCAATTCGTTCGCGAATTCCTTGACTCGACGGACTGGGACAAGAATAGCGACCCACCTGCTTTGCCGGACGAAATCGTCAAAAAGACCCGTGAAAAATACATCGATGCTTTTGAGCGATTATCGGGGCAAGCTTTCGCTTGGAAGTAGCACAAGCGATTAGTTGGCTCCGCGAGATGAAAGCTGCCGATAAATCCGATTGAGCTCTCTCACCACTTTTTCGTCATCGTTAGTGGTCGCACTTTCTCTTGCGTGATTTTCATCGGCGGATTTGCTTTCTCAGTCCCGCCAATCTAACCTTGATCGCTTCTTTGTTCTAAACAGGTCCGATCAATGACAAGAAATTCGCTTCGCTTTGCCCTCACTGCATTGTTTGCTGTCGTTTGCAGTTTTCAAAACGCTTCTGCTCAAACGATCATTCACGCCGGCCGGATGATTGATGTCAAAGCTGGAAAAGTTTTATCGGAAGTGACGCTGGTAGTAGAAGGCGGCAAGATCACGTCGATCGACGATGGCTACCAAGAATCTGATTCCAAAGATTCAACCATCATTGACCTAAAAGAGCACACCGTCATGCCTGGCCTGATGGACATGCATACGCACCTGATGATGCAGCATCACAAGAAAATATATTCGGAAAAGTTCTTCATGAACGAAGCCGACCTCGCGCTTCGATCTACCGTTTACGCCAAACGTACACTCATGGCGGGATTTACCACGGTTCGAGACCTCGGTGACAATGGCACGAATTCGGTATCTCTGCGAAAAGCAATTGACGAAGGCTGGATTGTTGGACCGCGAATTTTCACTGCCGGAAAATCACTTGCCACCACCGGCGGGCATGCCGATCCAACCAACGGAACCAAAGGTGATTTTCGCCGGGATGCCGGGCCAGTCGACGGTGTCGTCAATGGAGTGGAGGACGCACGCAAGGCAGTTCGTCAACGTTATAAGGACGGCGCTGACTTGATCAAGTTAACGGCTACCGGGGGCGTGCTTAGTCTCGCCAAGAACGGGCAGAATCCGCAATTCACGGTAGAAGAACTGGAAACAATCGTGAAGATCGCAAAGGACTACGGCATGACGGTCGCAGTTCACGCCCACGGAACCGAGGGCATGAAACGAGCGGTCTTGGCGGGTGTCGACTCAATCGAACACGGAACTTTTATGTCGCCAGAAGTCATGGAATTGATGAAAGAGCGGGGTACGTTCTTAGTACCAACTATCATGGCCGGAGCTTGGGTTGGTGACAAAGCCAAAGAAGACGGCTATTTCCCAGAGGTCGTCCGCCCCAAAGCGGCCGCAATCGGACCGGTCATTCTAAAAACGTTTCACAAAGCTCACCAAGCTGGCGTCAAAGTTGCGTTTGGCACGGACTCAGGCGTCTCTCCCCACGGAGAAAACGCTCGCGAGTTCGAACTAATGGTCGCCGGAGGAATGTCACCGATCCAAGCCATTCAGGCAGCAACCTTGAATGCTGCTGAACTCCTAAAAATCCAAGACCGTCTTGGTTCACTCGCTCCAAAAATGACGGCGGATATCGTCGCGGTCAAAGGCGATCCGATCGAAAACATCCGGCTAATGCGCGACATATCGTTCGTAATGAAAGACGGCGTGGTCTACAAAAACGAGTAGCCATCGACGACGCAAAGT
>CAZQQR010000403.1:0-4159 GCA_964595515.1 uncultured Pirellulaceae bacterium
ATCGTTCCAAACCTATCGTCGGAGTCCAATTTCATCCGGAGTCCATTTTGACCGAGCACGGACATCAGATGTTGGCTAACTTCTGTTCGATGGCTGGCATCGATTCTGCGATCGACGTTTTGCGAGAAAGCAACCCAACACCATGATTCTTGAAGCCATCATCACGACGACGAATGAAGATGGAAGCGTCAATGTTTCGCCAATGGGTCCGTTGGTTGATGGCGATCCTGCCGACGGGTTCGAGCTTCGTCCGTTTGAAACATCGCGAACGTTTGCGAATCTGCAACAGCGACCTTATGGAGTCTTGCACGTTACCGACGACGTGATGCTGTTTGCCAAAGCCGCCATCGGGAAACTGGATGAGATTCCATCTATTCGTCCTGCGGAAGTGAATGATAACACCTTCATTCTCGAAGACGCCTGTCGCTGGTACGAGTTTGAAGCCGTCTACTTCGAAACTTCTGAACCTCGCAAGAACATTCGCTGCAAAGCAATCGCGTCTGGTCGCAATCGGGATTTCTGGGGCTTCAACCGCGCGAGACATGCGGTAATCGAAGCTGCAATTTTAGCGACACGGATCGATTTTCTGCCTGCAGAGGAGATTGTTAGACAGTATGAATCACTGCGAGCGATCGTCGACAAAACGGGCGGCCCAATCGAAAATCAGACGATGACGATGCTGGAGCAGTTTGTGAGCTGATGCTAAATTTAAAAACGAGGTGAACTCCTGGAGCCCACCTCGAACAATTTTTCGTTTGTCAAACTAAAAGTTTCGAGTTCTACGAATCGAAATTGCGGCGAAACTCAACATCAAGAGGCCGACCGTTCCCGGTTCAGGAACCGCGCTGAGGCCAAAGTGCCGCTCCAGTGCGAGCGATTGGAAATGCATTCGTTCGACTGGACCAGACCCATCTGGTGACAGAATGGTGTAGATGCTGTCGCTGGACAAGATATCCGGTTTGTTTGTCGAAAGTTGCCACTCAAGGAAGTAGATCGTATCGGACGGTTGTAAATCGATCTCATAGGTTAGGTCGATGTCTTCGACAGCACCTGCGATTGCGTCTCCGATAACGAAATTCCCGAGGGAATCGGTGTCAAACCCGCCGGCAGCCCCGTTCAAACCGAGGAACATCGTTTCGCTTGCCGTCAAACTTGAGAGCACCGGCGCGCCAAAGTCCTGGTCGATTCCAGATCCATCCTGTGCCGGAGCCCCCGCCCACTTACCGCCGCCGAGCAACGCCAACGTCATGTCGAATCCGATCAATCCGTCCTGCTGAGGAGTCCGAATATCGAAGCCAGGCAATGTTGCGATGGCTCCGCTGCTTCCCACATTGTTGAAGTGTCCGTGAATTGCGTTGTAGTACGGTCTAACAAATCCACCACCATCGTCGGTTGGTGAATCACCGCTTAGATAGCCTTGCGCGTAGAGTTGGTTGTTGATGACCGTGATATCCAATCGTCGACCTTCATGCGCGCCAAGATTGGCGGCGCCGGCACTCAATCCGTAAAGGATTGCAAAAAGTATCCATGTGTTTTTCATCTGTAAATTCCAGTTTCATTTCGTTTAGTATTTGTAAATCCCGTCGCTATTGGGGTCTGCAAAGTTGGTGCCGTGTTCAATGTCTTGAACCGTCCAGCTTCTCAATGTTGATTCTGCAATCGAAGCAACATGTCCGTCCGCGAACAGGTAATTTGAAAAGTTAAAATGTCGAGTCGTTGCGACTTCAAGCTGCATAAAATCCCACACCCGATTTCGTTCAATGCGAAACGGATCGTAGAACACCGAGCAGTGCACGTGGTCGTCTGTTACGGAAGTCCTTTCTGAACTTTCAAACAGGACGATCAAAGTGCTGGTGCTCGGAATGCGATTGATGTTGTCAACGCTTTGTTGGATTTTCGAGTCCGACAAAAGGTCGTTTAGCAAGTAGCTGGTTCCACGACGTTGCTCAGCCAGCCATTCAGGAGCACGCGGATCTTCGGGGCATGCCCGAATGGATTCCACATTCTCGGTAAAAGGCTTCAGCGTCTCCAGCCAAGTCAGGTTGTTGCCTGCGTGACTGGTCCATGGAAAATCACCGTTGTGAGAGTTCGAGTACATTAGTACTGCAAGACCGATTTGCCGCATGTTGTTTTTGCAAACGACATCACGTGCCGACGCGCGTACCGATTGCACCGCGGGCAGAATTAGACCGATCAGAACTCCGATGATGGCAACAACTACCAATAGCTCGACCAAAGTGAACCCGCGTCGCATGCGCCACGTCATAGCACCTCCTGCGGTTGATTTTTGAATTTGAGCTTTTAGTAGTTCTGAGGAAGCCTTGGCGGCGGTGTCGGCGGTTCGATTGAGATGGCCGTCCATATCGGACAAAGGGCTCCGCCGAGAGGCCAGCTTGTGAAATGGTACGCGAGCGTTGACAAAACTAACTGAAAATAGGCTTGTTTCTGCACCATTTGATCTTGGCCGTCGCATTGCCTCTTTCGGACAATGGACAGCAGTGTCACGTTTGTCTTAAGATTCAAGCCTGAAGCTGTACTGTCATTGTTCGATTCGCATACGCAGCAACAGCGTTTTTGGGACTTACAGTCAACGTGGACCGAGACGACTGAGTTCATCTTTCTGACGAACCAAGCGGGAGGCTGGATGTCGTTAGCCACTGCCCAAGCCAGTTTCTCCGTATCGCTAAAACAGCAGCAGTCTTCCCAGCATTGATCCGCGGAATCACAGCCACAAGGGCGGGACTGGCAAGGGTATGACGTCGTCGAAACTTTCACCACACGGATAGGGATCGGCACCTCAAGTGTCAGAAACAGCACGCATGCGGTCAATGTTGCGGAAATAAGACGCGAGCAATTTGGATTGAAATGTGAGATGCTTCTGAACATTGTTGCAGGCCAGAACAAGTAACAACACAATAGTAGCAAGGTATTCTGTTTGGTTTGATCACCGTGTCAGGATGCCGCAACCGCGATTGAAGATTGTCAGATAGGGCAACATTGTCCACGGCAAAACGGATCCTTGAGTTTTCACTTGCGAAGCTGCCCCGGAAAGATAAGCTCACCCAATGCCATTTGAATTCCCGTCAAAATCCATTCATGTTTCTGCTCCCAGCCGACTGCATTTTGGCTTACTTTCGATTGGTAACGCGACCGAGCGAAAATTTGGTGGGGCCGGGTTGATGATTGATGCTCCTCGCACCGGAGTTCGTATTGATCGAAGTGAACGTTTCGAGCTTTTGGTTTCGGCGAAATCTCAGTCGGCGGTGTTAGATGCCGCGAAACGTTGGCAGGCTCAATTCGCACCAGATGAGTTCAGAGCGGTTCCTTTGGCGGAGATTCCGGTTCGGATCAAAGTGAGCAATGTTCGACGGCATAGCGGTTTAGGATCTGGAACTCAACTGGCGTTTGCAACGGCTGCCGCGTTGCAGGTGTTTTTTGACCAGCCGATGCCGTCGGCAGAAGAGATGGCGATGGCGATGGGGCGAGGAAAGAAGTCTGCGATTGGAAGCTACGGATTTTTTGAAGGTGGATTCCTAGTTGACCGAGGGGTTGGAAGCGAATCGGTTGCTCCTTTGGATATGCGCATAGATTTTCCAAATGATTGGAAGATTGTTTTGATCGAGCCAAACGTTTCGAATTGCGATTCGGTGTTCGGTGAGGCGGAAGCCAACGCGTTTAAAGATCTTCCGACGACGACGCAAGCGGAATCCGATTCTTTGTCATCCCTTTTGCAGCAGGAAGTCGTCCCTGCAATACTTGGACGCGATTTTTCTACTTTCGCTAGATCGGTTACGGAGCTTGGATATCGAAGCGGAATGTTCTACGAACAGGTGCAACTCGGAGCCTATGCGACTCCCGTGGCTCAGGCGATTGTGGATCGAGTTCGATCTCTCGGTGAATTCGCGGTGGGCCAAAGTTCGTGGGGGCCAACAATATTTGCCATTGGACCTTCCGAAAAAATGGTGAATTGGCTCGTTGATGAACTTGGTGAACATGGCGATGATGTTGTCCGTCAACTAACCGTTGTCTCGGTGGATAACGGTGGTGTGCGAATAGAGGCTGACAGGCAATCTTAACCAAGCCAAGAGAAATCAATGCCAAAACTTGGAGTAAATATCGACCACGTTGCCACGATCCGACAAGCCCGTCGTGGTCGCGA
>CAZQQR010000404.1:0-4125 GCA_964595515.1 uncultured Pirellulaceae bacterium
TGGGATGCACTTCGAAGACCAGCTCGGCTCTCAGTTTTCAATTGCCGTCGCCAGCTTGTCCTTTCTTCCCCTCGGGATTCGCGAACAAACCTGGAGGTTTCTCTTTCTCCTCTTCTTCGACTTGCTGTTCTTCCTCCTCAGCCTTTTTCTTCGCTTCGGCTTCAC
This sequence comes from uncultured Pirellulaceae bacterium, assembly GCA_964595515.1. GTDB lineage: Bacteria > Planctomycetota > Planctomycetia > Pirellulales > Pirellulaceae > Mariniblastus. The sequence goes on from CAZQQR010000404.1 coordinate 166, forward strand.
GCTTTATCTTTATAGCGTCAGGCATCTCTCCCGTTGGTACTTCGATCAGCATATGTGCTGCCCAAAAATACGGATGTTCGGCTTTTTGAACCGGGTCAGTTTTCTTGGAACGCAACCGGGGTTCAAGGTCGAACTGCAAATCTGCTTCGCGAACGATTGTCTGGCTTTCCCGGAGTGCTTCTTTGGCAGACATTTTGGGAAGCCGCGACGAATACTCGCGAGTAAGGTTCAAACTCGTCTTGCCTCCCGTCGCCCACCGGCTGATCAACAGCGATCGTGAGCCCGAGGCCATCAATCCCAGCGAAGTATAAAACAAATCGTTTCCATTCTGTTTAGCCCTCAATCCCTGACCACCGTCTGAATGAAAACCGGGCATGATCACGTTTTCGGGTCCATGCCAGGGCAACGACATCCAGTCGAAAACCGTTGCCCCTACGTTGCTTTGGTCGATTTGCGTTGGATTCAACAAGAAAGGCTTTCCTTTGGGCGATTTGATTTCGCTCCATACAACCATCTGATCAAACACCGAAGCCACTAAATTGGTGGGCGTCTTGATTTGTTTTTCAAAAGCAACCGCTTCGGGTACTTCTTTGACAAGTTCATCAAACTCCGCGATGGTCAATTCGTTGTCACCCCGCGCTGAAAATCGCGACGTGATAACGGCTGCGTTCTTGAGTTCTTTCCAAGGACGTTGTTCTCCTACGGCCAGGAAGAGCGTTGGCGAATAACGAACGTGGACGGCTTCACCCAAGAACTTTTCTTCGTCACCGACCGTGATTGGTAACGCTTCGAGAGGTGCATACCAAAGTACGCCATCTGGAATGACGATCAGTTCGTCAAAATTCGCCCAGTTCGAATCATCAACTGCTCCAAAGAGGACTTTCTTTAGCTCTTCAGCAGCTTCTTTCCAATCGGTTTCAGCCAACTCTTTTACATCGAATGCGATCTCTGAGGCTTTCATGGTTTTCATCAACTGGGCGACCGCTCGCGTCATTTTTCTAGGATCAAATTTTCCGACAAACTTGATCGCATCAGCCTGAATCATGAATGCGTAAACACCGTTGGCCGTTTGAAGCGTAGCCAGCACGACTTGTTTTGGTTCAAGTTGTTTCTTCAACAACACCAGTGAACTCGAAGGAGGAAAAACCATTTCAGCTGGCTCTCGCCGAAGCGCGTAACTCGCTAGATATCCTTCTGACAAATTCGTGTTCGCGCTAAGACGTTTTAGCAGTTTGGTTTTTTCGTGAAGCTCTTCCGAACCGGCTGCGGGCTGTAGTGGCAATGCACGAAGCTCATCCCGCATCAAGTTCCCCTTAGCAAGAAAATCCGCGTACTCACGATTGCTGGCCAAGAACTTTTGTCGCTGAGCGATCGCCTCGGGAGCTAAAGCTTCGTCTGGAGCATGAAGCATCCACCGAAACGACATCTGCCGCCCACCCAATGGTAGACTCGCAAAAAAACGATGCCGCCGCACCAAGTCGGCAATTTCAATCGCCCGGGCATAATCTTTGCGGTCGGTCACAATGTCGAACCAGGTTTCCAACGAAAGCACGTGGGGGGTCGCTAAAAACGCCATCGCTTCCATAGGGTCCATCTTCCAATCCATCTCGTTGGGATCACGCAGCAAAACTCCGTACAACAGATCCGCCTGTCTCTGATTGATCCGCGCATCGGCAACCAGAGAATTTGCCATTCCTAATTGGAACAACCAACGCGAGCCAGTTTGAAAATGCTTCAGAGCGGCATTGAGATTGGAAAGCCCATTGGCGTAGTCACGATTCAAGAAATTGTTAAGCGCCGCAACATATTTTAGACGAGCGCTGACAACACAATTGCCCAGTGAATTTCGTGAACTGATCGGGGTCTTCGCCTGGCGTAAAACCGCATCTGACTCACTCGCCTGGCCGCCTTCGGAAAGACACTCCGCCAGCCGAACAATCAAAGAAGCCTGCATCAATCTTGCTCTGTTTGACGCAGCCCACTTAACTGCATTAACCAGTGGCGGGTACGGAGTTTTGGAACTTAACAAGTGAATCGTTGTGCCAAGAGAGAGCGATTCCTCAACTAAATCAAACTGATTATAAACGGCTGCCGAAAAACTAGCCTGAAGCGCGAGCTGTCCCGCCGCACCATAATTCTCAGTTTTGACCGCAACATTTGCCAGCTCAAGCAAACCCACCGCCGTTAACGGATGATCCATCCCGCCACGAAACTGAAGCGAAGCATTCAGCATCTTGGCCGCCTTTTCCCATTCTTCATTGGTCGCATAAGCTGAACCAAGCAGGATTCCATTGAAGGAACCAAGCACCGAACCATCGCCCGAACCGCGAGCCCTTAAACCTGCAATCAATTGCTGCGTGAACGGATCATACTTTGCGGTCGGCCCAAGGATCTGCCGGCGCCGATGAATACAAAGCGACGTACATCGCATGATCTCAGTGATGTCGACTCTTTTTTTCTCAGCATTCTCAACCATCCCGCCTTGTTCCAGAACACGTTCTGCATCGAGTCTTCCAAACAAGACCGAAAACGAATCTGGCATTCGCGCGAATCGGGCTTTTCGGGTTGGCGTCCCCCACGTAATTCTCGCCTGTTGGTAGGCGTTGTTATTGTCTTGAATTGTTGGCGGCAGCGTGATGCGAGCCTGCCAATTCTCCAGTTGATACGAAATGTACAACTGAAGCGACTGTTCATACATTCCTAGTGCCAGTTTGTACTCACCCAAATGGTAGTAACACTCGCCTGCCATCGCCCAGTAACAAATCGAATCTAGATACCGGCGTTGGCCAACACGAAAAGCCGTGCTTCCTCCTCGCGTAAATGCTCTTCCGGCATCCTTATAGTCTGCAAGAACGAAGTCATTAAAATTCTGATAGTAACTAAGCTGAGGAAGACGACCCGCCTGCCCAAACGTGGTACAGGGATACAACAGCGAAATTGAAACCAGCGCAAAACAGAAAATCAATGTCTGAACGTACTTGGTAATTAGTCTTGGACGCACGGTTAATCTCCACCCTTTTATTGGTTGCAATCATTTCGTAGATCGCGCTGTCTCGTTGCCGGTCTCAAAGATGCGTATTATTGTAAGCCTTCAATTTTGGCAGGCCTGACTTCGTGACAAAAGTCGGGCTGAATCTCAGCAATACGGCAGTTTGGTTCGTCAAATACATGGATAACTGACCCGACAGTTTGCGGACAGCAGCGAATTTTCCCTGTGGCACATTTCGCTTCTTCCACCTGCCCACGACTGCATGTCCAAATTGATTCGATGCAAACTCGGCCCTTGAACTCGTTGCCATCCCTCGTGTTAAGTAGACAAATCACTGACGACCAAGGAATGCTTTCAGCGATTGCTATCATTTTTATCGCCATCAAAGGCGAAAACTGCCAATTGTTTGACCGAAACCGTCACTTCCTAATCTTCCTCGATTCACATACAGGGCTGCGTTTTCAAATGAGCGAATTTAGGCAAACCCAGATTGTAAAGCTTGGAGGCTTGTAACGATTTTTCCGCAAAAGCTTCAAAGTAAACCAGCAACTCCGACGATAAAGCTTGTAACGGTTATCGCGCGGTTGAGATTGCTGTGATTATGGAACCGCGGACCGCAACATGGAGCTTTCCAAGAAATGTATTCTAGAAAAAAATCCCGTACACTCAGTTTGATCGTTTGTGGCGCAGCCATGATTTCCGCCGTCGCTTCGACCGGATGTCAGGTAAGTGTGGGAGGCCAAACCCTTCCCAGTGCGTACTTCATGAAGGATGACGTGCAGTACTTCCCAAAGGGTCCAGAGTTCAAGCTTTCGCGTGAAGCCGCCGCTTTGAAAGAAGCCAGAGCTCAAGAATCACTGAACCGGTAATACCAATCCACCGTTGAATCGATAACACCGATCCATCGCAGCAGCCCGTCACGTTTGAATTCGTTCAACTGGCGGGTTTTTTTTGCGCGCTGGGATGTAGTC
>CAZQQR010000405.1:0-4113 GCA_964595515.1 uncultured Pirellulaceae bacterium
TTGAGTTTAACGGCAAGCCGAAGGCGACTGAGTTTCACCCATCCAAACATCGTCCAAAAAACCAACGTCCTCTAGTGCATCGAGACAACTAAGAAATAAGGTTATGGTCGCTAAAACGTCCTCAAGACTTTCGGTGATTCATGGTGTGGATCGAAACTCTTGACGAGTTCCGCTACCCAAAAATTTAGATGTCACGCTGCGCTCGCACACATCGCAGCCCGCGACTAGCCTAACGCAGCTTTGAAGCACTCGTCCCATCAGCCAAACGCTCGATCGTATCGAGCGTGGCTTGCTCAACTGCCGTTTGCCAGTCGGGAGCGTCTTTAAACTCCGGTCGCTCGTAAGCAAAAATAATTGCCCGTGAGCTGTTGATGACCCCACCGAGCCCATTTTCGTCCAACCCGACCGCAACGTCACTCGCAGTTCCGCCTTGGGCGCCAAACCCTGGAATCAAAAAGATCGTATTGGGCATTGCTTTTCGTAGCGCCGCCAGTTGTTCGGGATAAGTCGCACCAACGACCGCTCCAATATTTCCGAAGCCCGACTCGCCAGCGCTTTCCCGCGAAAGTTGCTGGACGTGCTCGGCGACGATTGAATAGACTTTCTTGCCGTCCGCAACTTTCTCTTGAAGCGTATCACTGCCGGGGTTCGACGTCTTAACCAGTACAAAAAGCCCGGACCCGGTTTCGTTCGCCGTTTCAACAAAAGGCTCAAGACTATCCGCGCCCAAGTATGGGTTGACGGTCAACGAGTCACAGCCCCAACTGCTTGTTGGTTTCGGCCCAAGGTAAGCCTTCGCGTACGCGGCTGCCGTCGATCCGATATCTCCACGCTTGGCGTCCATAATAATCTGGAGCCCACGTTGCGACGCGTAGTCACAAACTTTGGAAAGCACGACCATGCCATGCCAACCAAGTTGTTCAAAAAAAGCAGCCTGCGGTTTAATAGCCGGAACGAGATTGGCAACAACATCAATCAGTTCGCAGCAATACCTGGCCGTGATTTCTGCCTTTTTCTCGGCTGTGATCGTGTCACGAGTTTGCGTGAGCGCGGCAGGAAGTTGATTGAATCTCGGGTCAATCCCAACAACCAACGGAGTTTTTTTTGACTTGATCCCGTCGATCAATCGGTCACCAAAATGGTTTTGAAATTCGTGAGGCATTGGCTGTCGACAAGTTCAAGGAAGTTTGAACGAGTATTAAAACAAAAAGCGTTCCGCCCAAAAAGGTGCCGTCGCCTAAAGATACCAAGTCAACACGAATGAGATGCCAAAATGAGTTTGCATGATTGGGCGAGTTTGGACGATCGAGTGCAACGTAGCCTTGTGCTGCACGAAAGCCTAGCTTTGCCCACCATGTGTAGGACTGGGCGGGACAAATACCCACGTCAGGCACAGCCTGACCTACGAAGGGTTAGTCTTTCATTAAGACCAAAATGCGTTCTTCGCGTCTTAACTGATTGCCAAAATGGCTTGCCAAACTGGATGCGGACACAGAGGCCGTTTGATCGGATGCGGATATCTCTCGAGAGTCAATTCCGGCAAAGGTAGAAGCAATGATCGCGTCGTTCTTCTTGAGCCGAGTCCAACAGCCGCGCTCAGCAGTTCTTAGTTCGCCGGCAACTGAATCCCATACGAAAATAGACTTTAGTTCGCTGTCATCTTGAAGAAAAAACTCGCTCGTAACAGGATCAATTTGGATCGTAGATTCCGCGTCGCCAGTGCCAAAATCACTTTCGATTTTTCCAACCGAGATTGCAATATTCTCTTGACTATCGACGCGCCAATCAACGTAAATTGAATTGACGATTCCAATCGAGCCGCCAAGTGACCAACCGTCGAAGGGCGGTGCAACCAAATTCGCGTCATTCATGTCTTGACGGACATCGAAATCGCTTTCGCTTCCAAAGCACTCATCAATTTCGGCCGATTCGACCAGCTCGAAATCCTGGTCATCCCAGCGTTCACGTGCAAACACGCTTCGAGGAACAAACGAGTCAACGACCATTTCACTTTGATTAACTGACGCTGGATCGAGGCCAGCCAAAGCAGAACGTGTGCGAGTCAATTCGGTTCGAGTTTCTTGCAACTCCGTCAAAAGAGTTTCCAACTCACTGACTAACGCATCGCATTTTCCGCGATGAGCAGTTGGCCGAGAAACATCCCAACTCGGCGACATGTCGACAATTGAAAGCGAACCAGCGGGAGCTTCGTTTTCCATCCCGATCATTTTTCGCTTTAGTTGGCTATCACGAGATTCTTGGAATTCAGTTTGCCATCCAGTGATCTCTTCCAATAGCTCCATGATTTTTTGAGAAGTGGAGCAGGGGGCCGTCGCAGGCCCAACTGGTTCATTGGCGCGACTCGGATTAACAATCGTTAAAACAGGATAAGCCCCTGTCGAGTCTGTGCCGCTGGTATTTGATTGAAGCATCTCACCGCTCGCTGCGTTCTCACTGCTTTTCGCCATCCATCAGCAAATCACCACGCCCTTGAGATAAGTTATTCAACCTAAAATCTTTCGTGCCTTGCCTAACTAGTCCGCGAAACCCAAAAAGCATGAGATCTGCGTAAACCAAACGGGTGGTATCAAATATTCCGGCTGCCGGTTTGCAATACCGTTCAACCAACTGCCGGATGCATAAAACCGCTCTCGATCATTCATTGACGAACCAGAAACACCTTGGAATTCGCAGATTCGAGGGCATCGCACAGAAAACAAGTTCTCTTTGTCGGAGGTTGGCCGCAATCTATAACCAGGACCGGGGCCGCGTCATCGAACCTCTCGCAAATGTTCATCCATTTTCCGTGCACCCAAATCCAAAAACTGCCGACTTTATCGAAGGAAAGTGGCCAGTTGACCCTTGTAGGGTTTTTGCAAAGCCCGTAGAATCCGGGATTCCAAAATCGGACGAAAGGGCGTTTTTGCGCCCACAAATATTCGGAGAGAACAGTGGCAGGCACGAAATCTTACAACGCTCAGAACGACACCCTCGAAAAATCGTGGTTCATTGTCGATGGTGAGGATCAAATTGTTGGTCGAATCGCCTCTGACATCGCAGTCGTTTTGATGGGCAAGCATCGTCCCAACTACACGCCCAACATCGACACCGGCGACTTCGTTGTTCTTGTGAACTGCGACAAAGTCAAATTCTCAGGTAACAAGCTGAACCAGAAGACTTACACGTGGTACACCGGCTACACCGGATTGCGTTCTGAGTCTGCCGGAAACCGATTGAACCGAAAACCTGAGCAGGTCATGCGGGATGCTGTTCGTCGAATGCTTCCAAAAAACAAACTTGGCCGCCAGATGCTTTCAAAGCTGAAAATCTATAAAGGCTCGGAGCATCCACATCAGGCCCAAGACCCACAACCACTTACCGGTGGTCGTACACTTAAGTAAGCAATGGGTGGAAACGCCCAGACAAAAAATAACACTGACAATTCAACGGCTATTCAACCCAACAGAAAAGTAATGGCGAAAGTAGATCAAAAAACTGGCGAAGCACTGGGAACCGGGCGTCGCAAATCATCAGTAGCTCGTGTCCGAGTCAAAGGCGGTAGCGGTGCGATCGTCATCAATGGTAAGAAACTCGAAGAGTTTTTTCCAATCATCGCTGATCAGCGAGCGATCATGGACACGCTAAATGCTGCGGGTGCCAAAGACGCTGTTGATCTTCGCATTACGGTCACTGGCGGTGGAACAACCGGTCAGTCCGGGGCTTGCAAGATGGGCATCGCCCGTGCACTCGTCAATTTTGACACCGAGCACTTTGCCGCTCTCCGAGACGGTGGATTCCTAACGCGTGACTCGCGAATGAAAGAGCGTAAGAAGCCCGGTCTTCACGGTGCTCGCCGAGGAACTCAATTCTCCAAGCGTTAATTTCGCTCGCAAGAATTCGAAACATCAAAGCGTTCTGTTTCAGGACGCTTTTTTTATGCGCTCACAGGCTGCAAAACTCGGACACCGCTCGCTCGGCGTCGATCGAACACGTTCAATCATCATACGGACTATTGGTCTTGGATTCGAAACTTCGACGCTTGACGAACAATATGTTTCTAATCCCATCAATCATCCAAAACACAGAACCCACAACCGTTCCAACAATATATCC
>CAZQQR010000406.1:0-4108 GCA_964595515.1 uncultured Pirellulaceae bacterium
ATACTTAAAAAGAAACTTGAGAAACAAATCTGGGTTCCGAACGCCAACAGCAACGAAGACATGATCACCATCCGCATGGTGTCTTGAGGTTCCAAATCACCCAAGCCCATTTGCCACCAGCGATAAAGAGCGAAAGCGGCCGTCCCTAGTCCAGCTAGGAAAATTGCTCCCCCGAGAATCAAACCCGTCTCGAGATTTAGCAGCCTGCCAAACTTATCCATCATCGGATCACTGGGCACCAGTTTTTCTCCCACCGCATATTTGTTCGTATAGACCGCAAACAAAGTCGCTTGGAATCCGGTCGTCACCATCACCGTCGCGAACAACAAAGTATGAATATCAAGCGTGACGCCGTTGATCGCAACTGGATTAAACCCGAGCAACAAAACCAGAATCAAACCGAGTGCCATTAAAAACAGCCCCGGATAAAAGAACAGCCACCTGGGACTGAACATCAACAAAAACCGAAGATGTCGCCAACCGTCTCGCCAACTTCGCAGATGAGGGGCACGGCTTCTTCCATCGGGAGACAAAGTCGTTGGAACCTCCGCGACGTTCATTTTCATCAAAGTCGCTTTGACGACCATTTCGCTCGCGAACTCCATCCCGCTTGTATTCAACCCCATTCGCTTGGCAGCGTCCTTTGAGAATCCACGCAATCCGCAATGGAAATCTCCAATCGGTCCGCCGAAAAACAGACGACCGAGAAAACTCAAAACCGGGTTTCCGAGATATTTATGAAGCGGCGGCATTGCTCCGGGCTTAATCCCACCTTTGAAACGGTTCCCCATAACAAGGTCGTTGCCTTCACGAAGCTTTTCCACAAACGGACCGAGAGTAGAAAAATCATAGCTATCGTCTGCGTCGCCCATGATGATGTATTTTCCACGCGCGTCAGCAATGCCTGCCTGCAAGGCACCTCCGTAACCGCGAATGGGCGCATCAACCACGCGAGCACCACACTTGCGGGCCAGATCTTGGGATCCGTCAGTGCTACCGTTGTCAGAGATCAGAACTTCACCATTGATGGAAAGCTCTTCAATGGACTTAAGCGCCTTCCCGATACAGACTTCGAGTGTTTCGGACTCGTCCAAACAAGGCATCAAAACAGTGAGTTCGACATTGTCCTCTTGTGACATTCTTCCGCCCGGGATAACAATTTCGGTGATGTTCAAGTTGTCTATCGAAACAGAAAGCCGACGTTTTTTAACGCGAATCTTGCTCGACAGTCATCGGTTATGACGGAATTTTCAATTAGTGAAAATAGCAACCCGATATCATCGGATCAGAATCTGGACGCACCATCCGGCAGATTGGTTCCCAGTCTGTTTTTAACGGTGTTTCGTTTCTATCAATCAGCCAATCCATTTAGGGACCTGACTCTGCGTTGATAACTTTGTCTGCTGAATTTTGGGGTGTAACGATAACCCGTTTCAATAGTCGTTGAAACGCAAGAACCATACAAATGAGGGCGACAATCATTAACAGCATTGGAACGGCCAGCATCTGTATTAGCCCTTCTCGTGGGACGCCTTGGAAGTAGCTATACACCTGACCGCACGTTGTAAAAGCGAGAAAAATCCCCAAAGCCAATAGCAACACCCAGAACACGACCGAAACGATTCGAGGCAACTTCAGCTTGGATACGGGTCGTTGAAGAACGAACACGCAAGCGATGCTCCAGATCAAAAGCCACAGTGTGTAAAAAGCGGAAAACCGAAGCGACTCTTGCTCCGAGTTCGTCGCACCAACGGCTCTTATCCGCGTGGAAGAATTCAAATCCCAAATCTCAATTCCTGTAGAACTGGTTTGGTGAGTACAAACCGCGACCATTCCCTGATCTGAAAAAGTAATCGGTGCCCCAAACTGATGGTCCAGATCGAACTCTTTGATTCGTTTGCCCGATTCGCATTCAAAGACAACAATTTTTCGTTCTCCCCAACGGTCTTCGATCGATACAAATTTTCCATCGGGCGAAAATGCAGAGTTGGTTGGATACCCAATGTCCTCTTTCCAAATTGTCTTCCCATCAGACTCTTGGTGATAGGAGTAAGAGTGTGTCATTTCCATCACAAAGAACTTGCCATCAGGAGAGATCTTGGTTTGAGCTGCCAACTCGATCAAGGGAGTCAGCTTTTTTTCATTCTCAAAATCTTCAACCTTTGTCGAAATTGTCCAGGCTGGCAAACTCAGATCAAAATCGTTGGGCGTCCCGTTGAAGTGTCTGCCCAAACCGACGTGAAACAAGCTTGGATCTAGATATCCCAGTAAACTTGTCAATGACTGAGCCTGATCAACATCTTTTAAGTAAAAATCTGTTCGCGACGTCGAATTGTCTGAGAAAACAAACCCACCTCTTGCCGTCGCAAAATGCTGATACGTCGGATCGACATCGAGTTTGCGCAACAGATTGCCGGAACGCCAGCGGAACCATCGTGCTGCGTGCCTCACGCTACCATCAGCTCCCCAACTAACCAAAAACAACGTTTCGTTGTTAACGAACTCGACATGGTCAGGAAACCCCGTTGAGAACAAATTTAGTCGCGCGATTTTGCGACCTGTTGAAACATCAAATATTTGAGTTGATCGCGTTCCCAATACCGCAAGATGTTTGCCATCGGGAGAAAATGCAATTGACTGATAGGTTTGGTCTGGCTCCGATTGCCTGGCTGCCGAAATCAAAGCCGCCATGATTCCGATCAAGACTGCGACCAATAAAATGTGCTTGATGGTGAAATTCATTGTCTGCTTGATCGTTTCTTGCCAAACCGTTTTTAGTATTCCAACTTAGTATTTCAATTCAGCTCATTTATTGCGTAGCGGAACTCGTCAAGAGTTCTGAAAACGTCGAAAGCCTCGAAAGCCTTGGCCGCGTAGGGCCAAGCCAAGTGTTTCTATCTCGCAAAACCATCATTCAAAAGCCGGCAAACCCAATCAATCGTGCTGCATGCCGTTTGCCAAGAATTCGATCTTCACTGCCAACTCGTAACGGCGTAATATGGAATCATAAAATTTGAGTCTGTCTGGAAAAACCATGTCGCCCGATAAAGAGCATAACCCCAACGAGTCTGGTAGCGAATCCGCGGACGAAACGCCTCAGAAAGATCGCCTCCGTGAGTGCTGGCTGCATGTCCACGTCCCAAAAGCGGGAGGCTCTACCCTGAGGCAGTTAATGAACCGGACGTTTGGAGACGGGTTTTACAATTCCAATTCACTGCTTGAGACAAAACAATATACCTGCGATGACGTCAGTGAGATTGTTCGCTGCCATCCCGGCGTCAGTTGCATCAGCGACCACAAACTATCTTTGGACCTTCCATTTGGACATGAGCACGCGTCTATTTTTGCGCTCAGCTATGTTCGGGATCCTGTCGATCGCTTTATCTCGCGGTACTTTTTTCATCGCCACTTCGAAGAAGTCAACTGCATCGCCCAGCGAATGAGTTTTCGGGAGTTTGCGGAAGCCGAACTTATTTCGCAAGATGTCCACCCACAAACTAATAGCCAAATCTACTTTCTCAACGGTGGAAAATCGTTCGACGACATGTCAGTGATCGAAAAAGCTCTGGCGACGCAAAAAGCGTTCTTGTTCCCAATCGAGCGATTCGATGAATCCTGTATTTGTATGGAGCGGATGTTCCCCAACGTGTTCGCGGATCTTTCTTATGTCCACATAAATATTTCTAAACGAGACGCCGAAATTACAGACGAAGAACGTTCACTGGCGCTTCGTTATTTGAAAAACGACGTGCCAGTGTTCGAACTCGCCAATCAATTTCTTGACGAAACTTTGGAACGAGTTTTCCATTCGGATGACGATCGTGACTCAAAGTTGGCGGAATTCAAAGATCGTTGCTCGCGGCGATTTCACAATTTCTATCCGCCCGTTGCACCCGGCGAGCCCGTTCCTCCTATCGGGCACAATCCAAAATTCGATCCACCATCGGAACCCACGAAGCCGACTGAGCATGATCCTCGGTTCCCTGGTGAACAAGCGGAGACGAAAGAAACGCTTGAGACCAAACCGACAATTAAGCCCGATGAAGAAGGCGCGTGAGGATTGGTTGAAACGCAGTCGCCTCCGGCTTGCCGTTAAACTAATTTCCGG
>CAZQQR010000407.1:0-4105 GCA_964595515.1 uncultured Pirellulaceae bacterium
GTGTAGTCCCAAGTCGCCCCCGTCCAGTTGTAAGTCGTTCGTTGTGTGTAGGCTTCGAACGGTTTCAGATCGGTCGTGTTCCAGGCCCACATCATGATTTCTGAAAGTGGAGCTGAACTGTGCAGCGATGTTTTGCTGTCCTTGTAGTATGCCGCGGCCATGTGACCTGGGAACGGACGAATAAATGAGTCTTCGATATTCGGTAGCCAGCCGTTACTGTTGCGTACCGCCACTCCCCACTCCATCACCGGTTTGAAGGCATCAAACTGGCTGACGCCGGACACGTTTTTGTAGTTGATCATGAACGGCAGAAAATTGGTCCAACTGAACCCGAGGTAATGAGAGCCTTCGCGGTAAATGCCGTCGCCGCTGAAAAAGTAGCGAGTGTTATCGTTGCCGGCGGTAATGGCGACACCAAGCCAATTGATCGCGTCTTTTTCTTCGCATAGCGCGAGTGCACCGGTCCCCAAACCCCAAGCAGGTTTCGAAAGATGGTTGTGGGGACGCGTTGTCCAGTAGTAAATGTTCTTTCCCATCCAGTCACACTGTTTGATCAGTCGCGCGCGGATGTTTTTGTCTTGGGCTTCGGTTAAGAATGGCTGTACCCAGTCGTAGGCCGCAGCGTAGTTCTGTATCCAGGTGCCTAGATAAATTTCGTCGGTTGCTCCGCCTTTGGTTTTTGGATCAAGCTCATAAATCGGACCGTCGTAAGCGCGTTCCAGAAGAGCAATTGTTCGCTCGATGAGTTTTTGTTTTTCGGCTTTGTCCTCGGTCATCCAAATCATGAATCCGGAGTACTTGGCGGCTTGCGACATGTAACCGTAGTACTGGTGGACAGGCTTTTTCTCATCGGTGGCTGATACGACTGGCATCAAATCCATGGTGATGAACTGGCTTTCAGATACTTTTTTCCAAAGTCCTGCCGCCTGTTGATCCTGGTCTTTTTTTGCTCGCATTTTGGCGGCTTGTTCGGCGGTAAACCAGAGCGAAGGATGAACTTCTTTGGCCGGAAGTTTCGGAACGGGATCGCAAGTGAATCCGCTATAGGATTCGTAATTCACTTGCGGTTTGTCTTGAGCATGAGCACCAACTGCGGACAGCAGGCCAACGTTTACAACCAAGAACGTTTTCAAAAAGAAACCGATGGTTGGATGCGTGATTGTGCCGCGATGTTTCTTTGAATGTTGGGCGAGCGTGCCAAGTTTACAAACGCTGTCGATATAGGTTGAAAATAGAGTACTCATGCGCTGTAAACTCCTCCGTTAATATCCAAAGTGGCTCCGGTAATAAAACCGTCGAACTGCTCAGCCAGAAATACCGCAGCATGAGCGACGTCGCCGGGATTACCAGCACGCCCAAGTGGAATTCCTGAGATCGTTTTTGCAGCTGATTCTTTTGTGGTATGAGTGTCGTGGAAACTTGTTTCCAGAATTAACCCCGGCGCCAGTGCATTAACGCGGACCCCGTCAGGCCCGAGTTCATTGGACAAGGCGCGAGTCATCGTGAGTGTGGCGCCCTTTGCTGTTGAATAGGCGAGAGACCCGGGATGTCCGCCTTTGCGGCCAGCCAACGAAGCGAGGTTGACGACGCTTGCTCCGTTTGCGTTTCGAAGCGCCGGTGCAGCGAACTTGGTTACGTTAAGCATTGAGGTCACGTTCACATCGTTGACGGTTTGCCAAAAATCCGTGTCAATTTCTTCAAGCCGTTTTCGACCGATCAGCGACCCGGCGTTGTTGATCAGGATTTCAAGGCCGCCCAAAGCTTCGACCGCTTTTGAAACCATTTGCTCTGTCTGTGCAGGATCAGTTAAGTCGGCTTGGAAGACTTCGACACGATCGCCGAATTCGGTTTTAAGCTGATTTGCTGTGTCGGCTGAAGAAAAATAGTGCACGGCAACGTTGCAACCTGCATCCAATAGTGCGCGACTGATCGCCAAGCCAATCCCTTGTGCGCCAGCGGTTACCAACGCTCGTTTTCCTTTTAGTTTTTCACTCATGATGTTTGATGGTTTCTTTTTGTGATTTGATGGTTGTTTTAAGGGTGCTTTTAACGATGCAATTTTTCTTGATTGCTGTAGGAACCCGAGAAAAATTTCGCAGGGATTCCGTTAGAGTTTTTCTTAAGTGGCTATGCGTTCTCGTTGTCTTTTGGTGTCGCAGTTTCTGTTGATGATCCTTTTTGCGATGCTCGGTATAGCAGTAGGCCGACGCCGCCGATCAAGCCGCCGCAAAACAAGAACGCCAGACGCCCCGTAAACGGGTTGGGAACCAGTGCCATCAAGAGTACAAAGCCGCCGTAAATTAAGCACAAAATTCCCAGGGTCTTTGATTGCACACTGTCTTTGCCTTTGCCGATTTCTTTTTCAAAGTCGATCGGAGTATTCATCGCCGTAAAGAACTTATCCACTCGTTCCTGATGTTCAACGCTGGAATTTTTGTAGAACAATGTTGTGAAGAAAAACCACAATGAGCAGATGGCAACGTTGGCATACACAGGGGCGAAATAGAGATAGTCTTTGCGTTCCCGGATACTCATCTCGCCGTCGATCCCCAGCACAGTTCCGAACCAAGATGGGTCGATGATGTAATTTTTGACTTCACCGACTTCCCAACTAAACGTGATGGCGAACGATACCACGAATCCAATCAGGACCGTGCTCCAACCAGACCAAGGAGGCGTGTTTTTGATAATGATGCCCCACATTAGCGGAATGGCGTAAGGCACGGCGATCATCCCACCGAACAACATCATCGCGTCGAATAGATCCAAGCCCTTTAGCTCGTTGATGAAGATTGCGATCAGAATGATGAACACTCCGAATACGGCAGAAGCCACTCGTCCGACAATTAATAGATGTCTCGGCGAAGGATCTTTAACAACTCGTTGGTAAAAACTTCGGACAAAGATCCCAGCATTTCGATTAAGCCCACTGTCCATCGAGGAAATGGTCGCTGCAAAGAGCCCGCATACCAGCAGTCCCATCATCCCCGCGGGCAGGACTTGCATCGCAGCAAAAATGTATGCCGTTTCGTTTACTTTTGTTTTGGCGATTTCTGGAAATTGAACTGACAGATCGGGGCTGAGAACGCTGGCAGCCATTGGCGGAATGAACCAGATGATGGGGCCGATCAGCATCAACACGGAAGCCAACAGCGCGGCCTTGCGCGACTGTTTTTCGTCTTTCACATTCAGGTAACGGTATGAGTCCTGCATGTTATTGAGATTCACAAATTTATGCACGAATGTGCAAACAATCCACAGCCAGACGATCTCCCAACTAGCGACTTCGGTCCAGTTGAAGTGATGACTGGGGACCTTTTCTACCAATCCTGTGATACCTCCGATGTCCGGATGTCCAAGCACCATAAAAGCCGTCGCGATGGACACCGCCATCAGAATTAGCAACTGAACAAAGTCACCTGCGCAGATCGCCCACGAACCGCCAGCCACTGACAAAATGATGACCACGATTCCGACGACCCAGATCGTTTGCGTGATGTTGAATCCAAACACCGCCGTCGCAAAAACAGCGAGCCCGCTAAGCCAGAGCGCTGCGTAAACTAAGCTCATTGGAATCTGCAGCCAAGTAAAAATCTGTTCGTTAACCGCTCCAAAGCGTTCACGAACGCCTTCGATCGGCGAAACGATCCGCATGCGCCGAAAGCGAGGTGCGAACCAAAGATAGTTGACAAAAAAGCCAGCGGCATTCGCGAAAAAGAGTAGGGCGACAAGTGTTCCGTCTTGATAGGCTTTGCTGGCAGCGCCCGTAAAAGTCCAAGCACTGAACTGGCACATAAAAGCTGAGCCACCGACCATCCACCACAGCATTTGTCCGCCGCCGCGAAAAAAATCACTGTCGTCTTCGCTGTAACGTTTAAAGATCGGTCCAAGCGCGAGCATGAACAGAAAAAAGAAGGCGATCGCGATGTAGTCGTAAATGGTAAGCATATTGGTTACTTACAGCAGAAGTGGTTTAGGTTTTTGCTGCATCCTTGTGAGGCTAAAGTTTTACGACTGATGGATGTGAGGTTAAAAAGGCGAAGGTTATGCAAAGGCGAAAGTGACGTCAAAAACGCGAATCTTGAATTTTAAATCAAGAAACGCG
>CAZQQR010000408.1:0-2502 GCA_964595515.1 uncultured Pirellulaceae bacterium
TCACATCGAGATTTCACCGGCGTTGAGCCTAGTGAAACCATCGACTCAATCTCAACCCAGTATCAGTTCGGTCACAAGTGTTGTCAGTGTGAACGCGCCCCACTGAGCAAAGCGGCCGGGAAATACAGTCTTTTCCCGTGTTCTCTGGATTGGCGCGGCCCTTGCTTTAGAGAAAGTTGTCCAAACCGCTTTTTCTGAAGGAAGAACAATGACTAAATTCAAATTAGTATTCGCCGTGACCGCAGCAGCTTTGATGTCCGTATCGTCAGTCGCCGAGGCGCAAAGTTATTCGCAACGTGGAACTCGCCAAGGAGCCGTCGCAGGTGCGATCATCGGTGGAGTGATCGGTAACCGGAACAATGAGGCACTCGCCGGTGCTGCAATCGGAGGTCTTGTCGGTGCTGCCGCGGGTCGCGCTATCGGGCAATCAAAAGACTCCCGGTATGCTTACGGAGGATTCGGTGGTAACAGCTTTTACCAGCAGCCGAATTTTTATAACAACCGAGGGTTCGGTGGCTACAGCACCAACCTAAACATCTACTCAACCCGACCATCATACGGATATAGCAGAGGCTATGGTGGCGGCGGGCTTTACGGATATGGCGGCGGCTACAACCGAAACTTTAGCAACTACGGTCGAAGCTACGGTGGCGGTCGAAGTAGCTGCCCGAACAGTCGCTGGTAGTATCGCAATTAAATCGCTCAGCCATCGGACCGCTCTGATGGCTGAGCCGTAAACCGCATTTCAAAAACGAAAAAAGCAGACCCAAGGGTCTGCTTTTTTATTTGACAGAATTGATTTGAAAGAAAGTTAGCCTTTTTGTTTGGCTCGCTTTGCCTTGATTTTGGCATTTTTCTTTTTCTTCTTGTTCGACTTCTTTTTCTTTCGCGCTAACGCTTTGTCACGTTGTTTAAGTTTCTTGTCCTTTTCCGCCTGAACCGGATCAACGAACTCAGATTTCCGCGGCCGAGGAATGCAGACGACCAATAAGCCCAACAACAGAAAGCCAAACGTCAAAGCGTAGGCAAGCGTATATTCTTCTTGGGCGTAGTCCACGTGGGTTCCTCTCAACACTCTGCTGGCGAAAACACCCAGTCTATTTCATTCGCGGGAAATATCAAACCTTGTTGCGAATCCACTCGATAATCTCCGTGCAATCGTCACTCAGTGGCACTTCTGATTCGGACCCGTCAGCCATCGCTTTTAGCTTGACCATATTCGACTCAAACTCGTTTCCGCCAGCAATTAAGACGATCGGATATCCGCGACGATCCGCATATTTGAATTGTTGATTCAGTTTTTTGGCGGATGGAAATATCTCAACTCCAATCCCTTGAGTTCGCAGCTGAGTGGCGATCTTGAGGTAATCATTCAAGCGATCTTGATCAAACTGAATGATTAAAATGTCCGCGGTTGTTTTTGTTGGCGGAATCATTTCAAGTTCTTGCATCGCAGCAAGCAATCGATCAAGCCCCAACGATGCGCCGATTCCTGGCAATTCGGTTTTCGTGTACAGCTGGGCCAAATTGTCGTAGCGACCACCTGAGCAAACGCTTCCAAATTTTGGCAAATCATCCAGAAACGTTTCGACGATTGTGCCGGTGTAATAATCAAGACCTCGGGCGATCGAAACGTCGATGGTGAGGTTTGAGTCGGACAAACCAACGACTTCGACAGCGTCCACGATTTGAGTCAGTTGATCACGGCCCTGCTCGGCCAATTCATTGCCATCACATAAGGGTCCGAGCTGCTCAAGGACTTCACGGTTCGTGCCTTTGATGTCGGCAAGTTTAAGAATCTGTTCGGCTTGTTCGTCGGTTGCATCCGTAACGTCCAGCATCTCTTGTTTGACTTTGTCGCGACCGATTTTGGCGAGCTTGTCCAAGCTTCTTAAAACGGCGACGCTTTGGTTAGCAAGGTTTGATTTTTCCAGGACTCCGTTCAAGACTTTCCTGTTGTTCATTCGGATTTTGAATTTTTCAAATCCGATCGCACGCATCAAGTCGTTGATCACCAGAACAGTCTCAATGTCACTGGCAATCGAAGTCGTTCCGATGGTGTCAAAATCGCATTGGGCGAACTCACGGTAGCGACCAGCTTGTGGGCGCTCGCCGCGCCAAACCGTGCCGATGTGGTAACGTTTAAACGGCATCCCCAATTCACTTTGGTGCTGAGCCACAAAACGAGCCAGCGGAACGGTGAGGTCGAACCTCATTGCAACGTCACGTTTGCCGTGCATGAACCGATACATCTGGCGATCGGTTTCTTCGCTCCCTTTGCCGCAAAGAATCTCAGAATATTCAAGAGTCGGCGTGTCGATCGGAACGAATCCGTAAGAACGATAAATGTTGCGGGCCGTTTCCATCAGGCGCTCGCGAGGGATCATGGCTTGGGGTAAAAAGTCCCGAAATCCACTGAGCGTTCGTGGTTGAATTAATTGGTTTGTCATTTTCTATGTCTTTGTTTGCAACGTTCGAACGTCTTCCGCTAAACCAGGAATC
>CAZQQR010000408.1:2602-4100 GCA_964595515.1 uncultured Pirellulaceae bacterium
GGCAGCCCGGGTTTGGGTGACCGAAAACTGCTCATGTCGTTGAATCGAGCGTTGGAGTATTCCGCGATCTGCTCTGGCATCTCAAAGTACCGATCAAACGTATAGTCGTCTTCGTACTCGCAATTGTCAGTTTTGTAGTCTCGGCAAATCTGTGGTCTGGTTTCGTAAATTCCACAGCGATGATCGGATTGCAGATGTTTGCAAGTCGTATGGACCAGCAGGAACCAGTCGTCGTCCTCGGTAAAGACCGTTGCATGCTCATGCAACAGGTACCACCTGATGTAATCAAAGTCCGCCGCAGTTTTTGGGCGATCAATGCTCATCGAAAAATAGCGGCAGCATTTGGCGGTGCAGTAATCGCAAAGAACCTCGCCCTGTTTTAGGTCGCTTCGAGGTGTTTGTCTTGGTTGATTCATGGTGTCAGACTTGGTCACGTTTTGAGGGATTATTGCCCTCGCTGTTCTTTTGAGGAACGTTTAAAACTAACAAAGGTTCGTAAGAAACACGAGAATACTTTGATCGAATTTGCACTCATATTTTCGCAGTCAATCGCCCCGATGAGGGCAGTAGATGCATTGCGCGAATCGTCGGTGGCCTCTACGGATAGTGGGCTGGCGAATGTGCTAATCGAAACGTTGTTGATTCTGGGTGTGTTACTGGCTCCGTTTGTTGCTTTCGCTTTGGTGATTCACTGGCTGGAGCTGTTTACCCAGCGTCGATTGGCGGAACGGTTCGGATGGAAAAGCGTTCTGTGGACTGGCTGGCTCGGGACGCCGATCCATGAGCTTAGCCACGTGTTCATGTGTCGTGTCTTTAATCACGACGTTGAAGAGGTTGCGCTGTTTGAGCCGGATCGTGAATCGGGACGGCTTGGTTTTGTGCGTCATTCGTTCCGGGTTGGCAACCGGTATCAGGAGATCGGGACGTTGTTCATCGGGATCGCTCCGCTGCTGGGCGGGTCGGTCGTGCTGGCGGGCTTAGTTTGGTTGTTCTTTCCCGAAGCTGCCCAAGAAGCGGTGGCTCTATCCAAGGTCGAAAGCGGCAATCTCGTCGACAAAACGTTTTCGATTATCTGGGGAATGTGCAAAAGTATTTTATCGGTGGGCAATTTCTTCACGCCCCGGTTCTGGGTTTTCTTGTATCTCGTGTTGTGTGTAGGCAGTCACATGGCTCCTAGCCCGAGCGATTATCGGGGTGCTTCGCGCGGCGCGTGGATTGTGGGTGGTGCTTTGGTTTTGGCCGCATTGGTGCTGGCGATATTTGGTGCGGATGCTAGGCAATTGGGCGTTGGAATGTTGTCGATCATGGGTCCGTTGTTCGCGATCTTTGGATTAGCGATTTTGCTTTGTGCTTTGTCAGCGGTCTTGGTTTACGGGGTGACACTTTTTTTCCCGCAGCGGTTTCAGGTTGGTTAAAGACATTGAAAGTCGGAATTCATCCAGAAGTTCACTCTTAATTTTTTGAACACTAATCTTCACTAATCTGAACTAATCGAAGT
>CAZQQR010000409.1:0-4059 GCA_964595515.1 uncultured Pirellulaceae bacterium
AATCGCCACCCGCAGCTCCAGCTGAGTCAAACGACTGGATGATGCAAAGTGCTGATTCAAACGATTCGCAAAAAGTTTCGAATTGGACTTGGCACTCAACCTCTTTTAGCTAATATACCTGTGCGGGGTGGAGCAGCCCGGTAGCTCGCGAGGCTCATAACCTCGAGGTCGCAGGTTCAAATCCTGTCCCCGCAACTTCAGCCGACATTTGTCGGCTTTTTTTGTGCGCAGTCTCAACGCCAATAGGGTTCAAAAACGACCAATAGGCTAGTCGAGGCTACCTCGCGGGCCTATCTCAAGGTCGTCAATCTTTTGAATTGACGTTTATCGGAACTGCCAATCGGTAGGTTCCGATCGCTCAAATACGCTGTTGAGAGACAGCTTGATTTTCCGTTCGGGTGTCAGGCGTCGATTCGTAACGCTTCCTCTGATAAGAGAAATCACTTATCCGCTTTGAGTGATCGAAATAAAGATGCTAAGGTGAGACGTCGCGGGTTATCCCAATCCGTTCCCAAGAATCATGGCAACGAGTTCTGCTTGTGATCAAGTACCGAAGTTTTCTCAACACCGATCCACCACATATCTCAGAGATTTGGCGAGCTCAGAAACCAATCCGAGGGCAGGTTTCGGCAGTCTCTAGATTGATGCTCGATCATCATGTGTTTGCCAAACCTTACTTTGTGGCTGATGGATTTTTCCTGGCCCTCGACGAGTCGGGAGACCATCCAAAGCCGCTTGGTTTCGTCCATGCTGGGTTTAGTGTTAACGACGAGTTTTCGGATTTGAATTCGAAGAAAGGAATCGTCTGCCAACTAAAGGTCGTTCCTGGTGAGCGACAGCAAGAAGTGGCCGACGCTCTTTTAAAACAAGCCTGCGACTACTTGATTGCCAGCGGCGTTTCTGAAATTCACGCGGGATGTGACTTCCCCTATTCCCCGTTTTATCTCGGGCTCTATGGCGGAAGCCAAATTCCAGGTGTTCTCATTAACGATGAAACCGCACTGACGGCTTTTAGGAATTATGGTTTTGAAGAACGTGATCAAATTGTCATTCTCGAACGTCGTTTGAGTGGATTTCGCGCGGTGGTTGACCGGACACAGCGAACTCTAAAACGCAAATACCAAATCAATGCTATCGCGGATCCGATCGAAAAGAACTGGTGGGAAAGTTGTACGATGGGGCTGACTGAACGAGATCAGTTTTCCGTCTACGACAAAATGAGCCAATCCGTTTGTGCAAGCGTCGCATTTTGGGATATGCAACCACTCGCCAGTAACTGGGGACTGCTCGCCCGTGGGCTTTACAATCTCAGAGTTGACGAAGAAGCCAGAGGCTGCGGCATCGCGACATTCTTGGTTGGTGAATCACTGAAGCACTTTATGCAGCAAGGCATTGGGTTGGTCGAAGCCCAGATGCCGTCATCGAATGAAACTGCAATCGGCGTCTTCAAGAAACTTGAGTTTGAAGAAGTTTCTCGTGGCGTGATTCTGAAAAAAGAAGTCTGACTGAAAACGGCCGTTTGATAAACCGGTTTTGAGTAACCGTTTGGGCCGGTACCCAATAGCAATCGAAGAAGTGAGCAAGCTTCCGGTAATCAGTATCGACAATTCCGGGCGGATGTTTTCGAATTTTTACCGGCCGCAGCGGACAGTCTTAATACAAAAAACGCCCAAACGCTTTGCGTTTCAAAGCGTTTGGGCTTCCGGTAAACCGACCGTGCTATTTCTCTTCCGATAATTTCAGAACCATCTCTTTGAGTTCTTTGATTTGATTTTCAAGCTTTTTAAATCTGCTGTTGGGAGATTCGGATTTTGAGTCCATCACGTCCAGCCAAATGTTTCGGCTTGGTTGGTTTTGGCCGACAACTCGCCAGATCGGCCCTGGGTTGTTATTGCGGTACCAAAACTGTTGAGCGCGGTCGGCCAGAGTTTTCAGTTTTGCATTTGGTTGTGTCACTTTCTCAAGACTACGAAGCAAGGAACTTCCAACGCCCTGTAAATCTTCAGGAAGCTCATTAAGCTTGCCTTTGACAACACTGAACTCTTCGTCATCTTTTGAAATTTTAATATTTGGAGACTCACCAGATTTCAACTCGATATTGACGGTGACTCCTTTCGGCAGTTTTGCCTCGCCTGATTCGTACTGAGACTGGGCCAGATAATACCACCGAGCTTGATCATTGCCATTGTCAACGCTGAGCGTCGCGGGCTTCTCTTTTTCCGGCCGTTTAGCAGGCGTGACGTTGAATGTTTCCATTTCACCGTTTCGAACAATCAAAAGGCTCAGCTCTTTCTCGCCTTTGCCCTCAATGATTGTTGACAATTCACTGAGATCACCAAGACGTTCGTCATCACATTTGTAAATGATGTCTCCACTTTTTAGGCCGGCCATTTGAGCCGGTGCATTTTGGATGACGCTTGAAATCTCGAGGCCAGAAAGCGTGACACGCCCCAAGTCTTTTGAGTCAAATTCAAATGGTTTGTCAGGTAAACACTGGACCCCTAGCCAAAATTTCTTTTCGTCTTTCTGTTTTTCATCTTCCTGTAATTCAGCTTTGTCAGATTGAAGCGTCAAATAGTATTCGACTGCTTCTTTGTGGTCCTGATCGTTATCCAAGAGTTTTAGTTTGATTTTTTGCTTGCTCTCGTCAGTAGTCTCTTGAGCAAACATCGGGGCTTGAGTCACCAAACTCAGACATACTGCGCCGATCCAAACAAATGCCAATTTGTGCGCTTGAAAGTTTATGTTCATCTACTTCTCCAATAGCCAGACAGGTTCGTGTGTAAGTTTATTGATATGCCGAAATCCCCAAGTAGGTGATGTCGATGTTTCGAGTCGGAATTTCAATCGAGCCACCTATCGGCAAACTAACAGATTCGTACTTTTGTTTTTCTCGAACGTCGTAGCCAGCTTCCAGAAGTTGTCTTCGAAACTCGACGGGAATGGGAGCTGAGCTTCGTTCCATAATGGCGGCCAAGCGATCGTTTTCTGTGAAGCGGTCGCTGGGAACGGAATCGGGCATGCCTTGATTTTGGCTAATTCCACTCGGCCGGATTTGGGTAACCGGCAACGTATTATGCTGGTTGAGAAATTGACCCAAAATCAAACCGAACAACAGGCTAGTCGCCAGCCCAAGGACCCACAACCAACGCTTCTGCCCGGAAGGCTTAGGAACGTCATTTGAAGTTTTCAAAACTGTCGATCCGGCGGTCTCTTGAGTTCGCGGTGTTAGCTCGTCGACGCCGTCAAAGAAATCAAAATCCAATGCTTCATTGATAATTTGTTGCTCCGTGAACGCAATCGCAATCTCTCGCCAAAGTTGCGGTTTTTGATCGGCGTGCTTCAGAAGTTTCGTTCGGGATGAATGATCCAACTCGCCATCAACGAGTTGCTGAATTAATAAATCGGTGTTCACTTTTCAATCCAATCGTTTTCAACCGACAAAAGCCGGTCTCGTAGTCGTTTTCTGGCTCTTCCCAAACGGTAGATGACTTTGTCTACCGTAATGCCCAATCGTTCGGCAATCTCAACATGCGTCCAGTTTTCGGTATGTTTCAAGAGCAGGATTTCACGATCTTGAGTCCCCATTTGTTTCATTGCCGTTCGAACTTGCTGATGTGCTTCGTCGTCCGTCAACCAATCAAGCGGATCACGCTGAGTGCGGTCCTCAGTATCCAAGTTTTCGGAAAGAGGCTGTGCCCGTTTTCGATCACGAAACGTTGTTCGCCAGAACAATTGAACCTGACGAATGGCAATCCGATAAAGCCAGGGTGCCATCTTGTTGGCGTCATCCAATTGTTCCCGCTTTTCCCAGGCGATAATGGCGACTTGCTGGAGCACTTCGTCAACAACACCCGGGCTATTTAGCCGGGCTGTCAAAACCGTGCGCAACCATCCCGCATGACCGTCCCAGCGAGATTGCCAACTGTTGTTGCCCGATTCCAAAACGTGGTTTTTCGCCAAATCCAATTCCGCTTACTCTCGTTTGCTTGCTGGTTCACGGTGATAGATGTCACGTGTCGCCCATTCTGGGCATGCAATTCAAAGAAAAGCAAAATT